>JAMPXK010000090.1 GCA_023701245.1 Elusimicrobiales bacterium | reverse complement strand
GGGTAAAGCGGAAGTCCAGCGCCGTGGCCACCACCTGCGCCGCGAAGATGATGAAAGCTATGAACAGCACCGTGCGGTTCTCCCGCAGGATGCTCAGGTGCAGGTGGCCTTTGCGCCCCCCCGCCTCTTCGGCCGTGGGCTTGGGCTCGCCCGCCGCGTTATAGCTCAGCCAGGACAGCACCACGGCAGGCAGGATGATGACAGCCGCGAACAGCACGAATTTGTCGGTGCCCAGGCCCATCACGTAGCGGCTCAGCAGCCAGCCGCCTATCAGGGACCCCAGGGCCCCCAGGCCGGCCACCGGGCCGTTGAAGACCTTGCCCTCCTCGTCCTGCAGCACGCTGTTGATGAAAGACCAGTACTGCTCCGAAATTATCACCACATAGGATTCTTTGAACACCAGCAGGAAGAAAGCGAACCAGCGCCCCGCGCTGCCCAGCATCGCCCACGCGAGCAGGAAGAACGCGGAACTGCCCAGCATGGAGACCGCCATGGCCCTCTTGGCGCCGAAGGCGGACAGCAGGCGCCCGTAGCCGTAGATCATGGCGGCCATCATGAAAGGCACGCAGGCTATGGCGTAAGGCTTGTACTCCGCGCCGAACTGGTCCATGAAGATGGATTCCGCCGGCGAGCGGATGAACTCGTAGCCGCAGAAAAGGAACATGGCGGAGAACCCCGCCATAAAGACCGCCCCGGCCACGTGCCGCCCCCGCTCCGTCCTCAAAGCCGCAAGAAGTGTGCTCATTGTTTTTATATTATCCCAAATAACCCCCGGGGCCACAACAAAAAGGGCCGCCGGAAGGCGGCCCTTTCGGTCGGCGGGACACTCCAGTTAATACTTGAACTGGCCTTTTTCGTAGATGGTGACCTTTTTGCCGTTCCTGAGCGTGGCGGTCACTTTCTTATCCTCGGTGTTGATCAGGTCCCAGTGCACGGCGGAGTCGTTGTAGCCCAGTTTCTTCTTAAGGGCTTCGTTGAGCTTGGAGACGTCGCCGGTATAGGTGTCGGTATAGGCGTTGCCGATGGCCACGTGGCAGTTGCCGTGCTTGCCGCCGTGGTTCTCGTCGAAGAGGGTGTCCGCCATGAAGCGGTCGATCTTGGAGAAGCGGCGGTCGGTCAGCGAGTACTCGCCCAGCTGGCTGGCACCCTTGTCGGTGTTCATGATCTTCTTCACGTAATCTTCGCCCTTGGCGGCGGAGATCTTCACGGCGCGGCCGTCCTTGAATTCCAGCTTTATCTTCTCCACGTAGTTGCCGCCGCGGAAGGCCGGCAGGTTGGCGTAATAGGTACCGCGCGTGCCGCGCCAGTCGGGCGAGGTGAAGATCTCGAAGCTGGGGATATTATGGCCGCTGATGCCGAGGAAGCGGCGCTTCTCGCCCAGCTTCACTTCCAGGTCCATGGAGGCCGACTCGGTGCGGATGACGTCCATGTTCAGGCCGAGCAGCCACTTCTTTATGGCCGTCACCTGCTTGTAGACCTGGTTCCATTTCTTGGTCGGGTCGGGTTCGTTGAGGTAGCAGGCCTTGGCTATCTGGGCCGCGTATTCCTTCACGGAAAGCTTGGCCTGTTTGGCCAGCTCGGGGGTGGGATAGGTGCAGAGGGTCCAGGCGAACTGGCCGGCCTCTTCGCGCTTGTTGCGGATGGCGAACAGCGGCTTGCGGGCGATGGCCACCTGAGACTGGCGGCGGGTGTCTATGTCTTTGAGGTGCGTCAGCGATGCCGGCGCGTGGATGAACACGTAGCCGTTGAGGTTGTTGTACATCTCTTTGTCCCAGGGGGACAGGAAGGCGCGCTGCTTATCGTCCGAGAACTGGTAAAAGTCCTTCTCAATGGCCGGGCTGGGCAGGAAGCTCACCGTCACGTTGAAGCGGCGCTGCACCAGCTTGCGGTGCACCAGCTCGCCCAGCTCGCGGGCTTCCAGGTCGCAGCGCAGCAATACTTTGTCGTATTTCTTGAAAGGCTTGGTGCGGGCGGTCATGAGCCCCCATACCAGGGTATCCGCGTATTTTTCCAGCTGGGTCTTAGAGAACACGTTCATTTTTGCCTCCGGGGAAAGTCCTTATGGATAGATTATATTAATTTCATTCCCAAAGGGCCTACCCGCAACTGGGAACATAGCCCCTGCGAAAGGGGGTCCTTGGCCCCTTTAAGAAAGCCGGCGCGGAGGGTATCATATAGGCATGATATTGAAAACCCTCTGCCTCGCCCTGCTGCTAGCCCCCATGGCCGCCACGGCCCAGAACTTTTCGGAACTTGAAAATCTCAACGCCGCCCGCATAGCCGAACTGCCCGGCCTGGAATTGCCGGCAGATAAGAGCTGGGGCGTAGCCTACTCCCTCCGGGGCGTCATCACCCGCAACGAAGGCGGCGTCTTCATCAATACCGCGGATGGCCGTCTTTTCAAACTGGACTTGTCCGCCGGCAAAGCCGCCCGGTTCGACGGCAAAACTGTCATCATAGAGGCCGAGGCCAAACAGGCCGACGACCTGGCCGTCCTCAAGGTAAACAAGATAACCGAATATACCCCCAAAGCGGGCGAAGTGACCCCCGCCCCTTACCAGCCCCGCCGCCGCCAGGCCACCCTGCTGGAGAACAAGGCCGGCGAAATTCTCATGGGCAATGTGCGCATGTCCGAAGCGGAAGTGCCCTCCGCGAACTCCTATGACTGGACCACCATGCGCATAAAGCCGGAGCTCATAAAGAACGTCTATTTGATCAAGAAGCCGTTCAAGCCGGAAGTCGTGGCCGCGCATTCTTTCCTGATCTTCACTTTCGAAAAGGGCGGCCTGAAGGACGCCAAAGGGCGCGAACCCATGGCCCTGGCCCTGAGCATAGAGGGCAAGACCCGCACGGACCAGACCTTCTCCCCCCTCACCGGCCTCAAGAACGCTTTCGGCATCATCTGGTCCCTGTCCACCTGGGAAGAATACGCCGCCCGCACCATCTACCACGAGAAAGGCCACCTGGTGCCCTACCCGGTCAAGTTCACGCACGAGCAGAAGGTAAAGCTGCTGCAGGAGTCCCTGACGCTGGCCGCGGTGAACCGCGAAGGCGAGTTCTACCACACCATCACCAACAACTGCACCAACAACCTGCTCATCCTCTTCAACCGCGTGCTGCCTCAGGACAGGCAGATAAAGCTCTGGACCATTCCCTACATGGTCTACAACGTAAAGGCCACCATGCCCCTGATGGTGATCACCAACCTGCAGGAACGCGGCATCCTGGGCGCCGAGTTCACCGACATCAACGCGCAGACCCTGCACACCCGCATTCCTTAAGCGGCTTGAGGGCGCAAAAAAAGCCGGGGAAGTTCCCCGGCTTTTTTGTCGGCCCGCGGCCGCGGCTAACGCGGGAATTTGGGAGGGGGCGGCGGAACGGGGTTCATGGGCCGCTCGGCCGGGGCGGCGGGCCTGGCGGCCAGGCACCGGCGGACTTCCGCCATAAGCACTTCCGGGTCCGTAGGTTTGCGCAGCACCGACACGTTGGTCATAGCGGCGATATTGCCGATGCTTTCGGGCTTGCCGGTAGAGAAGATTATCGGCACCATGTCCTGCGCGGCGCGCAGGGTCTCGTACACGTGGAGGCCGCCGCCGTCCGGGACGTTCAGGTCCTGCAGGATAACGTCGGCCTTGAACTCGCGCTGGGCGGCTATCGCGCCGGGCGCCGTCTCGGCCGTCCGCACCTCGAAGCCCGCGTCCTCGAAAAATTCCTTGGAGAACTCCACTATAGCCGGGATGTCGTCTACCACCAGTATTTTAGCCATATCACATAATTGTAGTAAACATCGGCGGTTTTATTTAAGGCTTTGCGCGAAAGCGGCCATCGCCGCGGCTTCTCTGGGCGCGTTCGCGGCGCGGAATCTTGCCTCCGCGCGGCGGGCCATGAGGAAGTACCTGTAGCGGAAGAGGGGCGCCGGCAGGAACTCCGGCATTTCGGCCGGGGCCGCCCAGGCGTTGGCGCGCAGCCAGGCGCGCAGCAGCGCCAGCCCTTCCCGCTCGGAGGCCGGTTCTTTCAGCAGCGTCAGCGCCAGTATGAAGCCCGCCGCCCGGGCCTTGGGGTCCAGCAGCAGGGCCCGGCGGCACTCCCGCTGCGCCTGCCGCGGGTAGCCGGTCAGGAAATAGACGTTGGCCAGGTGTTCGTGGGCGCGCGCGTCGGCGGTGATATCGTAGACCCGCATATTGCCGCCTATCACCGCCCGCGGCCGCCTGTCCTTGAGCCAGTAGAACATGTCCTTGCCGAACTCCCGGAAGTACACCCCGTGCAGGTTGGTGGCGCTCACCGCCAGGTATTCCCTCTCCGGTGCGAGGCTGTTGAGATGGGCGCTGCCCCCCACGACTCCGGAAAAGAGGTCCTGGAAGTCCCGCCCCACGTACGAGGGCAGGGTGGAGCCGAAATAGGACAGCACCAGGTCCGAGACCCGCTCGGCCTCCAGGTAGCGTTTGAGGCCTTTCAGGTCCTGGCCCCAGTCCAGGTTGGAGTCCAGCAGGCGCTCATGCCCCCGTTCCGTCCCCCCGGCCAGTTCGTTGAAATAGGCTAGGTAGTGGGGATGCGCGTTGTAGGCCGCCAGCGCCTGCCACAGAAGCAGCGCCGCAGCCGGCAGCAAGGTTTTGCGGGACCCGAAGAACGTCGCCGCGCCGCCGCTGAACACGAAGAGGAATGGGAAAAAGGGCAGCACATGCCGCAGGCCTATGTGGAAATCGGAACAGGAGGCGGCCGCCAGCAGGAGCGCCGGGAACAGCGCCAGGTAAAGCCCGTCCTGGCCGGCCAGGACCCGCTGCTTCACCCTGGCCGCCGCGGCCAGCGCGGCAAAGGCGAGCGTCGGCAGCGGCGTCTTGAACAGGATGGCGTAGAGGAAATAATTCCAGAAGCCGGTCATCGAGAACGCGCCGTTGAGGTAGGAAACGTTGCCGCCGGCCACCAGCGCCCGGGTCTTTTTAAGCCCGGAGAAAAAATACGCCAGGCGCTCCGGGCCATAGAAGGGCAGCAGCACCAGCAGCGCCGTGAGCAGGACCGCGCCCAGCGCCAGGCAGCTTCGGCGCAGCTCTCCGGCCCGGTCACGGCGGGGCAGCCAGTCCAGCAGGCAATGCGCGGCCAGCGCCGGCGGCAGCAGCAGCGCCGTATGTTTGGAGTTGAGCGCCAGCCCCAGGGCCGCGCCGGTAAGGATAAGGTCCGCCGCGCCTCGGCCGCGGTGATACCGGCAGTAGAAGAAGACCGTCAGGAAGGAGAACGCCGTAAAGGCCATGTCTTCGG
>JAMPXK010000034.1 GCA_023701245.1 Elusimicrobiales bacterium | reverse complement strand
GATGTTCTCCGGTTCCTGGGTGCGGAAGGCGGTGGCCAGCGAGAGGATGAGGGCCAGGCCCACGCCCGCCTCCGCCGCCGCCACGGCCAACAGCATTACGGCGTAAGCGTGGGACGGGGCCGCGGGCCCGAGGGCCACCAGGGCTACGTTGGCCGCGTTGAGCATGAGTTCCAGGAACATCAGCATGCGCACCAGGCTGCCGCAGGTGAGGAACCCGGCGGCGGCCGCCGTGAACAGCACAAAACTTATCCCGGCCAGGTGGAACTGCGTCATAACGCCTGCCTCCGCCGCGACGTCAGGGCCACCGCGCCTACTATGGAGGCGAGGATCACCAGGGACAGCAGTTCGAACTGCAGGACGAACGGCCCGAAGAGCTGGCGCGCCAGGTCCAGCGCGCCCGTTTCCGAAAAATCACGCGAGGCGGCCGCGGCCCGCAGCGGCCCGGCCACTTTCAGGAGTTCCGCCAGCAGCACCGCGCAGACCGCCAGCCCGAGCACGCGCTTGAGGCTGGCCGGCGAGGGTCTGTCGCGCCAGGCGGCCGGCGTTACGGTCAGGGCCACTATGAAAAGCGTCATGATGGCGCCGGCGTAGAGGATGACCTGCAGCACGGCCAGCAGCTGGGCGCTGAGGGCCAGGTAGAGCGCGGCGGTGGCCAGCAGGGCGGCCAGCATCAGCATGGCGGCCTTTACCGGGTCCCGCTGGAAGATCATCAGCACCGTCGCGGCCGCGGCCAGGGCGCCGAAGAAATAGATGGCGGCGGTCAGGATCATGCTTGCCCCCGGGACTTAAGATAATCGTTGGCGAGCCGGTTGGAGGCGCCTTTGAGCGAAGGCTCCCCGGCGAGATTTCGCAGCAGGGCCTCCCGGCCGAGTTTCAGGGCGTTGCGGTCCAGCACGCCGCCGGGGATCTCCAGGGTGTCCATGGCTATGGCGTCCTCCGGGCAGGCCTCCACGCACATGCCGCACATCACGCAGCGCGCCAGGTCGATGTCGAAGACGGCCGGGTATTTCTCCACCGGGTTGTCCGGGTACTCGGCGGCCTCGATATGTATGCAGTAGGCCGGGCAGGCGGTCTGGCACATGAAGCAGGCCACGCATTTGGGAGAACCGTCGGCGCGCACCTTCAGGCGGTGGCGCGTGCGCTCGCGGGCAGCGTGCGGCAGCGGCAGGGTCTGTTCCGGGTACTGCACGGTGGGAATGCCTTTGGGGTTGAAGAGGTTGACGAAGAAATGGCGGGTGGTGACCAGCAGGCCGCGGGCTATCTCCGGGAGGTAGAGCCTCTCGAGGAAGTTCAGGGGGCGGTTGTCCACTTTTTTCACGCTTATCATACTTTCCCCAGTGCCAGCAGCACGGCGCCGGTTATCAGGATATTGAGCAGGGCCAGGGGCAGGAGCCTGGTCCAGCAGAGGTTCATCAACTGGTCGAAACGGAACCGCGGCAGCGTCCAGCGCACCACCAGCAGGAACCAGGAGAAAAATACGGTCTTGGCGGCGAATGCGCCCACCTGCATGGCCGAGACCAGGTAATGGTTCAGGGGCAGCTGGGCGCCGCCGGGCAGGATAAACCCGGTCTCGTAAAGATAAGGGACCTGCCAGCCGCCGAAGAACAGGGTGGCCGCCAGCATGGAGACAAGGATGATCTCCACGAACTCGGCGAACATGAAGGCCGCGAAGCGCATGGAACTGTATTCCATGAAGTAACCGATGATCTCGGACTCGCCTTCCACCAGGTCGAAGGGCGTGCGTTTGTTCTCGGCTATGGCGGCGACGAGGAACAGGATGAAGGCGAACGGCTGGTAGACCACGCCCCAGGCGGGCAGCCAGCCGAAGAGCAGCCGGCCCTGGGCGCGCACGATGTCCTGCAGCCCGGCGGAGCCGAAGATCATCAGCAGGCCCGCCAGCGTCAGGCCCAGTACCACCTCGTAGGAGACCATCTGGGCCGCGCCGCGCATGGCGCCAAGCAGCGCGAAATTGTTCTTGGCTGACCAGCCGCCCAGGAAGACGCCGTAGATGGCCAGCCCCGACAGGGCCAGTACCATGAACAGCCCCAGCGGCAGGTCCGCTATCTGCAGGTCGAACTTGTAGCCGAACACCATCACGTAGTCGCCGAAAGGGATGACGGAGAAGAGGGCGAGCACCGGCACCAGCGCGAAGAAAGGCGCCAGCGCGAACAGCAGCTTTTCCGCGCGGCCCGGGACAAAGTCCTCTTTCATCACCATCTTTATGCCGTCCGCCACCGGTTGGAACAGGCCGTTGAGCGCCAGCCCGAAGAGCGACGCGCGGTTGGGGCCTATGCGGTCCTGCATCAGGGCGCTTACCTTGCGCTCGGCCAGGGTCAGCAGCGCGGTAAAACCCATTACGGCGTTAAGGAACACCAGCACCTTCACGGCCGAAGCGCCGGCGAAGAGGAGCAGGTCCTTGTTGGCCTCGTAGAATTCCATCATTTCAGGTCGATACCTTTCAGCGCGTCCTGCGCCGACTCCAGGCGCAGCGACGTGCCGCTGTAGACGGCCAGTTTGTTGACCATGGCCCAGAGGGGCTTTACGCCCTCGGCCGCGGTCACGGCCGGCTGCGTGCGGCGCTCCAGCCCCTGGAAATTGATAAAGGTCCCGGGCGTTTCGAAATAGGAGGCATAAGGCAGCGTGGCGTAAGCGCCGGCCGGGATCTCGGAACGGTTGGCCGCGAAAACTATCAGGCGCGCGCCGCCCGCCTTCAGCGCGTCCTTGAGCAGGGCCGCGGCGCGGGCCTCGGTCACCAGTACCTTTACCGCCCCTGAAGCCACCTTGGCGGAGAGTTCCGCGAAGGAGGTCCCCCCGAACGCGGCCTGTACCCTGCGCGCGCCCGCGGCGTTGGGGGCGGGGTCCTTGTTGATCAGGATGCCGTCCTTTACGCCCTGCTCCGCTGAAAAATCGAAAGAGAAGTCCGCGGTCTTGAGCGCGTCCTTGGCCAGCCGGGCCAGGGCGGCGTTGTCCTCTACCGAGAGCCAGGGCGAACCCAGCACGGCCAGGGCGCCGTGCGCCTCGTCTATGCGGCTGGCGGTCTCGCGCAGGGCCGGCTCCAGGTCTATCAGGCCGTTCTTGATGACGCCCTTGGCCAGCCGGTCGCCGGCCTGGACGGCTTTGTAGGTCATGCGCCCGGCGTCGCAAAGCCAGGTGTTGGTCTCGGCGTTGGGGCGCGGCACCACGCGGTAAATGGTGTTCTCGTTGTGGTGGACCTCCGTGAGGCAGCCGGTGGCGCAGCCGAGGCAGACCGTGGGGGTCTTCTTGAGGAACCAGACCCGCTGTTTAAAACGGAAGTCGCGCGAAGTCCAGGCTCCGACGGGACAGATGTCCGCGATATTAAGGGAGTAGCCGTTGTCCAGGGCGCGGCCTTCCTTGAGGTCGATGAAAGAATGGTCGGCGCGCTCCATCACCTCCAGTTCCGAGGTTCTGGTGACTTCGGAGCAGAACCGGACGCAGCGCGTGCAGAGTATGCAGCGCTCGTTGTCCAGTACCAGGTGCGGACCCAGGACGCGCCGCTTCTGGCGGCGCACCTTGTCTTCGGCCGGGAAGCGGCTTTTGGCCAGGCTGTGCTCCATGTAGTAGTCCTGCAGGCCGCATTCCCCCGCCTGGTCGCAGACCGGGCAGTCCAGCGGGTGGTTGATGAGCAGGAATTCCAGCACGTCGCGGCGGGCGGTCTTTACCTTCTCGCTCATGGTCAGCACGGCCATGCCGTCGGCGGCTTCTGTAGAGCAGGCGGTCACCAGCTTGGGGGCCTTCTCTATTTCCACCAGGCACATGCGGCAGTTGCCGGACACGGAAAGTTTGGGGTGGTAGCAGTAGCGCGGGATATGGACGCCAAGGCGCTGGGCCGCTTCCAGCAGCGTGACGCCCTTCTCCACCTCGATGGGCCTGCCGTCGATGGTTATCCTGGGCATCAGCGCGCACCGCCGTCGGGCCCGCAGCATTTCCCCGCGGCGTGGGCCTCGAACTCGCCGCGGAACTTTTTAACGAAACTCATGGCGGGCATGGCCATCGCGTCGGCCAGGGGGCAGATGGTGCGGCCCAGCATGGCGTCGGCCGCGGAGTAAAGCGTGTCTATATCCCTGCCGGAGCCTTTGCCGGCCTCCAGCCTGTTGAGCAGCTTCTCTATCCAGCCGCAGCCTTCGCGGCAGGGCGTGCATTGCCCGCAGGATTCGTGGTGGTAGAAGCGGGCCAGCACCTGCAGCAGTTTTACCATGCACTGGCTTTCGTCTATGATTATGACCGCCCCCGATCCCAGCATGGAACCGGCTGCGGCCAGCGCCTCGTAATCCAGCGCGACGGCCATGGCCTCCGCGGCGGTGAGGACCGGGGTGGAGGAACCTCCCGGGAGAACGGCTTTCAGTTTCTTCCCCTCTTTCATGCCGCCGCAGTGCTTCTCCAGCAGCTCCCTGAAAGGCACGCCCAGAGGCAGTTCGTACACGCCGGGCTTGTTTACCGGGCCGCTGACGCAGAAAAGCTTGGTGCCGGCGCTTTTGGGGGTGCCCATGGAAGCGTACCAGGCGCCGCCTTTGTCTATTATGGCCGGGACCGCGGCCAGGGTCTCCACGTTGTTGATCACGGTCGGAGCGCCGAAGAGGCCTTTTACCGCCGGGAAAGGCGGCTTCAGGCGCGGCTGCCCTTTGAACCCTTCCAGGGATTCCAGCAGGGCGGTCTCCTCGCCGCAGATATAAGCCCCGGCGCCGCGGTGCACAAAAAGTTCGAAATCGAAGCCCGAGCCGAGGACGTTCCTGCCCACGAAGCCTTTGGCCCGCGCGGCGAAGAGCTCGCGCTCCAGCAGCCGGGCCTCGGCGGCGAACTCGCCCCTGATATAGATGTAGCCGGTTTGCGCGCCTATGGCCCAGCCTGCGATGACCATGCCCTCTATCAGCGCGTGGGGGTTGCGCAGCAGCAGTTCCCGGTCCTTGAAAGTGCCGGGTTCGCCTTCGTCGGCGTTGCAGACCAGGTAGCGCGGCCCCTGCGCGTCCTTGGGGATAAAAGACCACTTCAGGCCCGCCGGGAAGCCCGCGCCGCCGCGGCCCCGCAGGCCCGAGGCCTTTACTTCCGCCGTGACGTCCGCCGGCTTCATGGCCAGCGCCTTCTTGAGCGCCCGGTAGCCGCCCGCGGCGAAATAGCCCTCTAGGGAAGCGACCTTGTCTTTCAGCAGGATATTTTCCATTGCGGGTATCAGAAGTCCGCGGCCCTCAGGCGGCCGTGGCGCATGTCGTCAAGCAGCGCGTCCAGCGTCCGCTCGTCCATCTTTTCGAAATAGTGCTCGTTGACCTGGAGCACGGGCGCGCTGCCGCAGGCGCCGAGGCATTCCACCGAGGAAAGGGTAAAGAGCCCGTCGCGGGTGGTCTCTCCTTCGCTTATTCCCAGCTTTTCCCTCAGCCGCGCCAGCAGGCCGGGGGCGCCGGCCATGTGGCAGGAGATATTGCGGCAGACCTGGAGGTGGTACTTTCCCACCGGGGCGCGGTTGAACATCGTGTAAAAAGTGACCACGGCCTTTACCCGCGCGTAGGGCAGCTCCAGGAAGGCGGCGAGCGCGTCCATGGCCTCTTCCGCTACGTAGCCCTTCTCGCGCTGCAGCTCCTGCAGCAGCGGTATCAGCGCCGCGTCCTTGCGCGGGTAGGCGGCGCAGACGCGCGCGGCCTTTGCCTTGAAATCGTCGGTAAGCCTGAGCGGCATTATCTTTCCAGCTCCCCGCCTATCATATTTATCTGCCCGAAAGTGGAGACGATGTCGGCTATGTAGCCGCCCTTTATCATTTGGGCCAGGCCGCCGGTAAGCGAGAAGCACGGCGGCCGCACCCGCAGGCGCCACGGCTTGCCGGTGCCGTCGCTGACCAGGTAGAAGCCGAGCTCCCCGTTGCCCCCCTCTACCGCCTGGTAAACTTCGCCCTTGGGCGGCTTTACGCCCTCGAAGGTGAGCTTGAAATGGGCCATGAGCGCCTCTATGTTGCCGTAGACCTCTTCCTTGGGCGGCAGGCTCACGTTGAAAGCCGGGTGGTTCACGGGCCCGTCGGGCAGCTGCGCCAGGGCCTGCTCCACTATGCGCATGCTCTGGCGGATCTCCTCCAGGCGCACTAGGTAGCGGTCATAGTTGTCGCCGTTGGACCCCACGGGGATGTCGAAATCGAAACGGTCGTAGACCAGGTAGGGCGTGGCCTTGCGCACGTCCAGCGGGACGCCGGTGGAGCGCAGGGCCGGGCCGGTGAACGAGAGCGCTATGGCGTCCTCCTTGGAGATGTGGCCGGTGTTGTGGAGCCGGTCGTAGAAGATGCGGTTGCGGGTAAGCATCGCCTCCGCGTCGGAAAGGTTCTTGCGCACAAGCTTGAAGGCTTCGGCGGTGTCGCGCTTGAAATCGGGGGGCAGGTCGCGGGTCAGGCCGCCTACCCGCGCGTAGGCCGGGGTCACGCGGCCGCCGGCGGCGGAATCCCCCAGGCGGTAGAGCGCCTCGCGGGCGTTGATGAGGTAGAAGTAGACGGTAAAAGCCGAGAGCTCCATGGCGTTGGCGCCTATGCAGGTCAGGTGGTCGGTGATGCGGGAGATCTCGCTCATGATCACCCGGATGTACTGGCAGCGGGCGGGCGCCTCTATGCCCATCAGTTTTTCCACGGCCAGGGCGAAACCGGCGTTGTTGATGAAAGGCGAGACGTAATTGAGGCGGTCGGTGTAGGGAATGCACTGGTTGTAGGTGACGTTCTCGCAGGTCTTCTCGAAGCCGCGGTGCAGGTAACCGATCTCGATGTCGGCGTCCGAGACCCTTTCCCCGTCCACGGTGAGCAGGATGCGGACGATGCCGTGCATGGCGGGATGCGAGGGGCCCATGTTCAGGACCATGCGGCCGTCCTCCAGGGCTTCGAAGGTCCAGTTCTTCTGGGGGGTCTGGTTCTTGGCCTGGCTCATGCTAGTCCCTGTGGGGGATCCTCGGCTGGCGCTTCTGCAGCGGGTAATCCTTGCGCAGCGGGTGGCCCTCGAACCCGTCGTACATCAGGATGCGGCGCAGGTCGGGGTGGCCCTCGAACTTTATGCCGAACATGTCCCAGACCTCGCGTTCGAACCAGTTGGCCCCGGCCCAGAGGCCGGTCAGCGACGCCACCGAAGGCGCCTCCCCCCCGATGGGGCATTTGAGGCGCAGGCGGTAGTTGTGCCTGAGGGAATAAAAATGACACACCAGTTCGAAGCGGGGCTCGCGGGGCAGGTGGTCCACCGCGGTCAGGTCCATCAGGATATCGAACCCCAGGTCGTCCCGGAGGAACGCGGCCACGTCGGTGAGGGCGTCCTTGGCTATCACCGCGGTCTCGTCGCCGCGGAAAGCGTGCGTTTCCAGCACGGCCTGGGGGAACCTGGACTTGAGGGTCTCGAGCAGGTAGCTGGTCATCTGTACTTCCTGTCGAGCACCGATTCTTTGGAGACCTTCTCCTGCAGCTTGATCAGGGCGTCCAGCACGGCCTCCGGGCGCGGCGGGCAGCCGGGAATGTAGACGTCCACCGGGATGATCTTGTCTATGCCCTGCACGGTGGCGTAATTGTCGTAGAAGCCGCCGGAGGTGGCGCAGACGCCGAACGAGACCACCCACTTGGGTTCGCACATCTGGTCGTAGACGCGCTTGAGCACCGGGGCCAGCTTTTCGTTGACCGTGCCCACTACGAAGAGCACGTCCGCCTGGCGCGGCGAGAAACGCGGGTATTCCGCTCCGAACCGTGCGATGTCGTAGGTGGAGGCGAACGCGGCCATGAACTCCATCCCGCAGCAGGCCGTGACGAACGGGTAATTGAAGAACGAGTACTTGCGCGCCCAGTTCACGGCCTCGTCGAGGCGCGTGGTCAGGTAGGAGTGGCCGAAAGCGGTCTCTAATCCCATTCCAGCGCTCCCTTCTTTACGGCGTAGACCAGGCCCGCGAACAGGACGGCCAGGAACCCCGTCATGGCGTAGAAGGCGCCCGCGCCGAGCTGGGTGAAAGAGACGGCCCAGGGGTAAAGAAATACTATCTCTATGTCGAACATGACGAAGAGGACCGCTACCAGGTAGAAGTTGACCCGGGCCATCCCGCGCGACTCCATGGCCGGCGGCATGCCGCACTCGAAGGGCTCCTGCTTTACCGGGGACTTCTTACTGGGGCCGAAAAGGACGGAAAAGAGCACCATCCCCGCTGCCACGGAGAGGGCGAATCCCGCTGTTAAAAGCACGGCCAGGTATTGGCGCATCGTCAAAATTCTACTAAATAATTTCAGGCGGGGTAAGCGTAAAAGACGGCGCTTTTTTTATCGCGCCGGGTACCTGCCTGGAAGGGCGTAAAGTTTAATAGAATTGCAGGTATGAAAGTCCTTGTTACCGGAGCTGGCGGCTTTGTCGGGAGCGCCCTTTTGCGGCGCCTGGGCGCCTGCGACCTGGTGCTGCCTTCAAGGGACCCGGGCAGGTTCGCCGCGGCCGGGCTTAAGGGGGAATTCCCCGCTTTCAGCGAAGATCTGGAGCAGCTGGTCGTCGACAGGCGGCCGGAGGCGGTGGTGAACCTGCTGGGGATAATACGCGAGACCGGCGGGGAGACTTTCGAGAAAGTTCACGTGGAGTATACCCGCCGGCTGGCCGCCGGGGCTCTGCGCGCCGGGGTGCGCCGCTTCGTACAGCTGTCGGCGCTGGGTGCCGCCCCGCTTTCCCCCTCGCGCTACCAGGCCAGCAAGGCCCGGGCCGAAGAACTGCTCCTGCGCTCCGGGCTGGACTGCGTCATCCTGCGGCCTTCGCTCATAACCGGCCC
Source organism: Elusimicrobiales bacterium (assembly GCA_023701245.1). GTDB lineage: Bacteria > Elusimicrobiota > Elusimicrobia > Elusimicrobiales > UBA9959 > UBA9959. The sequence goes on along the minus strand of JAMPXK010000034.1, from coordinate 16,042 downwards.
CGGCCAGAAACTTTTCTCCAGCCTGGCCAGGCTGGCGCGCTGGGCGCCTTTGCTGGCGGCGCCCTCGGACGCCCTGGCCGCCCCGGTCAGCGTCGAGGACGTGGCGGAGTGCGCGGCCAGGGCCGTTGCCGGGCCGGTGCCTGCCGGCGTCTACGAGCTGGCCGGCGATGAGCGTATGGCTTTCCCGGAACTTTTCCGCAGGGGCTTGCGGTCCCTGGGCCTGCGCCGCCCGGTACTGGGGCTGCCGCGAGCGGCCTTCCTGCCGCTGCTGCCGTTCTTCGCCCTGCTGCCTGAACCCCCGATGACGCTTGAGCAATACCGGATGCTGGGCACTCCCAATGTGCCCACCGGCCGCTGTCCCGGCGTAAAAGAGCTGCTGGGACGCGTACGGCCCGCTTTCTGACGGGTTATTTCAACAGGAGTTTAAGGGCGTTGGCGGCGTCTTTGGTGAGCCTGGCGTCTATCAGGGCGCGGCGTATGGCCCTGGCCTGCGCCTGGCCTCCCCAGTGCGGCCCCGCTTTTTCCTGCAGCCTGGCGCAGATGGCGGCCACCAGCCGCTGCGTCTCCGCCGGGGGCATGGGGCTGCCTGCCGGCCTGACGGCCCTCGGCGTGCAAACGCTCCTGCCGCAGAGTTCGTAGGCGGTCACCGCCACCGCCTGGCCCAGGTTCATGGAAGGCTGGCGCGGCCTGGTGGGCACGTTTATGATGGCCGAACAGAAGGAAAGCTCCTCCTTGGTGAGGCCGGTCTTTTCGGAACCGAAGAGCACCCCCGTTTTCCCCCCGCAGCCGGCCATCATTTTTACGGCGTCCTTCAGCAGGACCACGTCCCTCTCCGGGGTCAGGCGGTGCAGCGAGGAGGTGCCGTAAAGTTGCGCGCAGTCGGCCGCGGCGGACGCGATATCCGGGTAGAACTTCGCGTTCTCTATGATCTCCATGGAGTCTATGGCCGAGACCGACGCCTCCCTGCGCCAGGAAGCCGCCGCTTCGTCCCAGTCGGAGCCGAAGGTCCCTACCAGCGCCAGGTCGGAGAGCCCGAAATTGGCCATGGCTCGCGCGGCCGCCCCGATGTTGTCGGGGTTGCGCGGGCGCACCAGTATGAATTTGAGGCGGGCGGCGGTCATCTGGCGGTCTTGCGGCCTTCGGCGCAGGCTTTGATGAAGCTCTCCAGCTGTTCCGCGCTCAGCCCCCTGCCCAGTTCCCCGTCGAGCCTCGCGGCCAGCGCCCCTTTCCTGAAGAACAGCACGGTGGGCACCACTTCCACGGAAAAAAGGTCCTCAAGTTCGGGCAGGGTGTCGGTCGACACCTTCAGCGCCGGCATGGGGGCGGCCTTGGCGAGTTTGTCGAAAGCGGGCAGGAACGCCAGGCAGAACGGGCAGTAGCCGGAGTGAAAAAGGGCCAGCCTGTCCCCCCCGGCAAGTTCCGCCTCGAAGCTGGTCTTGCTGTCTATGTTTTTCATGGTCTCTCCCTGCCGCGGCCCAAAATCAAAGCGCCGGCTGGCCGGCGCTTTAATTATACCACTTAGCTAAAATCTCAGTTAATCGGGATCAGTACCGTCACGCCGCGCTTCGCCCCGGCGGTTTCCAGGAAGCCGCCCCTGCCGCCCACTTCCCAGCAGCCGTCGCTGCAGCCGTAGCGGACGCCGCCCTGGTCGGTGATGATCTCTATGTGCCCGTGCTCCGGGTGCGCCGTGCCGTAGGCGTGCTGCTGCTGCGGGGCGTAGACCACTATGCTGCCCAGCGGTATCTCCTCGAAACTGTCGGGCGTGGGGATTATCTTCAGGCCGAAGCGGGCCGCGCGGGCTTCGTCCTGGCGTGCCCAGTCGGCGAACTGGTAGGCGCTGGGGTCGGGCACGCTCGCCTCATACGGGAACCCGGCGGCCATCAGGTGTTTCCAGACCCAGTTGTAGCACTTGCCTTTGAGGCCGTATCCCAGGCGCTCCGCGGCCGCGGCCGCCAGCCGGCGCGCCTTTTCCGCGTCGTAATTGACACGGGAGGAATCCTGGAGCCGGGGTTCAAGGTTGGTGTCCTGGGAGCGCCGCAGTCCCGCCAGCGAAAGCGCGGGCACCGCTTCCGGTGCCTGGAAGGAGAACTGGGGCAGGTCCTGGGCGTAGATGCCGGGCGTGGCGGCCAGCAGTTCCCTGAACGCGGGTTCGGCGCCGGCCGGGGCGCAGAAGGCGGCCAGGAGAGCCGCTAGCAGGGTCTTTGCTGAGTTGCCGGTGTTCATGGTATGTTGTACCCCGCAGGTTGACTTAAATCAACCTCCTTTGGGCCCAGCTTGGGCTGGGCCTAAAGGCCCAGTGGGTGGGGCCGCTAAACTATTTTTATGTCCAGGCAGTACAGGAGGGCCATGGCTTCGGGCAGGGAGAATTTGGCGTCCTTAAGTTTGTTGTCGGCGGCCCGGATGGCGTAGTCGCGGGCCTGGACCAGGTTGGCGCCGGTCAGGTTGGTGCCGCCGAACAGGGCTCCGGAAAAATCGGTGTGGCTGAGGTCCGCTTCCGTCAGGTCCGTTTCACGGAAGTCGGCTCCCCTGGCCTGGCAGCGCGCCAGCCGGGTCTTCCTGAGGGAAAGCCCGAGGAAAACGGAGTCGTTGAGCAGGCAGTTCTCGAACTGCACGGGGCAGGCCAGGCGTATCCTGGGCCAATGGGCCTCCGTCCAGTTAACCCCCACCAGTTTCGAATCCTTGAAGGTGGTCCCTGAAAAGACCGAGCCGCGGAGTTTCGCCAGGCTGAGGTTGCAGCTTTCGAAGCGGCAGTCCAGGAACTTGCAGAATCCGAACTCGGCCTTGGTGAAGTCGCAGTTGCGCAGGAGGCAGGCCTCGAAGGTCTTGCCTTCGAAGGCGCCTTCCCGGCAGAAAAGGCCTTCCAGGGTCTCCTGCGCGTAGTCCTTTCTGTCTGTTTTCATGGCGGGCCGCCCGGGGCGGCGTGGGGCGGAATCAGCAGTCGCCCTGGGGCAGTTCGTGGGTGTTGAGGTAGTCGAGGGCGTTCTTGGCGGCGGCCTGCTGCGCTTCCTTCTTGTTCTTTCCGGTCCCCAGGCCGAGCGTTTTCTTGCCCAGGTGCACGCGTACCGTGAACACCTTGTCGTGTTCGGGGCCGGTTTCGGTCATCAGTTCGTAGTCGGGCGGGCGCTTGTGCTTCTTCTGGATCAGTTCCTGGAGGGCGCTCTTATTGTCGGCGTCCAGTTTTTCCGGCGCCTGGCCCTCCACCCATGGAATGATTATTTTCTCGGCGCAGCTGAGGCCGCCGTCGAGGTAGACCGCGCCCAGAACGGCCTCCAGGGCGTTGGCCAGGATGCTGTGCCGGTGGGAGCCGCCGCTCAGGTGCTCCCCCGCCCCCAGGCTGAGGTGCCGGCCCAGGTTCAGGGTCTCCGCCCAGCGGGCCAGGTTGGCCCTCGAGACCATGGCGGACTTGGTCTTGGACAAGAACCCCTCGTCCTCCGAGGGGTTCTTAAGGAAAAGATAATAGGATACGACCAGGCCCAGCACGCTGTCGCCCAGGAATTCCAGGCGCTCGTTGTGCCGCGGCGAGCCCTGCTCGGTCGCGTGCGACTTGTGAGTCAGGGCTTCCGCCAGCAGCTCTTTGTCCCTGAATCTGTACCCTATTACTTCTTCAAGGGAAGACATCGCCGTAAGGGTCAGTCTTTCTTGCCGGCCTTGTCCTTGATGTAGCTGACGGCTTCGCCGACGGTCTTGATCTTCTCGGCGTCTTCGTCGGGGATCTCTATGTCGAACTCTTCCTCCAGCGCCATGACCAGCTCCACGGTGTCGAGCGAGTCCGCGCCGAGGTCCTGAACGAACTGGGCCTGCGTGGTGACTTCACCCGCGTCCACGGCCAGCTGTTCCACTATGATCTTCTTCACTCTTTCTTCCAGGTTTTCGGTGACTGCCATTGCGTTGCCCTCCTGCTTAGTTTGAATCCGACGGATCACATGTAAAGCCCGCCGTTCACGGCCAGCACCTGGCCGGTGATGTAGGCGGAATCTTCCCCCGCCAGGAACAGGGCCGCCTTGGCGACTTCGCCCGGCTCCCCCATGCGTCCCAGCGGGATCATCTCTGAAATCTTGGCTTTGGCCTCGTCCTTCAGACCCTCGGTCATGCGGGTACGGATGAACCCGGGGGCCACGGCGTTGACGAGCACCTGCCGCGGCGCGAATTCCCTGGCGAGGGACTTGGTGAGGCCTATCAGCCCGGCCTTGGAGGCGGAGTAGTTGGCCTGGCCCGCCTGGCCGCTCTGGCCCACTACCGAGGAAATATTGATGATGCGCCCCGCCCGGGCTTTCAGCATCAGGCGGGAGGCCGCCTTGGCCATCAGGAACGCGCCTTTCAGGTTCACGTCCAGCACGGCGTCGAAATCTGCTTCTTTCATCCGGAGCACCAGGTTGTCCCTGGCGATTCCGGCGTTGTTGACGAGGATATCCACTTTGCCGAAGGCCGCCACGGTCTCCTCTATGGCCCTGTCGCAGTCGGCTTCCTTGGAGACGTCGAGCGCCAGGCCCACGGTCCTGGCCCCGGTCCGGGAGGCGATCTCCCCGGCGGCCGCCTGCGCTTCTTCGGCCGAAACGTCGCCGATCGCCACGGCGGCGCCCTGGGCCGCGAAAGCCGCGGCTATCTCGAAACCTATGCCCCTGGCGGCGCCGGTCACGATGGCGGTCTTGCCTTCGAGGAGCTTCACGCTTCCTGCTCCCGGGCCTCGGCGATGCGGTCCTTCACCTGTTCCATCTGTTTGCGGATATGCGAGACCATGCCGGCTTCGGCCAGCTCGCCGCTGACCCGTATGGCGTTATAGACGGCGCTGGGGGTGATCTTGCCGTGGCAGACTATGACCACGCCGTTGACGCCCAAGAGCGGGGCTCCGCCGTAAATATCCACGCTCATCCGGGTCTTCATCTCGGTGAAGACCCGGCGCATCAGCATGGCGCCGATCTTGTAGGTGAACTTGCGCATGATCTGCTCTTTGAGCATCTTGAAAACTATTTTCGCCGTGCCTTCGTAAAGTTTCAGCGCGACGTTGCCGGTGAAGCCGTCGGCCACTACCACGTCCGTCAGCCCCTCGGGGATGTCGCGGCCCTCCACGGGACCCGCGAAATTCACTCCCATGTTCTTTATGAGAGGGATGGTTTGCTGTACCAGCGAGTTGCCCTTGGTCTCTTCCTCTCCGATGGAGAGGAGGCCCACGGAGGGGTTTTCGATGCGGAACAGGGCCTTCATGTAGGTGCAGCCCATCAGGGCGAACTGGGCCAGGTGCCAGGGCTTGCAGTCCATGTTGGCCCCGGCGTCGAGCAGTACGGTCGTGCCTTTGAAGGTGGGCAGCGGCGCGGCGATGGCCGGGCGGATCACGCCCGGGATACGCTTCATCTTCAGGAGGGCGGCCACCATGATGGCCCCGGAGTTCCCGGCCGAGACGAAAGCGTCCGCTTTCCCCTCGTGCACCAGGCCGGCGGCCACCATCAGCGAGGAGTCGGGCTTGGACCGGCATTCCTCTACCGGCTCGGCGGCCATCTCCACCAGCTGCGGCGCGTGGACTATGCTGATGCGTTCCGGAGCTTCCTCGCCCAGGCGGCGCAGTTCCTCCCGTATCTCGGGATCCCTGCCCACGAGGATCACCTCGTGGCGCAGTTTTTTAGCGGCCAGCAGGGCGCCCTCGATATTGGGCTTCAGGCCGAAATCGCCGCCGTGGGCGTCAAGCGCTATTCGCATGCTTGCCCCGGCTTATTTCTGATCCTTGCCTTCTTCGCCCTTGGGGGCCTTGGGGGCCACCTCGATCTTGCCGTTGTAGGAACCGCAGGACGGGCAGACGCGGTGGGGCAGGCGGAGGCCGCCGCACTGGCCGCAGGCGGAGAGGGACTTCACCTCCAGCTTCCAGTTCTGGGCCCGGCGGGAATCCCGGCGGGACGGGGTATGTTTGCGTTTAGGATTAGGCATGGTTGCACCTCATTGATTTACTTCGAATTCTTCTTGCCGGGCTTGTCCGGCTTGTCCAGTTTCAGGTTCTTAAGGGCTTCGAAAGAACCGGCCCACTGCGTCTGGCAGCCGCAAGCCTTGTGGTTGCGGTTGCCGCCGCAGACCAGGCAGCGGCCCTTGCAGGCTTGCGAACATAAAACCTTTATCGGCGCGAGCAGGGCCACGGTCTCCCTTATAACTTCGCGCGTATCTATATATTCTAGCGAATCCGGGTAGACCTCGTCAAAAGAGTCCTCGAAGGCCCGGGCCAGCGGGTCGCCGCAGCGCGAGCAGAACAGCTCCATTTCCGCGTAGACCCGGCCTTCCAGCAGGATGGAGTCCCCCCCGACGGAAAAGTCCAGTTCCACTTTCACCTTGCGCAGCGTCTCCGGGGAGTCGAAAGCGTCCGCGTAGGCGGCCGGGGCCGGGGCCAGCTTTACGTTAAGCCCGCCCTGGTCCCTTATGTCCGCGTATTTGAAAACAAGGGGGTCGTTCTCCTGCATAAGAACAATAAGATATCAACTATGCGCCGGTTAGTCAACGGCGGCGCGCCGGTCTCAGGCGGTTCCGCCCTTCTTTTCGGCCACCGAGTACGGCGGCCGCCGGTTGGCGCTGTGGTAGGTGCGGATGAGGACTTCCGCCATCAGCCCCATGAAGGCCAGCTGCAGCGCCACCAGGGCGCAGAAGATGGCCAGCAGGAACAGCGGCTGGTCCTTGACGTAGATGGCGTTGAAGAACTTGTTATAGAGGGTCCAGGCGGCCATCAGGGCCGAGGCCGCCAGCAGCGCGAAGCTCAGCCCCCCGAACAGGTATAGCGGCTTGGTGATGAAGTCGCCCATGAATTTTACCGTGAGCAGGTCCAGCACCACTTTGAAAGTGCGGGCCAGGCCGTACTTGGAGACGCCGGCCAGGCGCGGCCGGTGGTTGACCTCGAGCTCGGTGACGGAGGCGCCGGCGTAGCCCAGGATGGCCGGCAGGAAACGGTGCATCTCGCCGTACAGGTCCGCGGCCTTCAGCAGGGAGGCCCTGTAGACTTTAAGCGTGCAGCCGAAGTCGTGCAGTTTCACGCCCGTGACCGCTGAAATTATCCAGTTGGCCGCGCGGGAAGGCAGGACGCGGGAGAAGAAAGCGTCCCGGCGGTGCCGCCGCCACCCGCTGACCACGTCCACGCCGGCCGCCGCCGCCGCGAACAGGCGCGGGATGTCCTCCGGGTCGTTCTGCCCGTCGGCGTCCAGCGTCACTATCCATTCCCCGGCGGCTTCGGCTATGCCGGCGGCAAGGGCCGCCGTCTGGCCGTAATTGGTGGCCAGCCGGAGCGCGCGGTGGCGCGGCCCGGCGGCGAAAGCGGCCAGCTCCGCGAAGGACCCGTCGCTGCTGCCGTCGTCCACCCAGATCACCTCGTACTCCGCCTTGGTCCGCTCAAGGCCCCGCTCCAGTTCCTCGCGGAAGTTCCTGAGGCTCTCGCGCTCGTTGAAAACCGGGACTACGGCGGAAATTACGGGTTTCATCGTTGTGGTCCTTTTTTCAGCAGCAGTTCGGTGTACAGCGCTTCCTGCTGCCGCACCATGAAGTCTATGTCGAACTCCGCCAGGTCGGCGGCGGCCGCGCCGGCGGCGAGCCGCGCGCGCAGGGCCGGGTCGAGGACCAGCTGCTCCAGGGCGGAGCAGAAAGCCTGCAGGTCCCCCCGCGGCACGCAGAAACCGTTGACGCCGTCCTTAAGGAGGTCGGCCACCCCGTCGGTGCGGTAGCAGACGGCCGGCAGGCCGGTGCGCAGCGCCTCCACCAGGCTGCGCGGCAGCCCTTCCCAGAGCGAAGTCAGCGCGAAGATATCCGCCGCGGCCAGCAGCTCGGGCGTGTCTTCACGCCAGCCGGTGAAAAGACAGGTGCCGGCCAGGCCCCGCGCCGCCGTTTCCGCCCGCAGTTCCTCCAGGTCCTCCCCGCCTCCGACGAAAACGAAACGCGCGCCGGGGGCTTTCGCCGCGAGCCTGGCCGCGGCTTCTATGAAGTGGCGCGGGTTCTTCTGCGGTTTGGCGTTGCCTATGCTCAGTACCACTACCGCGTCGGCCGGCAGGCCCAGGCGCGCGCGCACCGCGGCCCTGTCGTCCCTGGCCGGGTAGCCGGCCAGTTTCACCCCGCTGCGGATAAGCCGGTAGTCCGCCGGGTCGCCTATTCCCGCCTCCCTGGCGGTCTCCATGTTGGCGCGGGAGACGAAGATGAGCGCGTCGCTCAAACGCGCGCAGAACTTTTCCAGCAGCACGAAGAAACCGCGCTTCAGGGCGCTCTGCGCCGGGTGGAAGCCGAACCCGTGGAAGGTGTGGACCACTACGGGTGTCCCGGCGAGGGCGCCGGCCAGGCGGCCCAGGATCCCGGCCTTGGAGGAATGGGTGTGAAGTACCTGCGGCTTGAGCTCTTTGAGGAGCGCGCGCAGCTGCAGCAGCGCGCCCAGGTCCCGGAAAAAAGAGATCTCCCTGCCCAGGCGGGAGGCGTGCCGCAGGCGGCCCGGCTCGGCTTTGGCGTCCAGGATGCCGCCCGGGCCCGCCACCACCAGCGCGTCGAACCGCGAGCGGTCCAGTTTCGCGGCCGTGTAGAGGGTATTGGCCTGGGCTCCGCCAAAGTCCAGTCTCGTTATCAGGTGAACTACCTTTACCATCGCTTAACGGCCCCTGCCTACCTTATATATGGGGAAATAGTGGCGCAGGATCTCCCGGTAGGAGGCGGCCCGCGCTTTGGCCATGCCGCGCGCGCCGAGCACGCAGAGGCCTTCCCCTTCCCCGGTGCCGAGGCCGCGCAAAATGAAGAAGTCCGGATATTTCCCGCGGAACACCGGGCGGATGCTGAAGAGGTTGGAGCGCAGGGCTCCCGCGCCGAGCGCGGCGGCTATGGCCTGCTGGCCCTGCACTACCGCGCTGCCGGCCGTGCCTTCGAAGCGGACGGCCTTGACCCTGCCGCCCGGTTCCCTGGCCAGCGGTATGATGGCTCGGAGATAACCGATCTTCTGTTTCCGGTTAAGACGGGCTTCTATCCAGCGGGGCTTAAGCAGCAGGGTCCAGTAGACGTCGCTGGCCGTGGTCTTGTCCTCCGCCAGGCAGTAGAGCCCGTCGGCCGGGGCTCTAAGGGTGTGGGCGTAAAAGGTGAAGGGGGTCAGGCGGGGCAGGGGGCGGCCGCCGTCGCTGATGCCGGCGCGGGTCAGGCCGCCGCAGGCGCGGTGGAAGTCGGCCGGCGCCAGGCTGTCGGCGGTAAGCAGCACCTCGCCGCCGGTGTCTTTAGCGGCCGCCGCGGCGGCCGCGCTGGCGGCCTGCAGTCCGGCGTAGGGCAGGCAGTGGGCGGAGTCGCAAAGATGGTGTTCCATGCCCGTATGGGAGGTCATGCGGGCCAGGCGCGTCAGGCGGGTGCGGGCGGTCACGGCCAGGGCCTTGAGCTGCTCGGCCATCTTGGAACCGTCAGCCAGCTGGGAGATAACGGGGGCCACCAGGGACTCCAGGGAGGTCTCGTTGATAAGCCAGAACCCGTCGCCTCTGCTCAGGGCCGTCAGTTCTCCGGAAACTTCCTTGTCCCCCCGGTTGACGCCGTGCGCGGCGGGCATTTCCGGGTTCTTTATAAGGATAACCCCGCCCGGCGCCTTGGGCGCTATGCGGAGGCTGTTGTTGGTGGTGTGGGCGGTGGCGCCCATACTGTCGCGCAGCTCGTAGATGCGGTTCATCTCGTCGTAGGAAATGGTCCACTGCATCCCGCTTTTGCCGGAGATGACGCGGCCCAGCCGCGAGTCGAAGATCTCGAAGTCCGAAGCGGAGATGAAACTGAAACTTTTGACCAGCGACAGGGCGCCGTCCCTGTCGGCGTAAAGGCCTATCTTGACCCTGGGGTTCTTGTCCTGCGGGAACGGGTCCTTGTGCGAGGGCCAGGCCATGCGCGCCCAGTACAGGAGGTTGTCGATCTTGCCTTTCACGTACTTGCGCAGCTTCTTTTCCTTCTCGCCGAAGTAGGTCTCTTCGGGGTCCAGGTCGGCCAGCGTGTAAAAGGTCTGCCAGGCCGGCACGTAAAAATCGGAATCTTCGTAGAGGTGCGCCAGGTCGATCTCCGCCTGGATGTTGCGCGGGTCGTAGGTGAGCGCTTCCTTTATGAAGTTCACGGCGTGCGGGCGCTTTTTTATACGGACCAGGTTGGAGCTTATGAGCTGCGCCGCCGGGGAAAGCAGGTAGGGGTAACGCGTGTAGATGGAGCGCAGGCCGTCTATGGCGGCGGTCGGCCCGGCCAGTTCCGCCTCTGCCATGGCCTGCCCCAGCCGGGCCTGGCTGGCCAGGTCCTGATCGGCCGTCAGGGTGGAGGCCTTCTCGAAGGCCGCGCGGGCGTCCTGGAACTTCTCGAGGCTCAGCAGGTTCCAGCCCTTTTCCAGGTGCAGGTAAAAATCTTCCGGGGCCATGATCTCGGCCTTGGTCAGGTAAGCGAGCGCTTCCGCGTTCTTGCCGGCCTCGGCCAGCAGCGCGGCCAGGTCCTTGAGAGCGGCGCCGGCCAGGTCCAGGTCAGAGGAGCGGTACACCACGTATTTCAAAGCGCCGGCCGCGTCCTCGGGGCGCCCGTCCAGCCACTGCGCCGCCGCGTCGTAATAAAGTTTGCGCAGGTCTTCCTGCGCGGGCAGGGGCGCCGCGCAAAGCAGAACGGCCAGGCAGGCCAGGGCGGTTTTCCTCGTTAGCATAGAGACAAAATAGCAATTATCCGCAGGTAAAGGGAATAGTATTGAAGGAAAAATATTTTGTATTTTTTTATTTTTATGTATAATAAATAGCGACGGGCCATTAGCTCAACGGTAGAGCAGGCGCCTCTTAAGCGCAAGGTTACAGGTTCGAATCCCGTATGGCCCACACAGTTTTCAGGCTGCGGAGTAATGAGTAGTCGGCGAGTAAAACGGCGAAGGCGCGACCTGCCCGGAATACTCAGAACTCATTACTCCTTTTTTATTGGCCGGCTCTTTTAACGGACGGGTGGTGGAATGGCAGACACGTACGGCTTAGGACCGTATGCCGCAAGGCGTGAGGGTTCAAGTCCCTTCCCGTCCACTGCTTCCCGTACCGGACTAACAACGCGCGGAGGAAACAACATGAAACTGACTTTAGGATTCGGCGACAAGGTGAAGAAGATAAAGCAGGAGGGCTGCGTGCACGTGTTCGCCGTGAACGTGGACGCCAAGGCCCTGGAGGAGTCCTCCCAGGAGGCCCTGGTGCGCCTGCAGAGCGTAGTAAGCCTGCCCGGCTTCCGGGTCGGCAAGGTGCCGCTCGCCATGATCAAGGCCCAGTTCCCCTCCATGGTGAAGGACGAGGTGGTGGATATCGCCGCCAAGGCCGCCCTCCCGGAGATCCTCTCGGGCGCCAAGCTCAATCCCGTGGTGGCGCCCCTGCTCAAGAACGTGAACTACGAGCCGGGCAAAGCCCTTTATTTCGAGCTCCAGTTCGAGTGCTCTCCCACCCTGGAGCCCAAGGGCTACGAGAAGATAGCCGCCGTCCGCAAGGTGCACAAGGTGTCCGACGCGGACGTGGAGAAGTACATCACCCAGGTGCGCGAATATAACGCCTACCTCAAGCCCGCCGACGAGGGCGAAGCCGCCACCAAGGACCATTTCGCCATCGTGGATTACGACACCTTCGAGAACGGCGTCCAGGTGCAGGACGGTTCCGTAAAGGGCGAGATCGTGGACCTTTCCAGCCCTCAGACCATAGCCGGCCTGGCCGACGCCGTCACCGGCGCCAAGCGCGGCGAGAGCCGCGAGTTCGACGCGCCTTTCGGGGACAAGAAGATGCATTTCAAGGTCACCGTCACCGAGCTCAAGCGCAAGGTGGTCCCGGCGCTCGACGAGAATTTCCTCAAGGAAGCCGGCGTGAAAACGGTGGAAGAACTCAAGGGCAACGTGCGCAAGCTGCTGGAGCAGGGCGCGTCCGAGAAGACCGAGAAGGACATGCTGGGCCAGATCGAGGACGCCCTCCTCAAGAGCAACCCGCTGACGCTGCCCCCCACCCTGGTGCGGGAGGAAGCGCAGGAGCTCCTGGAGCTGTTCAAGAAGCGCGCCCCCGCCGAGCAGCACCTGCCCGACGAATCCCTGCTGGAGCGCCTCAAGCCCGTGGCCGAGCGCAACCTGTCGCTTACCTATATCCTGCACCACATAGCCAAGAAAGAGAAAGTGGAAGCCACCGACGCCGAACTGGACGCCGAGCTGGAGAAAGTGATGGCCCGCCTTAACACCGAAGAGGAGAAGGCCAAGGGCCGGGAACTGTTCGAGAAGCGCAAGGAGTATATCCGGGCGTCCATGGTGGAAAGCAAGACCATGGCCCTGGTGAAGGAACGTGCCGTAATCAAGGAAGAGACCAACTAGGATACCGGAGGATTATGCTGATACCGACGATCATTGAGACCTGGAAAGGCGCTGGCGCCATGGTGGGCTACGATATCTATTCCCGCCTGCTGCGCGACCGCATCATCTTCATAACGGACCCCGAGGGCGCGGTGTCCACGGCTTCGGCCAACACCGTGATAGCCCAGCTGCTGTATCTCGACGCCGAGGACCCGGAAAAGGAGATCAACCTCTACATCAATTCTCCCGGCGGCATGGTTACGGCCGGCCTCGCCGTGTACGACACCATGCAGTTCATCAAGGCCCCCATCTCCACCATCTGCATGGGCATGGCCATGAGCTTCGGCGCCGTGCTGCTGGCGGCCGGCTCCAAGGGCAAGCGCTACGCGCTGCCCAACTCCCGCATCATGATCCACCAGCCCCTCATCTGGGGCGGCGGCATCTCCGGCCAGGCTACCGACATCGAGATCGAGAGCAAGGAAATGCAGGAGAACAAGACCAGGCTCATCGACATCATGGCCAAGCACACCGGCAAGTCCGCCGAAAAGGTGCGCGCCGACATGGAGCGTAATTTCTACCTCTCCGCGGCCGAGGCCAAGGAGTACGGCATCATCGACGCCGTGCTCGAGCACCGCAAGAAGTAGCCCCGCGGGGCCCCTCCCCCGGAGGGGCCCCCGCTGTTTGACGGGGGGCGGGTCTTAGCAGGAAATCCAACATGGAAGAGAAAATAACTACCGAGACAGTGTACCCGGCGGCCCTGCCGGCCATAGCCATCCGCGACGTCGTGATGTTCCCCCACATGGCGCTTCCCCTTTCCGTGGACCGGCCCAAATCCGTGGCCGCCATAGAGGCCGCCCTGGCCGGCGGCAAGCACCTGCTGGCCCTGGCGCAGAAGAAGCCCGCCGTCAACGATCCCGCGCCCGGCGACCTGTACGAGTACGGCGTGGTCAGCGTCATCTCCCAGTCGCTCAAGATGCCCGACGGCACCATGCGCGTTTTCCTGGAAGGCCGCCGCCGCGCCCGCGTCAAAAAGATCTCCCTGGACTCCGCCTCCGCCTACCTTTACGCCGAAGTGGAGTATCCCGAAGAGCCGGCGGAGAAGTCGCCCGAAGTGATAGCCCTCATGCGGCACGCCGTGGAGATCTTCGAGACCTACGTTAAACTGGGCACCCGCATTACGCTGGATTCCACCGCGTTCCTGGCGCAGATGGAGGACCCCGCCAAGCTTTCCGATACCATCGCCGCCCATTCCATGTTCGGCCTGCCGGAGAAGCAGGAAGTGCTGGAGACCGAGTCTCCCCGCGAGCGCCTGGAAAAACTGGTTAAGTTCCTGGCCAAGGAAGTGGAGATCCTCGACATCGAGCAGAAGATCCATACCCGCGTTAAGACCCAGATCGAGAAATCCCAGAAAGAGTACTACCTTAACGAGCAGATGAAGGCCATCCAGAAGGAGCTCCACCAGAAGGACGATTTCTCCAAGGAACTTGACGAGCTCAAGAAGCGCATCAAAGCGGCCAAAATGCCCAAAGAGGCGGAGGCGGCCGCCGAGAAGGAGCTCGCCCGTCTGTCCAAGATGATGCCGTTCTCCCCGGAGACCACCGTCAGCCGCACTTACCTCGACTGGCTGGTCTCGCTGCCCTGGGGCGTGGAGACCAAGGACGAGATAGACCTGGGCAAAGCCAAGAAGATCCTGGACGAGGACCATTTCGGCCTCAAGAAGCCCAAGGACCGCGTGCTGGAATACCTGGCCGTCTGCAAACTTACGGAAAAGCTCAAGGGCCCGATCCTCTGTTTCGTGGGGCCCCCCGGCGTGGGCAAGACCTCCATCGCCCGCTCCATCGCCCGGTCCATGGGCCGCAACTTCGTGCGGATGTCCCTGGGCGGCGTGCGCGACGAGAGCGAGATCCGCGGCCACCGCCGCACCTACGTGGCCTCCATGCCCGGGCGCATCATCCAGAGCATGAAAAAGGCCAAGAGCCGCAATCCCGTCTTCCTGATGGACGAGATCGACAAGATGGGCACCGATTGGCGCGGCGACCCGGCCGCGGCCCTGCTGGAAGTCCTGGACCCGGAGCAGAATACCGAATTCAACGACCATTTCCTGGACGTGCCGTTCGACATCTCCAAGGTGATGTTCGTGGCCACCGCCAACACCCTCTGGGGGATCCCGGTGAGCCTGCGCGACCGCATGGAGATCATCGACTTCAACGGCTACACGCACGACGAGAAGATTGAGATCGCCAAGAAGTTCCTTATCCCCCGCCAGCTCCGCGAGCACGGGCTCAAGGAGGGGTCGCTCAAGATCGACGACAAGGGCATAGACGCCGTGATACGCGGCTATACCCGCGAGGCCGGCGTGCGCAACCTCAACCGCGAGTTCGCCTCCATGTGCCGGCGGGCGGCCCGCCGGATAGTGGAGTCCAAGGCCGAGTCCGTGAAGCTCACCCCGGAGAACGTGGGCGACTTTCTGGGCGTGCCGAAGTTCCTGGACACCAAGGCCTCTTACAACGCGGTAGGCATCTCCACGGGCCTGGCCTGGACGGAGAACGGCGGCGAGGTGCTGGCCGTGGAGGCCGTGGCCGTGCCCGGCAAGGGCGGCCTGACCCTGACCGGCAAGCTGGGCGACGTGATGAAGGAATCGGCGCAGGCCGCTTTTTCCTACGTGCGTTCCCGCGAACTGGCCCCGGCGGCCTACGTCAATTCCCATAACTTCCACGTGCACATCCCCGAAGGCGCCATCCCCAAGGACGGCCCTTCCGCGGGCGTGACCATGGCCACGGCGCTGGCCAGCCTGTTTTCCGGCCGCGCCGTAAAGAAGAACCTCTCCATGACCGGGGAACTGACCCTGACCGGCCGCGTGCTGCCTATCGGCGGCCTGAAAGAGAAGATCATCGCCTCTTTCCGCGACGAGATCAATACCGTCCTCTTCCCCAAGGCGAACCTGAAAGAGCTGGAGGAGATCCCTTCCGAGATCCGCTCCAAAATGCGCCTGCACCCGGTGGAGAGGATGGATGAAGTCCTGGAACTCGCCCTGGAGCCGGCCGCGCGAGGCGCGAAGGCCCCCAGGCCCAAAAAGGCCCTATCAAGAAAGTGAGGCTGAGAATGCTTGCTCTATCCACGCGCCTGGCTATCCTCCTGTTGTGCGCCGCCGGACCGGTCAGCGCCTACGAAGATACCCTTACCACCGAGGAGATAGAGGGGCAGCTGGAGAACACCAAGCTGAGCGAAGTCTTTTCCCAGTACCTGGCCACCCTGCAGATGTACGATCCCGAGCGCGCGACGCGCCTGGGGCTGCACGGGGCCGACGCCTCCCTGACCCCCCGCGCCCCCGACCAGCAGGCCCGCCAGCTGGAGGCGGTAAAGCGCCTGCGCGCCAAGCTGGGCGACATCCAGAAGGGCACCATGCCCGCCAGCCTCAAAGTGGACTACGAGACCCTGGACCACATGCTCGAGGTGGATATCTACGAGATGGAGAACCTGGGGTTCCTGGCCCGCCGTCCCCAGGCCTACCTGGAGCCGCTCTTCCTGGTGTACCAGATGATGAGCAAGGACTACGAGGACTATAACACCCGCTCCGCCAACGCCATCTCCCGCCTGAAGCAGTTCCCCGCCGTCCTGGAACAGGCCGAGCGCAACCTTTCCCACCCGCCGGAAGCCTGGACCCGCCAGGCCATCCGCCAGGCCAACGACGCCCTCAACTACGTTTCGGATTTCGTGCCGGTGTTCCGCGGGTACACCCGTTATGACCCGGTGCTCAAGACGCAGGTG
>JAMPXK010000033.1 GCA_023701245.1 Elusimicrobiales bacterium | reverse complement strand
TGACTGGAGTTCAGACGTGTGCTCTTCCGATCTGACTGTGAGAGAAGTTGGATGAAGGTCCTTTCTGGAGTCCGTGTATGGAACGCATCCTGGAACATTACCGCCGCAACCGGCCGCAAGCCGACAGGCTGGGCCGTTTTATCGTCACGGGCGTCTGGAATACTATCTTCGGCATATTCGTATACGCGGCCTTGTACGAATGGCTGAAAGACAGCGTCCACTACCTGCTGCTGCTCATCCCGGGCAATATCCTGGCCATCACCAACGCCTTTGTCTGCCATAAGCTGTTCGTGTTCAGGACCCGCGGCAACGTGCTGCGGGAATACCTGCGGTTTTATGTGGTTTACGGCGGAGCGGCGCTGCTGGGCTTCGTCCTGATGTTCGTCCTGGTGGACGGCTTCGGGGCGGGACCGGTGGCCGCGCAGGTCCTGTCCGTGCCTATAACTATCGCGCTGAGCTACTTCAGCCACCTCAACTATTCCTTCAAAGTTCCCAAAGACAGAGCGGGCGCGGCGCGTTAAGGCTTTTTCCGCCGGAGCGCGGCGGCCTCTGACTCGGCCAGCCGCCTGTTCTGCAGGGCCGGGGCGAAGTCCGGAGCCAGGGCCAGCGCCTGGTCGTAGTCCGCCAGCGCCCGGGCGTGGTCCCCTTTCAGCAGGTAAGTGTTGCCCCTGTTGAGCAGCAGGCGCGGCTCGCGCGGGGCTATGGCCAGCGCGGCGCTGAATTCCGCCAGCGCCTTGTCGTACTCCTTCAACTCGGAAAAGATCCTGCCCCTGTTGCTGTGGGCCTTCCACTGTCGCGGGGAGAGTTCCAGGCAGCGGCCCAGGTCCTGCAGGGCTTCCGGGTATCTGCCCTCCGCCGCAAAAGCGTTGCCCCGCCCGTAATGCGCCACCTGCTGCCCGGGGTACTTGCCCAGCACGTCGTTCCACAGGGTCATGCCTTTTTCCCAGACCCGCACCCGGCCGGCGCTGCCGGCGCTAAGTAAAAGCAGGTGGGCCGCCACCGCGGCCAGGACAAAGCGGCGCGGGAAGACGCCGTAAAGCCGGACCACGAGTTCGCCGTAAAGAAAGCACAGCCCCAGGGCGGGCAGGTACACGTAGCGGTCGGCCGGCGGGGAGACCAGCAGGGCTGGCAGCAGGGTCAGGAGAAAAAAGCCGAACCCGAACAAAGCTTTGCGTCCAAGGCCGTCGTCCGGCCTCGGGTCTGCGGCCGCCGTCCTGCGCACGGCGTACCAGACCAGCGCCGTAAAGGCGCCCACGGCCAGCAGGCCGGCGAGGGTTATGGCCGCGGCCGCCTGCGGATAGAGGGCGGAAAGGTTGACCGGCACTATCAGCTTCTGCGCGTAAAATACCAGGCTCAGCGCGGCGCTGATAGAGGTTCCCAGAAGGCTGAAGGACGTTTTTCCCGTGGTCAGCAGGAAATCCGGCGCCGCCGTGGAAAGGGTCATGACAGGCAGCGCCACCAGCAGGAACGGGACCTTTTCCAGCAGGAGCCGGAAGTTCGGTTTGCGCGCCAGGTACAGGTCCGCCAGCAGGAAGACCCCCGGCAGGACCACCGCGAAAGGTTTGGAGAGTACGGCCAGGAGGGTGCAGGCGAGCGCCCCCGCGTAAAAGCGCTTACGGTCCGTAGCCGTGAACCGGAGATAGAAGCCGAGGGCCCAGCAGGAGAAGAGCGCCCACAGCAGTTCCTTGCGACCGGAAACCCAGGCTACCGGTTCGGCGTGGATCGGGTGCACGCCGAACAGCAGCGCGCCTATAAAAGCGGCCTGCCTGTGCGCGCCCAGCGCCGTGAGCAGGTAAAAAGAGGAGACGCAGACCGCCAGGTGCAGTGCCAGGCTGGTCAGGTGGAAGACCAGGGGGACCGGGCCGAACAGGACGTATTCCGCCTTGTAGGTCAGCGTGGTAAGCGGATGGTAGTAACCGGGAGAAAAGCCCAGCGCGTCCAGCCAGGAACCGCGCAGGGCCGGGTTGGCCAGTACGTACTGGACGTCGTCCCAATCCACGAACCCGTTGCCGAGGGTGCCGGAGAAGACCGTAAAGACTATCACGCACAAGAGCAAAGGGAGGGGGACCCCGGCCAGGAAGGCCAGGGCCCGCTGCAAAAGCCGGCTGAGGTTCGCCATGCAGGTATGGTACAAAAATACCCGCTTCCAGAGGAATTTGGCCCCCTGGCGGGGGGGGCAAATTTTAACTTGTAACCCCTGGCCAATATATTTATAATAGTTGATTGAATATGGCTGTCGCTAAAGGTCTGCAACGCAAACGGAACATGAGGGAGATCCTCATCGAGGAGAAACTCATTTCCGAAGAGCAGTGCAAGGCGGCGGAAGAAGCGGCCAAGAAGGACGCCCGCCACCTGCAGCAGACGCTGGTGGAGATGAAGCTGGTCCCCGAGCTCAAACTTCTCAAGGTCCTCGCGGACGAATGGGGCTTCAAGGCCATAGACCTTTCCAAGATGGAAGCGCCCTCGGAAGTGGTGCAGCTGCTGCCGGAGCAGCTGGCCCGCAAGCAGGTGTGCGTGCCTTTCGCCCGGCAGGACAATTCCCTGTTCCTGGCCATGGCAGACCCCCGCGACTTCCTCATCATCGAGGACATCGGCCTGCGCACCGGCCTGGACATCAAACCCTATCTCGCCCTGGCGCCCTGGATCTTCAAGCTCCTGGACACCGTTTACGGCAAGCAGGACAGCGCGCAGGTGGCGCAGCTGGTGGAGTCCGTGCAGCAGAGCCAGAGCCAGAGCAAGGCCGACGGCGCGGAGGAAAGTTTTTCGCTGGCTTCCGAAGCCGAGAAAAAAGACATCAGCGACGTGGACGCCAGCGCGCCCGAAGTCGAAAAGCTGGTGAACGCCATCATCCTCGGCGCCCTCAGCACCAAGGCCTCCGACATCCACATAGAGCCGTTCGAAGACCCCAACGGCAAGAATTCCAAGGTGATGGTGCGCTACCGCGTGGACGGCATGCTGCGCGCCGCCTCCTTCTCCATTCCCTGGGCCTTCCGCCAGGCCATCAACGCCAAGATCAAGATCATGTCCAACTCCATGAACATCACGGAGAGGCGAATCCCGCAGAGCGGCCGCATCCAGATCATCGCCAAGGGCAATCCCATAGAATTCCGCGTGGAGATGGTCCCCACCGTGTTCGGCGAGTCCTGCGTCATGCGTATCCTGGACCGCGCCTCCGTCCGCGTGGACATCAAGATCATGGGCTTCCTGCCCGACACCGAGGCGAAGCTCCTGCAGCAGTTCCAGGGCATAGGCGGCAAGAAGAACTTCGGCCTGATGCTGGTCTGCGGCCCCACGGGCTCGGGTAAATCCACCACGCTCTACGGCTGCCTCAACTACGTCAACCGCCCGGACATCAAGATCATCACCGCCGAAAACCCGGTGGAATACAATATCGACGGCATCGTGCAGGTGCCGGTCAATCCCGACGTGTCTCTGGGCGGCGGCAAGAAGTTCGACTTCGCCAGCGCCCTGCGCTCTTTCATGCGCCTCGACCCCGACGTCATCATGGTCGGCGAGATCCGCGACGAGGAAACGGCGCACATCGCGCTGGAAGCCGCCATGACCGGCCACCTCGTGTTCTCCACCATCCACACCAACGACGCGCCTTCGGCCCTGGAGCGCCTCACCCAGATGGGTCTGCCGCGCTTCGTGGTGGCCAATACCATGAAGGCCGTGCTGGCGCAGCGCCTGGCCCGCCGCCTCTGCAAGGACTGCAAGACCGAGGCGGACCCCACCCCCGAAGAACTGGCGGTGTTCGAAGCCAACGGCGTAAAGGTGCCGGCAGGTTCCAAGGTCTGGCGCGCCAAGGGCTGCGACGTCTGCAAGAACACCGGCTACAAGGGCCGCGTCGGCATGCACGAACTCCTCATCCTTAACGACGAGATCCGCCTCCAGCTGCTCAAAGACCCGTCGGCCATCCCGGTCAAAGAGATCGCCATGAAGAACGGGATGCGCACCATCGCCATGGACGGCCTCGAGAAAGTCCTGATGGGCCTCACCACGGTCAAGGAAGTCCTGGGCGGCGCGGCGGAAAAAGAATAACTATGCTCAAAACTTTCAAACTCCTCCTCCTGCTCTGCGCCATCATCTCCGGCGGTTTTTCCGCGGCTTCAGCCGCGGAGTACGACGGCTTCTCCGCGGTCACGGCGGCCGCCCTTAAGCCTTTCGCGCGGGACCTGGGCGGCCTGCTGGGGTCGGGGTCCAACCAGACCGCCCGTCCCCTGGGTTTTTCCGGTTTCGACGTCGGGGTGCGCGCTGCGGCGCAGTTAAAGCCTTCTCACGGCAATAACGTGCTCAAGAAGAACAGCCTTTTCGGCCTGGGCCTGGTACAGGCGGAGATAGGCATGCCTTACCGGGTGGACGGTTTCGTGCGCGGCGGCGCCTACGAAGGCCTCGCGGTGGCCGGCGGCGGTCTGCGTTACGGCCTCTGGAACGTTTCCGACGAGAAATACCACATCAACGCCATGCTGACGGCCATGGGTAACATGGCCGCCCACAGGTATTTTTACGCCGTACATTTCAATACCAGCCTGGTCTGCTCGCTTAACGTCCCGGTAGTGTCTCCTTATATCGGCGCCGGGATGGACTTTACCCGCCTGGAAGCCCAGGCCATAGGCGACCCGGCCCTTTCCGGCAAGCGGGTCTCGGTAGCCGAGCCGCGCTTTACCGCCGGGCTCAGGGCCAAGCTTAACCTGGGCTATATAGCGGCCGGGTTTACCTATACCCACGACCGGGCCCTGGTGAACGCCAGCGCCGGTTTCAGGTTCTGACCTCGGCCCGTACCAAAGAAGAAGGCCCCGCACGGGCGGGGCCGTCTTCTTTGCGGGCGGCGCGGGCGGCCTAGCCTTTGAATTTTTCCTTGTACTCCCTGCGCATTTCCCGGTCCACGTCGCGCTTCTTTATGGACTCGTGCTTGTCGGCCGACTTCTTGCCTTTGGCCAGGCCCAGCAGTACCTTGGCCCAGCCGTTCTTGAAATAGACCTCCAGCGCCACCAGGGACATGCCCTTGGTGGCCAGGGCGCCGGACAATTTGCGTATTTCCGGCGCGCGCAGCAGCAGCTTGCGGGTCCGCAGCGGATCTATTTCCTTGAGGGTATTATAGGCGTAGGGAGCGATATGCAGGCCGTAAAGGTAAAGGCCGTCCTTTTCCGCCCTGGCGAAGGCCGAGGTAAGCGTGGCCTGCTTGAGGCGCAGCGACTTGACCTCCGGTCCTTCCAGGGAGAGCCCGGCCTCGTAAGTGTCGGTTATGAAATAGTCGTGCCGCGCCTTCCTGTTGGAGGTTATGGTCTCTATCGTATCCTTCTTTTCCGGCTTCGGCATTGTGTTCATATTACCAAATATCCTAAAATTATAAAACCGGCCCGTAGCGGACCGGCAAAGCTGGAAGGGTGGCCGAGTGGTTGAAGGCGCAGACCTGGAAAGTCTGTATACTCGAAAGGGTATCAAGGGTTCGAATCCCTTCCCTTCCGTATAATTTACGGAATAAAGAATCCCCGGGAGGGGATTTTTTATTTGACATGGGAATTAGTATTAAGGTAGATTTGAGTTAACCCCTGAGGTCATTATTTATATATCATCCATGGGGGGAAAGTTAAGGAGGATAGTGAATGAAAAACATGAAGAAAGGCTTCACCCTGATAGAGCTCATGATTGTCGTCGCCATCATCGGTATTCTGGCTGCCATCGCCATACCGAAGTTCGCCGACCTGATCAATAAGTCCAAGGAAGGCGCCACGAAGGGCGCTCTCTCCTCGGTCCGCAGCGCTCTGCAGGTGTATTACGGTGACAACGAAGGCTGGTTCCCCACGGACACCCTGGCCATCCTGACCACCAACGCCAAGTACATCAACGAGATCCCCGTGGCCAAGCTGCCCACCACCGGCCATGCCGACTCCAAAGGGGTCGTGACCGCCCTGGCTGACGGCGGCGGCTGGCTGTACTTCAACGACCCGCTCTCCAGCGCTGTCTGGGGCACCTTCGTGGCCAGCTGTACTCACGAAGACATAAAGGGTCAGGGCATTACGCTCCTCACCCCCTGGTCTACTTTCTAATCGAAAGCAGGCCTAAAGAAACCCCGCGCCGCGAGGCGCGGGGTTTTTTATTTGCCGCGGCAAAGTGTTAGAATATCGGGAATGCTGACCGCTTTTATCTCTTTCTCGTTCGGCCTGCTGATGGGGAGTTTTCTCAACGTCTGCATCGCCCGGCTGCCCAAGGACGAATCCATCCTGTGGCCCGCTTCGCGCTGCCCCAAATGCCTGGCGCCTATCCGGTTCTACGACAATATCCCGCTGCTCAGCTTCCTGCTCTTAAAGGGGAAATGCCGGGCCTGCCGCGCGGAGATCTCCCTGAAGTATCCGGCGGTGGAGCTGTTTACGGGCGTGGTGACCGCGCTCCTGACGGTCAAGTGGCTGGCTAACCCGGCCTGGCTGGCCGCGGCCCTGCCCGCCGCCTACGTGCTGATAGTCGTCAGCGTGGTGGACTTCGAGACCATGCTGATCTCCGACGCTTTTTCACTGGCGATCTTCCTCCTGGGTCTGGGCGGCAGCCTGGGCAATCCTTATTTCGAGGGCGGCTGGGCGGAGCGCCTGGGCAGTTCCGTGGCCGGTGCCGCCGCCGGCGCCGGGTTCATCTGGGGCCTTGCCCTGCTGGGGCGGCAGATCTACAAGAAGGAAGCGGTGGGGGAGGGGGATATTTTCCTGATGGGCGCGATAGGCTCGCTCTGCGGCTGGCAGGGCGTGGTGTCCTGCGTAATCATGGCGTCCTTTTTCGGTTCGGTCTACGGCGTAAGCCTGCTGCTGCTCAAGCGGGCGGACAGGATGTCCCACATGCCTTTTGGGCCCTTCCTGGCCCTGGGGGCGCTGATAAACCTGTACGCGCTGGTAAAGCCTGAAACTTTCTTTTTCCTGGTCCCGTTCTAGCGAAGGTCCGGGGGGTGTTTCAGCGGCGGACCTGTTTTTGCTATACTATTTGTCCTGAAGTAATTTGTTCTTTCAATGTTTAGGTTGGGTGGCTGAGCGGTCAAAAGCAACGGTCTGTAAAACCGTCGGGCTACGCCCTACATAGGTTCGAATCCTATCCCAACCATTCTCAGTTTTATGCGCGGGTGGCGGAACTGGCAGACGCGCACGGCTCAGGACCGTGTGACCGAAAGGTCTTATGGGTTCAACTCCCTTCCCGCGCATTAATTTAAACAAGGCTGCACGCTAAAAGCGTGCAGCCTTTTTATTTTAAATTGCGCGGGAAGCGGGCCATAATTATGGCCCGCGCAGGGAGTTGAAAGCCGGAGGCGCGAGGCAAGCAGGCCGCAGCGCCGAGGCGGGGCCGCGGCCTCCGAGCGGCGACGGCCGCGAGGAGAGCTGTGGCCAACCCCGGTCCTTCCACCCAAAATAGTATAATTTGTTCAGGCGGATATTAATAAATCTAATACACTTGTGGGAGCTTCCTATGTGCCTCGCCGTGCCTGGTAAGATAACCTCCGTAAAGAGCAATAACGCCGAAGTGGATTTCAACGGCGTTAAGCGCGCCGTCTCCCTGGACCTGGTGCCCGAGGCCCGCAAGAACGACTACGTGCTGGTCCACGCCGGGTTCGCCATCCAGGTGCTTTCCCCCGAAGAGGCCCAGGAAACCCTGAGACTTTTCGCGGAGATCTACGGCAAAGAGCACCAGGACGCCGCCTCCGGCCCGCTTTCCCATCTGAAACCATGAAAACCTCCGCCGCGGAAAAGTTCTCTTCGCCGCTGTGGCGCGATCGCGCCCTGGCCGCCACCGCCCTGGCGGAAATGGAGACGCTGACCGCGCGGGCCGCCGCCAAAACCGGAACGACGGTGAACTTCATGGAAGTCTGCGGCACCCACACCATGGCCATCGCCGCCAGCGGCATGCGCCGCCTGTTCCCCAAAGGGCTGCGCATGCTTTCCGGGCCCGGCTGCCCGGTGTGCGTCACCTCCCAGGGCGACATAGACAGGGTGCTGGCCCTGGCCGCCGTTCCCGGCGTCATCATCACAACTTTCGGCGATATGCTCAAGGTAAAGGGTTCCGGCGGCCGGGACCTGCAGGCCCTGCGAGAAGCCGGCGCCGACGTCCGCGTGGTCTATTCCCCGCTCGACGCCGTGGCCCTGGCCGCGGCCGAGCCCGCCCGCCAGGTGGTCTTTATCGGCGTGGGGTTCGAAACCACGGCCCCCGTCATAGCCGGGGCGGTGGTCCGCGCCAGGAAGGCCGGCCTGAAGAATTTCTCCTCTACCGCTTTTTTCAAGCTCGTCCCGCCCGCCCTGGAACTGCTGCTGTCCGACCCGGAGAACCGCATCCACGGGTTCATGCTGCCGGGCCATGTCAGCGCCATCATCGGCCTGGCCCCCTACCGCTTCGTGACGGAGAAGTACAAGGTGCCGTGCGTGGTCACCGGGTTCGAACCGCTCGATATCCTGGCCGGGATCAATATGCTGCTCAAGCAGCTGGCGGCCGGCCGCCCCGTAGTGGAGGACGAGTACTTCCGGGCCGTGCGCGCGGAGGGCAATCCCGCGGCGCAGAAGCTCATGGCCGAGGTGTTTACCGTTTCCGCGGCTTCCTGGCGGGCCATAGGCACGCTGAAGGCCACGGGCCTCTCCTTCTCCAAAGCGTACTCCTCTTTCGACGCCATAAAACGCTTCCGTATTCCCTACTCCGACGCGCCGGAGCCCCGGGGCTGCCTCTGCGGCAAGATCCTGCTGGGCAAGGCCCTGCCGCCCGACTGTCCGCTCTTCGGCAAGCGCTGCACCCCGTCCTCGGCTGTAGGCCCGTGCATGGTCTCTTCCGAAGGCGCCTGCGCCGCCTGGTTCAAATACGGCGGCTGACGCCGGTCACCCTCTATGAACATTGAAACCCTCAAGGTCTTCCGGGACCTCTCCGACACCGGCAGCTTCTCCAAGACCGCGGAACTTAACTATATCTCGCAATCCGCCGTGAGCCAGCAGATAAAAAAACTGGAACGCGTGCTGAAGTGCAAGCTGTACCACCGCCAGGCCGGCAAGATCCTGCTGACCCCGTGCGGCGAGAAGTTCTACGCGGCCTCGCGCAAGATCTCCGGCCTCTACGAGGGGGCCCTGAAAGCTATCCGGACGCTGGGGCAGGAGCGGCCGCCCGACGAGATCAAGATCTCCACTATCTACAGCGCCGGCATCTACATGCTCCAGAACTACGTGCGCCAGTTCCTGGCCCACAACCCCGGCACCAAGGTGAGCGTGGAGTACCGGCAGTTCTCCCAGATCTACCAGGATGTCGCCAGCGGCCGGGCGGACTTCGGCTTTATGGCCTGCCCTTACCGCAAGGCCGCGGGCCTGGCCATGCTGCCCGTGGCCAAGGACGAAATGGTGGTCATCGCCGGCGCCGCTTCGCCGCTGGCCGGGCGCAAGAGCGTTAACGTGAAGGAATTGAACGGCCAGGACTTCATTTTCTTCGACCGGCTGTTCCCTTCCCGGCGCTATATCGACGCCTTCCTGCGCGGCCACAACATAAAAGGCCGCGTTAAGATGGAACTGGACAATATCGACACCATCAAGACCGCCGTGGCTTCCGGCGCGGGCATTTCGCTGCTGCCCCGCTCGGCCGTGCGCGACGACGAGAACGGCCAGAGCCTGCACGTGCTGCGCATCGCCGACGCCCAGTTCCTGCGGCCTATCTACCTGATCTACAGCCGGGCGCGCAAGCTGGGCCCCGCCGCCAGGAACTTCATGGGCATCTTCGAAACGCCCAAAAAGGTTCCCGCGAGGAGGCCCTGAGATGGCGGCTTTCTCCAAAGTCCTTCTCGGCCACGGCAGCGGCGGCCGCCTGAGCCGCGACCTGGTGGAACAGATCTTCCTTAAAGGTTTTTCCAACGCGGCCCTGGCCCCGCTGGAAGACGCCGCGGAAGTGACGCTGGGCGGGGCGCGCCTCGCCTTTACCACCGATTCCTACGTGGTCACGCCGGTGGAATTCCCCGGCGCCGACATAGG
The DNA here is from genome assembly GCA_023701245.1 of Elusimicrobiales bacterium. Taxonomy (GTDB): domain Bacteria; phylum Elusimicrobiota; class Elusimicrobia; order Elusimicrobiales; family UBA9959; genus UBA9959. Next base: position 15,046 of record JAMPXK010000033.1, on the reverse strand, counting down.
CCGCGTGGCGGTCTGCGGCACCGTCAACGATCTGGCCGTTAAGGGCGCCGTCCCGGCGGCCCTGTCGGCGGGTTTCATCCTCGAAGAAGGCTTTCCCGCGCCCCTGCTCCAGCGCATAGTAGCTTCCATGCGGCGGGCGGCCAAAGAAGCCGGGGTGGAAATAGTCACCGGCGACACCAAGGTGGTGGAGAAGGGCCATGCCGACGGGGTCTTTATCAATACTTCCGGTATAGGGCTTATCCCCAGGGGGCGCTCGCTTACCTCGGCCTCCGTAAAGGCCGGGGACATTATCATAGTCAGCGGCGACCTGGCCGAGCATGGCGTGGCCGTGATGAACGCGCGCAATAAACTGGGCCTGGAAGGCGGCATAAAGAGCGACGCCGCCCCGCTCAACGGCCTGATAGCCGCCGCGCTGAAGGTCCCCGGCGTGCGCGCCATCCGTGACATCACCCGCGGCGGCCTGGCCACGGTGCTCAACGAGGTTTCCGGCGCCTGCAAACTCTCGGCCGAAGTGGCCGAGGACGCTGTGCCGGTTTCCGCGGCGGCGCGCAATGCCTGCGCCCTGCTGGGCCTGGACCCTTTGTACGTGGCCAACGAGGGCAAGATCGTCCTCTTTGTTTCTCCCGCGGCGGCGCCACGAGTGCTGAAAGCGCTGCGCGCCCATAAATACGGCCGCCACGCCGCCGTGGTGGGCACCATGCTCAGGGAAAAGAAACCCCAGGTGCGCCTGCGCACCGGCATCGGCGGTTCCCGGATAATGCTCATGCTCGAAGGCGAGCAGCTGCCGCGCATCTGCTGATATGAAAAAAGTCCTGCTCTGGGCGCTGAGTTTATTGATCACGGCTTCTTTTGCCGTCTATCAGCGCGCCACCGGACCCACCTACCCCGTGAAAGGCGGGAGGGTGGAAGGCACGGGCATATATAATTACCGCTTCATGCGCAGCTGCGATACCGGTTCCCCGCATTGCCTGGCCCAGGCCTTTTCAAGCAAGCCGCTGGAAGGCCGCGTGGAGTGGCGCCGCTATAAGACGGGTGACCCGTTCAAGAGCGAGCCGATGACTTACCGCAACGAGCGGCTTTTTTTCTACCTGCCGTCCCAACCTCCGGCCGGCAAACTGGAGTACCGCGTTTTCGTAAAGACTGAGGCCGGAGAAAAGGAACTCTCCGCCGGCCCCGTCAGGGTGCGGTTCAAGGGAGCTGTCCCGGGCTGGATCCTCACGCCGCACATCGTCCTGATGTTCCTGTTCATGCTGTTCTCGGTGCGCATTTTCCTCACGGCCGCTTTCGGCGCGCCGCCGGTGCGGCATTCCGTGCCCGCCACTTTCATTTTCCTCCTGCTCGGAGGCTTCGTCTTCGGGCCGGCCACTCAGTATTACGCGTTCGGTGCTGCCTGGACGGGGTTCCCGTTCGGCTACGACCTCACCGACAATAAGACGCTCCTGATGCTGCTGGCCTGGCTGCCGGCGCTGTGGGCGGTGCTGAAGGAGCGCCCGGCGCGCCTGTGGCTTAACCTCGCTTTCGCGGTGACCGCCGCCGTGTACCTGGTGCCGCACAGCCTGTTCGGCAGCGAACTGGATTACAAAAAAGGCGAAGTGGTGACCGGGAAATAAATGCCTGCCCTCGTAAGGAAGAAGATCCTCGTTAAAGGCGTAGTGCAGGGCGTAGGGTTTCGCCCGCACGTCTACAAGCTCGCCGCCGAGCGCCGGCTGGCAGGCTGGGTGAAGAACGACGCCGCCGGGGTGACCATAGAAGCCGAAGGGCCCGGCGCCGCCGTGGCCGCTTTCATAAAGGACATCTCCTCCCGCCGTCCCGCCGCCTCCCGCATAGATTCCGTGGCCGTTTCACCGGCGCGCGCCCGCGGCGAAAAAAGTTTCGTTATAACCAAAAGCGGGGGGAAAGCCCCGGCCGCGGCCATTATCCCGGCGGACCTCGCCCTATGCGCCGACTGCCGCCGCGAGATGCTGAACCCCGCCGACCGCCGGTACCTCTATCCTTTCACCAACTGCACCAACTGCGGCCCGCGCTTTACCATAGTTAAAAGCGTGCCTTATGACCGGCCCTATACCACTATGGCGGGTTTTAAGATGTGCCCGGAGTGCCTGAAGGAGTACAAGGACCCGCTGGACCGCCGTTTTCACGCCCAGCCCAATGCCTGCCCCGTCTGCGGCCCGGCCGTAAAGCTCTCTTACGGCGGAAAGACCTTCTCCGGCTCCGCCGCGCTGGCGAAGACGGCCGCGCTGCTCCTGGCCGGGCGCATAGGCGCCCTGCAGAGCCTGGGGGGCTTTCACCTGGCCTGCCGCGCCGACAAACCGGCCGCGGTAAAAGCCCTGAGAGCGGCCAAGCGCCGCCCTCATAAACCTTTCGCGCTGATGCTGCCCTCTTTGGCGGCCGTAGAAAAGTACTGCTTTATTTCCAAAGCGGAAGCGGCCGCGCTGGTTTCCTCCGAAGCCCCGGTGGTGATGCTGCGCCGCCGCGCTACGCCCTTCGGCGAACCCGCGCCCGGCCTCGCCCGCCTGGGCGTGATGCTGCCCTATACCCCGCTGCACGCCGCTCTTTTCTCGGAGCTGGCCCAAAAAGGTTTTTCGGGGCCGCTGGTCATGACCTCCGGCAATTTCCGAGACGAACCTATCTGCAAGGACGTTCCCGACGTCAAGTCGCGCCTGGCCGGGGTGGCGGCCTTTTCGCTTTCCCACGACCGGCCTATTCACAACCGGGCGGACGACAGCGTGGCCTTCGAAGCGGCCGGCGCCCTGCGCCTGGCCCGCCGCGCCCGCGGCTATGTGCCTGCCGCGGTGCGGCTGCCCGCGGCCGGGCCCTCCGTGCTGGCCTGCGGCGCGGACCTGAAGAACGCCTTCTGCCTTACGCGCGGGGGAGAAGCTTTCCTGTCCCAGCATATAGGCGACCTTTCCGAGCCTCTTAACCAGGAGTTTTTTAAAGAGACCCTGGGCAACCTGCGCGGGCTCTTGAAGGTCTCCCCGGCTCTCACGGTCCACGACCTGCATCCAGATTACGCCTCTTCCGCCATCGCCCGGGCCTTGCCCGGGAAAAAACTGGCGGTGCAGCATCACGCCGCGCACGCGCTCAGCGTGGCCGCGGAGTACGGCCTGAAAGGGCCTTTCCTGGGCGTGGCGCTGGACGGGACCGGCTACGGCACGGATGGCGCCATCTGGGGGGCGGAGTTCCTGGTCTTCAAAGGAAAGACCTGGAGGCGCGCCGGCCATCTGAAATATTTCGGCCTGCCCGGCGGGGATATAGGCGCCCTTGAGATCTGGCGTCCGGCGCTGGCGCTGGTCAAACAGGCTTTCGGGCCCGGCTGGCGGGGTAAAGCAGGCCGGCTGTTTTGTCGCGTTCCCGCCGCGAAACTCCTTACGGTGGAGCGCATGCTGGACGCCGGGCTGAACTCCCCGCGGACCTCCAGCATGGGCCGCCTCTTCGACGCGTTCAGTTTTATCTCGGGAGTGAGGCCCGAAGCGACTTATGAGGCGCAGGGGCCTATGGAACTGGAGAGCCTGCTGTCAGGCCGCCTCGCTAAACCCTATCCTTTCGCCGTCGGCGAGGGGCGGGAATTCGAGCTGGACCCGGCGCCGGCGGTCAAAGAGTCCGTGCTGGACCGTCTCGCGGGCCGCCCGGCCGCCCATATCTCGGCCAGGTTCCACGCCGGAGTGATACTGGCCGTTGCTGATGCCGCCGGCCGGGCCGCCAGGGCCGCCGGGCTGCGCGCGGTCTGCCTTTCCGGCGGGGTTTTCCAGAACCGGGTTTTGCTGGAAGGCGTAAGCGCGGCGCTGTTTAAAAACGGCTTCAAAGTCTATTCCAACCGCCAGGTGCCAGCCAACGACGGCGGTATAGCCCTGGGCCAGGCCTGGTACGCCCTTAAGGGCTACCGCCCCGCTTAGGCCGCGCCCAGGTGCAAAAAAAGGCCCCTCCTGCGAGGGGCCTTTTTGCGTCCTCCCCGTTGCGGGAGGGCGGCCAAGCGGGTCAGGGCTGCTTCTCGGTCAGCCACTTCATGAACTCGTCCCATTTGCCGTCCCTGGCCCAGGCCAGCTTGGCATAGTCCTCGTCGAAGCTGTAGCCGGGCAGGTAGGCTCCCATCCCGTACGCTTTCTTGAACTTGTCGCCGGTGGTGGCGTTGTCTATGAGCACGTTGTTGTAGAAGTAATCCATTACCTTCACGGTCTGGGTCTTCAGCGTGCGGGACTTGGTCTTGCCGTGCACCAGCTCCATGAAGTGGGTCAGGTCCTTGGAGCCGGCCCCGCCGAAGCTTACGGCTTCTCCGCGGGCCGCCGTCACCAGGGCTTTATCCTCTTTCATGGCCAGGTCCACCCAGCGGTCCAGGATGGTGCGGAAACCCAGCATGCCGGAGGTGCGCACGGCGGACTGCGTGGTGGCCTTGCTGCCGGCCCCGGCGTAGAAAGCCTTGTAGCCCTGCACGGCCGCGGCGGCCATCACTTCGGGGGTGAGGTTGTTCTTGTTGGAGTGCACGCGGGCCAGGAACTCGTGGTAGCCCCAACCGTCTCCGGGTTCGTTCTCTTCGGACCCCACCACCACTTTGGCGGCGTCCCTGAGCTCGTAAACCACTTCGGCCATCTGCATCAGGCAGGCGTCGGAGGCGTAGATGTCCACGCCGCCCATTTCGCGCACGGCCTGGGCCAGCTGCACGGTGTCGATGCCGTGGCCGGTCTCGTCGTCATAGGAAATCCCCTTGATGGCGGGGAACAGGTCCAGGCCTTTCATCTCCCAGCCGGAGCCGTGGTTCCAGACCACCAGCATGTACTTTTTGGCGGGATAGTTCTGCTTCACCCACTTGCCGAATTCCGCCAGCTGCTTGAAGTCGCCCATGTCTACGGTGCCCAGGTCGGCCAGCATGGTGGAACTGAGGGAGCCGTTGTCTCCGTCGGCGGTCACCAGGTAGCGGCGCACGCCTGCCCAGTCCGTGGAGGCGTCCTTTACGGTGGTGATCTTGCTCAGCATGGGCGGGAGGCCTCCCCAGTAGGGGTTGGGCCAGCCGGGATGCGGCACTATCGCGCCGGGGAAATCGTCGTAGTAACCGCCGCCGCCGGGCGGGTAGGACGGGGGCGTGTACTTGATGCGGGCGGCCTGGGTGATGATGTTGATGTTCTCGGTAGGCCCGTACTTCTCCATCTCGTTCATGTCGGAGATGACGTAGTCGGAAAGGTTGTTCTTGCCGTTCATGAAGACCATGATGGTCCACTCTTTGAGGACACGGGCGTCCTTGGGGGCGGCGGGGAGGGGGACGGAGACTTCCGTCCCGGCGGCCTGGGCCGCTATTTCACGTACCGAAGGGAGGGCGTCGAAGTCCAGCGCGGCGGCGGGGGCGGCCAGAAAAGCCGACGCCAGCAGCAGCCGGCCGATGTTGAGGTGTTTCATTAAGGTCTCCTTGACAGGACGATGATGCATCACGCTTAAATGATATCTCATTGAGCGCCGCCTGATATGGGCACTTGGGCCCGGCCGCGCGCGGTAATTAGGCCCAGGCCCGCGGGGGACTTTAGGCCTACGACCGCGGTCAACCCCGGCCGCTTGACCGCGTTTTTCAAAATGTGTTACTATTTGCGAAAAGGTGGCACAATGAAGAACGATCTCGTCAGGTTCGGCGTTTCTCTGGAGGGAGACCTCCTGCGCAAGTTCGACGCGTTTATAGGGGCGGAAGGGTACGACAACCGCTCCCAGGCGATAGCCGGGCTGATCCGCAAGGAATTCGTCTCCGACGCTTTCGCCCACGGCGGGCCCGTAGCCGGGGCCGTTACCATAGTTTACGACCATCACCGGCGCGAAGTCGTAAGGAAGCTCCTGGACATCCAGCACGACCACGGCGGCATTATAATTTCGGCCCAGCACGTGCACCTGGACCACGATAATTGTCTTGAGATCATAGCCGTAAAAGGCCCCGGCGCCAAAGTCAAGGTGCTGGCCGCCGCGCTTAAGGCCGTAAAAGGCGTGAAGCATTCCACGCTGAGCGTCACTACCGCGGGAAAGCAGGGGGGAAAATGAGAATTCTGCTGGCAGCGCTGATCCTGGCCGTTTGCGGAGGGAACGTATCGGCTTTCCACCCGCTTATCGGTGAAGATACCGGTTTCCTGGGCAAGGACGTCCGGCAGCTGGAGGCGGGGCTGGAATACAGCGCCGCCAAAGAAGGTCCGGATACCTACGCTACCGGGGCCGCGGCGGAACTGTCCTACGGCCTGTTCGAAGATTTCGACGTGCTGATAACCGTTCCCTGGCAGGGCTGGCGCTCTCACGGCATCTCCGAGAGCGGCCTTGGGGACGTGCTGCTGGAAGTTAAGTTCCCGGTGGACCGCAGGGCCGGCTGGACCTTCGCCCTTAAACCGGGTTTTTCCCTGCCCGCGGGCGACGAAGCCAAAAGCCTGGGCGCCGGCAAGGGCGGGGCCTGGCTCTACGGCATCGCCGGCCGAGCCGCCGGCCCCTGGCAGTATTATCTTAACGCCGGGTACATGCTCAACCGCAACTCTTTCGACGAGGAGGAGAACATCCTTAAAGCTTCCGCCTCCGCGGCTTACGAGTTCCTGCCCAAGGTGCTGGCTACGGGGGAACTGGCGGCGGAGACCAATCCCGACAAAGAGGCCGCCTCCCACCCTGTTTACTCGGTGTTGGGCCTTGTCTGGTCCCCTTATCCCACGCTGGACCTGGACCTGGGCGTTAGACTGGGCCTCACGCGCCCCGCCGACGACCTGGGGCTGCTCGCCGGCTTTACTCTTAGATTGTAGACATCGCAAGGAGCTTTTGAAATGGAAAACAGCGCTATTCTTCTTACCGCGGCCTCGTTGGGGTTCATCCATACCGTCCTGGGGCCGGACCATTACATTCCCTTCGTGGCGCTGGCCAGGGCCCGCGCCTGGTCCAGGGCGCGCACGGCCGTCATCACCCTGCTCTGCGGCCTGGGCCACGTGTTGAGTTCCGTGCTGATAGGGCTGGCCGGCATCTGGCTGGGTACGGCGGTGAGCCGGCTGGAGTGGGTGGAAGGCTTCCGGGGGGATATCGCAGGCTGGCTGCTGGTGGCTTTCGGCCTTGTGTACATGGTGTGGGGCATAAAAAAAGCCGCGCGCGGGGAGAAGCACTCCCATCTTCATTCCCACGCCGACGTCCCCGCCCATTCGCACGAACACGCCCACGGACCGGAGCATGTCCACCCGCACGGTGCGGCGGCCTCGGCCACGCCCTGGGCGCTGTTCATCGTCTTCATCTTCGGCCCCTGCGAACCGCTCATCCCGGTGCTGATGTACCCCGCCATGAACAGCGGGCTGGGGCTCGCCCTTGGCGCCGCCGCCGTATTTTCCCTGGTTACCCTCTCTACCATGCTCGGCTGCGTCTTCCTGCTGCTGGGCGGCATCCGCCTGCTGCCCGCGCAGCGCCTGGAGCGTTACGCGCACGCCCTGGCCGGTTTCGCCATCCTCGCCTGCGGCGTGGCCGTAAAAGCCGGGCTTTAGCGCCGAAACCCGCGCGCATTTTGGTAAAATATCACCTCGATGCGCCTGACGAAAGTCAAAGACTCTTTGCTCCTGCTGCCGGCCGCCGCCGCCGCTCTATTCGTTCTTTGCGGCGTCGCCGCCGCCGGGCCGCTGCTGGTCCCCCTGGCCGCGGGCAACGCCGAGATCTCCCCCGAAGCGCTCATAGAACAGCTTTCCTCCATCCCGGACTATTCCATTACCATGGACACCATCCCGGTGACGGAGGCCGACCTGCTGGAGATGGAAGAGGGCGAGGACGCCGAGGCTTACATCTTTATCAGCAGCGCGCTGGCCCAGACGCCCGCGCCGGTAAATTTCGGCGGCAACGGCAGCCTTACGCTCACCCGCTACGACAACGGGGAAAAGCTCACCGTCCGCTACCGCCGCAAGGACGGCACCTACGACCCCGAGGCCTTTGTGCGCCTGGACCACCACATGCGCTGCAGCCTGACCGGCCGCCAGACGCATATGGCCGTCAAGCTGGTGGAACTGCTGGACGCCGTAGAGGACAAGTTCGGCAAGAAGGGCCTTACCCTTTTAAGCGCCTACCGTACTCCCAAGAACAACGGCAAAACCCCGGGTTCGGCGCGGCACAGCCTGCATATGCTGGGCTGGGCGGCGGATATCCGCATTCCCGGCTACAGTTCCGCCAAGGTGAGGACTTTCGCGCGCAAGCTCTGGGCGGGCGGCATCGGTTATTACCCCTATAAAGGTTTCGTCCATCTGGACGTGGGCAAGGCCCGTTACTGGGCGGTAGGGCGCCCACCGCGCAAGCGGCGCGTTATCCGCCGGGCCAAGCAGACGCGCAAAGTTGCTCTTAAGCGGCCAGCCGCCGCCGGCCGCCGAGCCGCGGCCGCGCCCAAGCGGGCAGCCAAGCCGGCCAGGACCGCCTCAGGCAAAACCGCCAAGACCAGGTCCTGACAGCCGCGGTTTTTTTATATCATTAGTTCATGGAAATAATCCTCTACGGCTTCCTCGCTTCCCTGGCCGCCGGCCTGGCCACGTCCATCGGCGGGCTGCCGGTCTTCTTCTTCAAGAAGATAGGCCATAAGGCATATTCCGCCATGCTGGGAGTTTCCGGCGGCATCATGCTGGCCGCCACCATCTTCAGCCTGCTGCTGCCGGGCATAGAGAAAGGCAACGTTTACGTGGCCGCGGCGGGGCTGCTCTGCGGCGTCCTCTTCGTGGAGATCATCGCCCGCCTGGTGCCGCACGAGCATTTCTTCAAAGGCCACGAAGGCCCCGACGTGAATATTAAGCGCGTTTTTCTCTTCATCCTCGCCATCACCATCCACAATTTCCCGGAGGGGATGAGCGTGGGTGTGGGCTACGGCGCCGGCGATCTCAAAAATGCTCTGGCCCTGGCCATTGGTATCGGCATCCAGAACATTCCCGAGGGGGCAGCGGTGGCGCTGCCCATGCTGTCGCTGGGCTACGCCCCGCGCCAGGCCTTCGGCGTGGCTTTTCTTTCCGGCCTGGTAGAGCCGCTGGGCGGCCTCCTGGGCGTCACGGCGGTAACGCTGTTCTCCGGCGTGCTGCCTTTCGCCCTCTCGTTCTCCGCCGGCTGCATGCTCTACGTCATCAGCGGCGAGATGATCCCGGAGTCCCATGAAAAGGGCTACGGCAAACTCGCCACCTGGTACCTGGTGGCGGGCTTCATAATAATGATGCTGTTGGATAATTTGCTGGGTTAGGCGCCGCGCCGCTGGCGCGCCGCCCTCCGGCTGACGGTCCAAGCCCGCCCTTCCCGGTTCGTTCCGGGAAGGCACCCGGCGCTGCCGGGACGGGCTATTGCAGGGCCTTTTTAATTTCCGGCAGCAGCAGGTCCGCCATTTCCTGGTGCCCGGCGGGGGTGGCGTGGTCGTCGCCCATCAGGTACCTGTCCCGGCCGCCGGCCTTGATCAGTTCTTCGAACTTGGCGTGATTGTCTATGAAGGTCAGTTTGTGCCTGCCGGCAGCGGCCGCCAGCAGCCTGTTGGCCAGCGCGTGCGTGGAAGGGTAGTTCATGATCACCAGCCGGGCCTTGTAACGGGCCGCCAGGTTCGCCATTTCTTCGATATTGTCCCGCAGGCGGTTTTCAAAGCGCGCCTCCATCCGGGAGTGCTGCTTGAAAAAATTCAGGTACTTGACGAAGGGTTCGCTCCCGGCGAACTCCGGCCGGGCCGCCAGGAGGCTCTCCAGCCTGGCCGCGGTCTCGGCGGCGGAATACTTGTCCTGGTACTGGAAGGAGGCCGAGAGGACGAAGTAGAGCGACAGGTCGCTGGAAAAAAGCGGCGAGTCGGGGCTGACGCTCTTAAGAGCGCCCAGCGCCAGTTCGAAAAGCTCTTCGTAGCGGCTGCGGTAGAGCAGGGCCTCCAGGTAGGTGTGCATTTCCTCTTCTTCCAGTTTCCCGGCGGCGTAGTCGGCGGCCAGCTTTTCCGCGCGGATGGTCTCCGCGGTCCTGAGCAGGCTGCGGAAGCGGAGGTTTTCCGCTATGCCCCGGTACATCTTGTACACCCGGGAGGAGAGCAGCGCGCGTTTGAACGCGCCGCCGCGGTGGAAGGGGGGAACATCGGCGCTCATTTGCGCGTCGTAATTCCGGCGGAAGACCACGCCCGGATCCGAAGCCTGTGGGCCCAGCAGGTTCCATTTGTCGCTGGAGCCGGCCAGGAGCACCACTACCCTGGGCCGGAATTTCTCCAGGTTGCCGCGGAACTCGTCGAGCAGCTGGGAAGAATTGTATTCGCAGTGCCCGCCGTTGACCACCCGGGCGGGGATCTTATTGTCGCGCAGCGCCAGCCAGAGCCGGTGGGGATAGGCCTCGGTACCGGAGACATTCCCGCCGTAGGTGTAGGAATCCCCTACGCAGAGCACCGTGGGCGCGCCGGCCCGGGCTTCGCTCTCTCCGAAGACCGAGGGGCGGGCCCCGCCGTAGAACCGGCCGGCTACCCTGAGGGCGCCTTCCAGCAGCAGCAGCAGGACGAGCAGGGCGGCGAAACTTTTAAGCAGGTCCGGGGCGATACCCCCGAAAGATCCCGGCTTATCTGTTTTGTTTTGCGACATAATCCTCCGCGAAACTCCCCATCAGTTCGAACTTGTGCGTCCTGGCCAGCGCAGCCAGCGCATATTTTATGAAATCCGCGCGGGGCTTCAGCCCCTTATCCAGCCAGGCCGAAGTCATTGCGCGCCGGAAGTTCAGGCCTTTGAGGTCGTCCGCGGCCAGCAGTTCATGGTCGTGGAGCACATAGTTCACGAAGGGCCTGGCCGCGGCCGTAAGTTGTATCAGCGGGCCTGCCGCCCGTCCCAGGCGCATCAGGAAATAGTTCATGAAAGGCAGGGAAAGGAAGGGAACCGAGGTGAGGGGGATCTCCGCCGGACCGCGGCGGCTGCCGGGCGCGGGGCAGTGGCGGTCCGCGCGCGGCCCCAGGGGTAGATAAGGCCCCGTCGGCGCGGTCAGGAAGAACTGGGCTTCCAGTTCTTTCCCCGAAAAACCGGCGTAGGCCGCTTTCGCCAGGTTATAGGCCAGCGAGGGGTTCAGCGACGAGTCGTAAACGTAATCCAGCCGGGCGCAGGCGGCCAGCAGGGCCGGGGTCAGGGTGGCCCCGGGCGAACGGAACCCCAGGACTTTCCGGCCGGAGGCCCCGGCCAGCGCCTGGTCGGCTTTCTGCAGGTCGGCGAAGATCTCCTCTTCCGGCTTGAAGGGCAGGGTCCTGTCGTGGCTGAAGCTGTGGCTGGCAATCTCGTGGCCGGCCAGCACAGCGCTTTTTATCAGGTCCTTTGCCCACGGCTGCAGGGCGTCCAGGCCCACGGCGAAGAAGGTGGCCTTTACGCCGGCCTCTTCCAGGAGCACCAGCAGGCGGGGCAGGGCGGCTTCCCAGCAGCGGCGCCTCAGGGCGAGGTCCGCCCCGTCGCTGGCGGCAAGGTCGCCGGCTACCGTGTCCAGGTCTATGGTCAGGAAAGCCGTGCTCATTTGAACTTCTGCAGCTGGAGCTTTATCAGCGTTTTGAGCCCGCGCAGGTTCTGATAAAACTGCTGGGGGGAACGGAGCAGCTTCAGCCGGCGCCAGACATAGGAGGGCCGGAAATAAAAAGCGCGGAAGAGCTCTTTCTGTAGCTGCGTCAGCCGCTCCTTGGAAAGGTTGCCGGCCGCCACCAGCGGCGGGCGGCTAGACATCAGGTTTATGTAGGAGTCCCAGTCTATCCTGTCCGGGTCCAGGCGGGAGTCCTTTACGAATTCGCTGAAAAAATGCGAGCCGGGTAGCGGGGCGAAGATGCAGAAGATGACGAAATCCGGGTTCAGCTCCATGGCGAAGCGGCGGGTTTCCCGGACGGTCTCCTCGGTCTCGTCGGGGGTGCCGATGACGAAGCTGCAGAAGGACATCAGCCCGTTCTCGCGGCAGGCCTTTACCGCGGCGCGCACCTGCTCCGGGCGCGTGCCCTTGTTGATGGACGCCAGGATCTTTTCCGACCCGGACTCCACGCCGAAGAGGACCAGCCGGCAGCCGGCGGCCCGCAGGGCCGCGGCCAGCGCCGGGGTCATGTGGTCGGCCCGGCTGGAGCAGCTCCAGGTTATGCCCGGCAGCTCCTCCTTTATCAGGCGGCAGAGTTCGAGCGCCCTGTCGCCCCGCATCAGGAAAGAGTCGTCCCAGACCAGGAACTCGCCCACGCCGTAGTCCCGGACCAGCAGTTTCATCTCGTCGAGCACGTTGCGCGCGGAGCGGAAGCGCACCTTGCCCCGGAAAATGCCGTTATGGCTGCAGAAATAGCAGCCGTAAGGGCAGCCGCGGGACGTCACTATGGACGCGGCCGGCGCCGAGGTCATGCGGCGGGAGGCGGGCAGCGTGTAGCGGCCCATGGGCATCAGGTCGTAGGCCGGGAAGGGCAGCGAGTCCAGGTCTTCTATCAGCGGCCGCTCCCCGGTAAAAACGGCGGCGCCGTCCTTTTTGTAGAACAGGCCCGCTACGGAGGAGGGCGCGGCGCCGGCCTTCAGGGCCAGCACCAATTCGGCGGCCGTAACCTCGCCTTCGCCCTGCACCGCAAAATCCACGGCCGTTTCCTTCATCAGCAGCCGCGGCAGGGTGGAGGGCTGCACCCCGCCGAAGATCACCTGTATCCCCGGGTCTACCTTCTTTACCAGCCGGGCCAGGTGCAGCGCCGTGTTGTGGGAGGAAGTGCAGACCGAGAAGCCGGCGCAGAGCGGGGCCGCCGCGCGCACGCGCCGCATGAACGCCTCGTCGTCCAGGTCTTCTATGTCGTTGTCGAGGATGGCGGCGGAGAGCCCGCGCGCGCGGGCGTAGGCGGCTATGTAGCCCAGGCCCAGGGGCTGGGTTATGCCGGTGGATTCGCGCAGGATCTCGGCCGAGCGGGGCTGGTGGGGGGAGATGAGCAGCAGGTCGGTGGCGGTCCGGGTCATTTCAGGAATACGGTCCTCGTCAGCAGCTTTTTAAAAAGGAGCGCCAGCACTCGCGCGTTCCTGAAGGGCAGGTCCCGGAATATTCTATATATTCTGGACGGGGAAAGTAAGTAAAACCCGACGTTAGCCGCCCATTTGGCGCGCACCAGCGCGCCGGCCGGCAGGTCCGAGCAGTTCACGAAGTCCCGGGCCGAGGAATAGGAACCGGTATCGCTGCCGGGGGAGGGGCGCTTGTCGCCAGGCACGGAGTCGCCCAGCTCCGTCCCGGCGTAGGCCAGGCAGAAGGAGATCATGCAGGTGTGGATGGGCAGCGACCAGAGAAAGCGCCTGGTGGCGCGCAGCTCGGCCGCGGTCTCGCCCGGGAAGCCCATCATGAAAAAACCGTTGACGAAGATCCTCTCGTCCGTCAGCGCGGCGGCCCCGGCGCGCAGCCGCGCCAGGTCCAGGTTCTTTTTTACCTGCTCCTGCAGGCGGGCGCTGCCCGTTTCTACCGCTATGGAGGCGTATTTGGTGCCCGCCGCCGCCAGCAGGCGCGCCAGCTCCCGGTCCAGGAGGTCGGCGCGCAGGCCGTTGCAGAAGAAAAGCTTTATGTCCTTGAATTTTCCCGCCAGCCCGCGCAGGATTTCGGCGGCCCGGCCCCGGTCCAGGTTGAAGATGTCGTCGGCGAATTCGAAATTGCGGATCTTGTACTTCTCCCTGAGCAGGCCTATCTCCGCCAGTACCCGCCCCGGGGAATGGGCGCGGAATTTCTTGCCGAAAATGTTGTGGCAGTAGACGCAGCGGTAAGGACAGCCGCGGGAAGTCAGCACGCTCATGTACGGCTGCGAGTAGAGCAGCGGCGAGTGGGGGATGAAGTCCTTGTAGGCGGGGATGTCTATAAGGTCCCAGTCGGGCATCGGCAGGCGGTCCAGGTCCTCTTCGAAAGGCCGCGGCGGGTTCAGGACCTGCCTGCCGGCCGAGCGCCAGGCCAGGCCCGCTATGCCGTCCAGAGGCGAGCCGCTTTCCACAGCCCGGGCCAGTTCCACCACCGTCGCTTCTCCCTCGTTGAGCACGGCGGCGTCTATGTTCAGGTCCTCCAGGCAATCGCCGGGGTAGCCGGTGGGGTGGGGTCCGCCCACCGCCACAAAGGCGCCTGGCGCGCATTTTTTCACCAGCGCCGCTGTGGAATGCATGGAAAGGGCTTCGGCCGTTATCGCGCTTATCCCGACGAGGCCGGGGCCGAAGGCCGCGATCTCCTCTTGGAGCCGCGCTTGCGGCAGGCGGGCCAGGTCCAGGTGCAGCAGCTTGATGTCGTTGTACCCGGCGCGCCTGAGCGCGGCGGAAATATAGAGGAGGCCCAGCGGCGGCACTACCTGGCCGTAGTTCCTGGTATAGGCGGCCTTTATGAGCAGTATCTTCATTCGAACCTGTGCAGCTGGTGCCTGGCCAGCGCCGCCGCCCCCTTGTAAAATGAGACGAGCCGCCGCCCGAAACCGGTGTGGACGGCCTTCGCCAGCCTGCCGTAAACGTAGCCGGGGCGCAGGAAGAAGCGGCGGAAGGCGCTCTTCTGTATCTTAACCAGTTCCTCGCGGCTGACCTGGCACAGCGAGACCGGCGGCAGGGCGGAGGAGAAGATCTTGACGTAGGCTTTCCAGTCGGCGTTCTTGAGGTCTATCAGGCCTTTGGCGACGGCGTCGCGGAAAAGTTCCGTGCCCGGAAAGGGGATAAGCACGCAGAAGGCCGCGTAGTCGGGATTGAGCCGCGTGAAAAAGTCCACGGTCTCCTTCATGGTCTGCCTGGTATCGCCGGGCAGGCCCAGGATCACGCTGCAGAAAGACGAGAGCCCTTTTTCGCGGCAAAGTTTAACCGCCCGCTCCGTCTGCTCTCTTGTAATGCCTTTCCTGATGGACGCGAGGATGGCGTTGTCCCCGGATTCCGCGCCGAACAGCAGTTCGGTGCAGCCGGCCGCCGCCAGTTCCGAGTAAAGCCCCTCGTCGGCGTCGTCCACCCGCGAGTAGCAGCTCCAGGGCACCCCGGCCGCGCTTTTTATGCCGCGCGCTATCTTTTTCGCCCGCTCCCGGTCTATGGTAAAAGTGTCGTCCCAGACCAGGAGCTCCGTTATCTTGTAGGTTTCTTTCAGCAGCCTGACCTCGCGGAGGATGCTTTCCGGGCTGCGCGCGCGCAGCCGCCGG
>JAMPXK010000032.1 GCA_023701245.1 Elusimicrobiales bacterium | reverse complement strand
GCGGGCGGTACAGCGCGCCATCGAGCACGGGGAAAGTTTCGACCTGGAACTGGAGATCACCACGGCCAAAGGCAACCGCCGCTCGGTTCACACCGTAGGGAAAGCGGACCTGCCCGCCCGCCGGGTATACGGTTTCTTCCAGGACGTCACCCAGGCAAAACTCGCGGAAGCCGCGCTGCGCGAAAGCGAAACGCGCTTCCAGCAGCTTTTCCAGACCATGGAAGAGGGGTTTGCCACGCACGAGATCATCTGCGACTCCGCGGGCCGGCCGGTAGACTACCGCTTCCTGGACGTAAACCCGGCCTTCGAACGCCTTACAGGGCTGAAAAAACAGGATATCGTGGGAAAAACGGTGCTGGAGGTGATGCCGGATACCGAAAAGGTCTGGATCGATAATTACGGGCAAGTAGCGCTGGGCGGAACCCCCATGAGTTTCGAGAGCACTTCAGGGCCGCTTGGCAAATGCTATGAAGTCCGCGCCTTCAGCCCCGAGCGAGGAAAGTTCGCGGTGACATTTTTCGATGTAACAGAGCGAAAACTTGCGCGGCTTAAACTGGAAAAACTCAACCAGGACCTCTCCGATAAAAAACAGGAGATGGAGAATTTCCTCTACATCACCACACACGACCTGCGCAGCCCGCTGGTGAATATCCAGGGTTTCAGCCAGAATTTGAGAACGTACCTGGCAGAATTCAGGGAACTGCTGGCCCGCGCGCAGGTGCCGCCAGCCGAAAAAGACCGGGTGGAAAAGCTCCTGAACGAGAAGATCCCCGAAACACTCGCCTTCGTGCTGGGCGGCTCCCAGAAGATGGACGCCCTGATAACCGCCCTGCTGAAGGTTTCCCGCGTCGGACGCGTGGAGATGCGGCCCGAGAAGCTGGACACAGCCGCTGTCATAAACAAGAACCTGGCCGCGCTGCGCTTCCAGCTGGAGACGAGCGGCGGCGCCGTTCACCTGGGGGCTCTGCCGCCCTGCTACGCAGATCCGGGCGCGGTAAGCCAGCTTTTCGCCAACCTGCTGGATAACGCCATAAAGTACCGCCACCCGGACCGTAGCCCCGAGATCCGCGTAAGCGGGGAGACGCGCGGCGCGGTGACGGTGTACACGGTGGCGGACAACGGCGCCGGCATACCGGGAACTGACCTGGCGCGCATCTGGAACGTTTTCTATCACCCTGAGCATGCTACGGAGCGCAAGGGAGAGGGCATCGGCCTGCCCATGGTGCGGCGCCTGGTGGAAAAGAACGGGGGCAGCATAAGGGCCGAGTCAAAACTTGGAGAGGGCACGGTGTTCTACGTGGAACTGCCGGCGGCCGGGGGGGGAAAACATGGCGACTAACGGCAACGGGATAATCATACTCATGGCGGAGGACGACGATGGCCACGCCCGCCTGGTGCAGGAACGCTTTGAAAGCGTGGGCGTGCACAACCCGGTGGTCAGATTCCGCGACGGCCAGGAAACCTGGGAGTTCCTCTCCGGCAAGGGGATAGAGCCCGGCAAGGCCTATCTGCTGCTCCTGGACATCCGCATGCCAGGGTTGGACGGCATAGAAGTGCTGCGCCGCGTCAAGAGCGACCAGCGGCTCAAGAACATGCCGGTCATCATGCTTACCACCACGGACGATCCCCGCGAAATAGGGCTTTGCTATGAGCTGGGCTGCAACAGTTATCTGACCAAGCCGGTAGAGTTCGAGAAATTCGCCGAAGTGATAAAACGGCTGGGGTTATTCCTGATGATCATGCGTGTAGATAGATTAAAGTAGGAGAGGCGCCCATGTCCCCGCAGAACGTAAACAGTGAAGACTTCATACTGCTGGTCGAGGACGACCGCGGCACCTGCGAACTGGAAGCCCAGCGCCTGGAACCGCTGGGCCTGCCGCTGCGCAAAGCCCACGACCAGGAGGAGGCCATAGCGCAGCTGAAAGCCGCGGCGCCGCGGGTGATGCTGCTGGATTACTCGCTGCCCGGCACCAACGCGCTCGACTTCATAAAGGGCCTGCGCGCCGCAAAGCTGCCGGTGCCGCCGTTCAT
This sequence comes from Elusimicrobiales bacterium, assembly GCA_023701245.1. Lineage (GTDB taxonomy): Bacteria > Elusimicrobiota > Elusimicrobia > Elusimicrobiales > UBA9959 > UBA9959. The sequence continues at coordinate 23,252 of JAMPXK010000032.1, read as the reverse complement.
GGTGGTCACGGGCCGCGGCGACGAGGCGGTGGCCGTGGCCGCTATGAAGGCAGGCGCCTGCGATTACATAGTAAAGAACTCCGACTTTCTGGAGAACCTGCTTCCTGCCGTAAAAAAGACGCTGGAGCAGATCTCCCTGCGCCGGGAACTGGAAGCCGCCCAGCAGAGCACGGCCAAGAATCTGCACCTCTACACTTTCCTCGCCCAGGTGAACCTGGCCGCCGCCCAGAAAAAGGACCGGGAACAGTTGTTCCGCCAGATCTGCGACATAGCGGTTACCACCGGCGGCCTGCGCATGGCCTGGATAGGGCTGCCCGACAGGGACCTGGACAGGCTGGTCCCTTTCTGCTGGGCTGGCGCCGTGGACGGCTACCTGGAAGGCATCAAGATAGATACCGCCGGCCAGACCGCCGCCTCCAAAGGACCCACAGGCAGGGCGGCCTCCTCTTTGACCATACAGCCCTGCGCCGACATCGCCGCCGACCCTTCCATGGCTCCCTGGCGGGAAAAAGCGCTGACCCGCGGCTACCTTTCGTCCGCCGCCATCCCGCTGCAGGAAAAGGGACGCCTGGCCGCCGTCCTTACCATCTATTCAGGCGAGAAGGGGTTTTTTTCCGGCCCCGAGCTTAAACTGCTGGAAGAGATCCGCGCCGATCTTTCCCTGGCCCTGGACAGTATCACGGCCGAGGAAAGCAGGAAAGAGGCGCAGACCGCGCTGGAGCGCACCGCCACGCACCTGGCCCACATCATGGACGTCACCCCGGTGATACTTTTTACGCTCAAGGCCGGCCCGGACGGCCAGCCCCGGACGGATTGGGTCAGCGGCAACGCCGTGGGGATGACCGGTTACCCGCTGGAGGAGATCCTGCGCCCCAGCTGGTGGTTCAACAACCTGCATCCCGAAGAAAGGCAGAGCGTCATGGAAGCCCAGAAAGACCTGTTCTCAAAACGTTCTCTTACCCAGGACTTCCGCTTCCGCAGAAAGGACGGTTCCTACTTCTGGGTACACAGCCAGATCAATGTTTCAAAAGAGCGGCCGGGCGAGATTACCGGCTCCTGGACCGACATTACCCCGCTGAAAGAATCCGAAGAGAAATTCCAGGAACTTTTCGAAAAAGCCCCCGTAGGCTACCAATCGCTGGACGTGAACGGCGATCTGTTGGCGGTCAACGATACCTGGACCTCGGTCTTCGGCTATCCCCGGGAAGAAGCGCTGGGAAGGAATTTCGGGGATTTTCTGGCCCCGGGCTACAACGACGTATTCGGGACCAATTTCCCCAAATTCAAAGCGGCAGGCAAGATCTCGGGAGTGGAGTTCGAGATCCTGCGCAAGGACGGGGAAAAGCGCCACATAACTTTCAACGGCCGCGTGGCGCACAACCCGGACGGCAGTTTCAGGCAGACACACTGCGTGTTCACGGACGTGACGGACACCTGGAAATCCGAGCGCCAGGCCCACATCCTCAGCGAGGCCATAAAGGCCAGTTTCGACGAGATCTACGTGTTCGACCCGGACTCCTTCCGGTTCATCTTCGTGAACAGCGGCGCGCTGAAGAATTTAGGCTACACCGAGGAGGAGATAGAACAGCTGACCCCCTGGGACCTGAAGAAGGAATATACAGAGGCCTCGTTCCGCCAGGCGGTCAGGCCGCTGCTGGAAAGCTCCCAGCAGCAGCTCATCTTCGAAAGCGTGCACACCCGCAAGAACAAGACCTCTTACCCGGTAGAGGTACGCCTGCAGTTCGTGAAGACGAAGGCGGCATCGGTCTTTCTCGCGGTCATAAGCGACGTGACGGAGAAAAAAAAGACGGAGCGCCTGATGGCCGAGATGGCCAACATGCAGCGCGTAGAGTCCCTGGGCGCCCTGGCCGGCGGCATAGCCCACGACTTCAACAACATGCTGACAGGCATCATGGCCAACCTCTCCCTGCTCGCCGCCAAGCCCCAGGACGAGCCGGCAAAAGAGATCATCCATGACACGCTGGAGGCCACGCGCAGCGCTCAGAACCTTACCACCCAGCTGCTGGCTTTCGCCAAGGGCGGCAAACCGGTCAAGAAAGAGATCTGCCTGGAGAAAAGCCTGAAGGATATCTTCAACCTGGCCACCCGGGGCACCAGGGCGGCCGCGGAACTGGAGATCTGCGAACACCTGTGGAGCGTGGAAGGCGACGAGAACCAGCTGAAACAGGCGGTCAACAACCTGCTGGTCAACGGCCTGCAGGCCATGCCCTCCGGCGGCAAATTGCGCCTTACTGCGGATAACCATGAATCGCACGGAGAGGCGGCCGCCGGCCTGAAGCCAGGCAAATACGTGCGGCTCCTGATCTCAGACACGGGCATCGGCATCCCCAAGGAGTACCTGCCGCGCATCTACGAACCCTACTTCACTACCAAGGCGCAGGGGCACGGCCTGGGCCTGCCCATGACCTGGTCGGTAGTCACCAACCACGGCGGCCGGATAACCGCCGCGTCCGAACCGGGCAAAGGCACCAGCTTTGAACTGCTGCTGCCCGCCACCGGCCGCTGCCTTAAAGAAGTCCTGCAGAAGGCCGCCGCCGTGACCAAGGGCCACGGCCGGATACTGCTGCTGGAAGACGAGGAGATAGTGCAGAAGGCCGCCGCCAGAATGCTTAAAGAACTGGGTTATGAAGCGGAACTGACCAGCGACGGGAAACAAACCCTTGACCGCTACCGGCAGGAAGCCGGCGCCGGCCGCCCCTTCGCCGCGGTGATCATGGACCTGACAATCCCCGGCGGCCTGGGGGGGAAGGACGCGGTAAAAGAGCTGAAACGGGAATTCCCAGCCGCCAAGGTGATCGTCTCCAGCGGGTATTCCGACGAGTCGGTGATGGCTGATTACAAGACCTACGGCTTCGACGCCATGCTGCCGAAACCTTACAGGTACGAGGACCTGGCCGAAACGCTGGCCGCGCTGCTTAAGGAATAAACCGCGGCGAACAAGGGGACAGGCTGCTTTTAAAAAGTAGCCTGTCCCCTTTAATTGCTAAAATAAATCCGTGAAACTCCGCCGGGTAAGCGCAGTCAGCATAAAGACAGCCGCCGCCAGGTTGCGGGCCGGCGGGGTGGTGGCTTTCCCCACGGAAACGGTCTACGGCCTGGGCGCCGACGGGCTTAACCCGCGCGCCTGCGCCCGGATCTTCGAGATAAAAGGCCGCCCCCGCTTCGACCCGCTGATCCTCCATGAGTGCTCCGCCGCCAGGGCCCGCCGGCTTTTCTCCAGGGTGCCGGCCGCGGCCGCCCGCCTGATGAAGGCCTTCTGGCCCGGCCCGCTGACGCTGGTGCTGCCCAAAGCCGCGGCGGTGCCGGCCATAGTAACCTCCGGGCTTAAGACCGTGGCCGTGCGCGTTCCCGCCCACCCCACGGCCCTGGCGCTGATAAAGGCCGCCGGCCGCCCCATAGCGGCGCCCAGCGCCAACAGCTTCGGCCGGCTGAGCCCCACTACGGCCGCCCATGTGCGCAAGCAGCTGGGCGCGGGGCCGGACCTGATCCTGGACGGCGGCAAGACCCGCATAGGCGTGGAATCCACCATCATAACTTTCGCGGGCGGGCGCCCCGTGCTGCTGCGCCCCGGCGGACTGCCGCTGGAGGAGATAGAAAAAATAGCCGGCCCGGTCGGCTCCGCCGGAAAGCCGAAAGGCCGGCCGCCGGCCCCGGGCTGCCTAAAAAAGCACTACGCCCCGGCGGCGAAGCTTCGCATCGTAGCGCGCGGCGCAAAAGTTAAGGACGGACCGCGGACGGCCTGCCTGGCTTTCTCGGAAAAACCAAAGGGCAAGTTCGCGGCCACCGCGGTACTTTCCCCGGCGGGCGACCTGCGGGAGGCCGCCGCGAATCTTTTCGGCGCGCTGCACCGCCTGGAGAATTCCGGCGCCAAGGTCATCTACGCGCAGCGCGTGCCCGCGCACGGCCTGGGGCGGGCAATAATGGACCGGCTGCGCCGCGCCGCGGCCTGAATTTTATGAAAAAGAAAGAAGCGGCCATAGAGATAGTAAAGAAGTTCATCCAGAACGACCCCGTGAAGGCTTCGCAGGCCCTGGAAACCCTGCCGCCGCACGACGCTGCCCAGCTGCTCCGGGACCTGCCCCCGTCGGTGGCCGCGCAGGGTCTGGAGTACCTGCCCCCGCCGGAAGCCGCCGCCGTCCTGGAAGGGTTCTCACCGGCCGAGGCCGCGGAGATCCTGCACCGCACCGGCAAATTCCACGCCGCCGACATTTTCCGCCGCTTCAAACCGGAATTCTCCCGCGCCGTCATCCCGCTGCTCGACCAGGAATTCTCCCGGGACATGTCGGAGATCCTGGCCTATCCCCGGGACAGCGCCGGCCGCATGATGCATACGGATTTCCTGGCCTTCCGGGCCGATTCCCGGGTAAGGGACGTGATACTGCGCCTGAGGCAGATCGCCAAGCGGCACCTGCCGGCAGCCACCTACTGCTACGTGGTGGACGGTGCCAACGCCCTGCAGGGCGTGCTCAACATGCGCGACCTGCTGCTGGCTTCCCCGGACGCCCCGGTGGCCGACATCATGATACGCGAGGTGGTAAAAGTCTCGCCTTTCACCGACCGCGAAGAGCTGGTCGCCATCGCGGCCCGCAAGCATTACCTGGCCGTGCCCGTCACCGACGAGAACGGCCGCCTCATCGGCATCGTCAATACCAAGAACATCATAGCCTCCACCGAGGAGGAAGCCACCGAGGACATGCAGATCCTCTTCGGCGCCAGCGCCGAGGAACGCTCTTTTTCCCCGGCCTGGTTCAAGATAACTCGCCGCCTGCCCTGGCTGACGGTCAACCTGGCCACGGCTTTCCTGGCGGGCGCGGTAGTGGCCCTTTTCGAAGGCTTCATCGCCCGGGTAGCCGTACTGGCCGTCTTCCTGCCTATTATCGCCGGGCAGGGCGGCAACGCCGGCACCCAGACGCTGGCCGTGGTGATACGCGGCATGCTGATGCGCGAGATCACCCCGCATAACGCCTGGCAGCTGGTCCGCACCGAGATCTTCGTGGGCTTCGTCAACGGGGCGGCTACCGGAGTAATAACGGCCGCCGCCGCCTGGCTATGGAAAGGGAACGCCTGGCTGGGCCTGGTGGTGGGCTTCTCCATGGTGGTGAACATGGTGGCGGCCGGCATGGCTGGCGCCATGATCCCGGTGCTGATGAAGCGCATGGGCTTCGACCCGGCCCATTCCTCGGGCATCTTCCTGACCACCGTTACCGACGTGGTGGGCTTTTTCGCCTTCCTCAGCACCGCCTGGCTGCTGCAGGGAAAGCTGGTCTAGTCCCCTTATAAGCAAAAAAGAGGCCGGCGCCTGGCGCGGCCTCTTTTTTATTTCCGGCGCCGGGCCGGGCGCGGTCAGCCGCGTTTGGCCAGCAGCTCCCGGTAGTATTCCAGGGTGCGGCGGCCCATGATGGCCGTGCTGAACTTTTCCGTAACGAGCGCCACGGAAGCGGCGGCGAAGCGGCCGCGCAGGGCGGGATCCTTCAGGACTTTCTCCAGCCGGTCCGCCAGGGCCAGGTGGTCGCCCGGGGGGAACAGCAGGCCGGTCTCCCCGTCGCGGACTATCTCGGAATTGCCGGAAATGTCGCTGGCCACGGCCGGCACGCCCATCGCCAGGGACTCCCGGATGCTGCCGCTCAGCGCCTCGCCCTTAACGGCGGCGTTCACGCTTACCGCGGCCGCGGAAAGCAGCCTTTCCACGTCGCCGCGCAGGCCCAGGAAACGGACTTTCTCCGGCGGCAGTTTTTCCAGCGCGTAAAGGGACTTCAGTTCCGAAGAGTCGGTGCCGCGGCCCGCGAAGACCAGCGCGAAGTCCAGCCCCCGCCGGTAAAGCTCGCGGGCGGCTTTCAGCAGCACGTGCTGCCCCTTATGCCCGCTGAAATTCCCCACCAGCATGACCACCGGCAGGCCGGCGGGCAGAGCCAGTTCCGCAAGCACCCGCTGGTCCGGCGGGCGCGGGGAAAACCTGGCCGGGTCCGTGCCGCTGTAAACGGTGCGCACCCGCTCCGGCGGCAGCCCGTAGGCCAACAACAGGCCCCTTACGGAATCCGCCACCGCGATAAAGCCGTCTATCAGGCGGCTGAGGTATTTGCGTTTGGCGAACCAGGTGGTGATGATGGGATGGGAAACGCGGCGCGTTACCACCAGCACCGGCTTGTGCGGGGAGAGGAACTTGGCGATAAGGCACATGGCGTGCGCCTTGGGGTGGTGCGCCTGCATCACGTCCGGCTTTTCGGCGGCCAGCAGGCAAGCCAGGGCGAAGGCCGCTTTCAGGTCGTAGTCGCGGCGCGGCCGGAAATGGACCACCCTGAAGCCGTCCGCCGCGGCCCTCAGGCCCAGGTCCCCGTCGGCAGGGCAGGCGAAGATGTTGGTCTGCCCGGCGCCGCGCAGTTCGCGCGCCAGGTAAAGCGCCTGGGCGGCCCCTCCGGACCACCCGAAGCTTTCCGTCACATGAAGTATTTTCATTTAGAAATGCGCCCTGCGCACTACCGAGTTTATGGCGGCCCCCCAGGGCACTTCGCGCCGCGCCAGGGCCTGCGAGAAAGCGTCCAGGTCGTAAGGGACCCGGATTATCTCCGCGCCGACAGAACCGTTGACGGAGAGGACCGCGTAAGCGGCCGCCGTGTTGCGGTCCAGCGGGCCGCCCACGCTGCCCGGGTTGACCGCCAGTCCGCCGGGGCAGGAGACGACGTAAGGCGCGTGGCTGTGCCCGCAAAGGAAATTGCCGGCGGCAAGGCCGGGCTTGAAAGTCCCTTCGTCGCTTTCGGCGGAGGCGTGAAAACAGCTGAACTCCGCCCCGCCTAGCCGGAAGGTGAGCGCCTGCGGCGCGGCGCCCAGCCAGGCCTTGTCCTCCGCGGATAGTGCGGCCGCGGTCCAAAGGGCGTGGTCGGCCCCTTCGGCGCAGCGCAGGTAGCGCTCCAGCTCTGGCCGGGGAACGCCTTGCGCGGCGTAGCGGTCGTGGTTGCCGCGCACCCTGAAGGCCGGCTTCAGCGAGCGCAGCAGGCCCACGGCCTCGGCCGGGAAAGGGCCCAGGTTAACGGCGTCGCCCAGGAAACAGACGGGGGCGCCGGCCAGGCCGCGCCGGGAAATGTCGGCCGTTACCGCTTCCAGGGCGGGCAGGTTGGCGTGTATATCGGACAGGAGTACCAGTTTTTCCATCGCGAGGGCCCATGTCTGGGGTAGGCCTAAAAGCAATCGGCGCCTGGGTCTTTGCGCACATCACAAAGCCGCCTGATTCTGTTAGATTATAGTATATCGTCGCGCCCATACGGAGAAACCGCTTGAAAAACCTATTGCTCACCCTCATCCTTACCGTCTGCGCCGCCAATGCCGGCGCGCAGCGTTTCGAATACGTCAGCGCCGAAACCCTCATGAACTCAGCCGCCGTCCAGCCGGCGCCCGCCGTCAGGGCCGCCGCGGCGGCGCCTGCCTCGGCCAGGTACTACCTGGACCAGCGCTCCTACGACCCGCTGCTCATGCGCGGCCGCCGTACCGGCGAAAAGATCAACGTCATCGGCGGCACCATAGATATCCCCGGCGTGGATTCTTCTCTGGATTTCTCACGCAAGTACCGCCAGGCGGAGTACCGCCGCCACGACCTGCAGAGCGACGTGGCGCTGACGGTCTACACCAAGAACCTGCCCAAGGTGCTCTTCCAGGTGCTCTTCGGCATCGTAGAGGACAACGGCAACCCGGGCGCCGGCACCTACAACGGCATCAACCCGGTGGTGCAGGATCCCGCGGTTCCCATGCCCACCGAAGCCGAGATCCTGGCCCTGGACGTGCCCGAAGACGAAAAGGAGCGCCTGCTGGTGCAGCTGCGCAACTCCAAGATGCATATAGAGGGCCGCATCAACCCCTTCCGCAAGAAAGAGATGATAGAGATGTACAAACAGATCATCGCCGAAGAACGCGCGGTCGGCCTGGAACCCAAATTCGGCGAGCCGCACGAGTGGAGCCCCGAGTTCAAGGCCTACTGCCAGGAGAAGGGGGAGATGATACCCCTGACCTTCACCAAGCTCCTGACGGCCCTGGCCAGCGGCACCACCTCCCGTTTTTTCAAGACCGGCACCGAGACCGCGCTGATAGAGCATATCCTGTCGCGCGAGGACGCCTCCGTGACCATGGACCAGCTTTTCCGCGCCAGCTACCGCCTTAACTACGGCGACGTCTACCTGGCCATCCTCACCATAGAGAACATCCTGGGCGACAACTGGCGCCACCCGGAGCGCGACAAGCTGGCCGTCACTCGCAAGCTGGCCAATATCTGCAATTTCTACCAGGGGCGCGGCGACAAGTACGGCGCCTGGTACCACTTCCACGGCATCATGCTCTACGGCTACGTGCGCGGCGGCCTGCGCGCGGCGCTGATCGGCGGCATAGAGACCGCCGGCTCCCACGTGCTCAACGGCGCCAACGACCAGAACGAGCAGCAGGAGGACTACGTGAACTCCGTGGGCGGCAAGATAGGCGCCCGGCTGGCCAAGGTGCTGGCAGAAAAGCTCTACGAAGGGTTCGTACCCTCGAAGAACTACTGCGACCCCGCCGTCTACCTGGACCTCAGCGAGGATTTCCGCGACCGCCTGGAATACGTGGAGAGCAAGGATTTCAAGGTAACGCTCGACGAAGACCGCATGTGGCTCAAGGCCCTGTCGCGCGACTACCTGGACTGCCACGTGGAGATCATCTACAACGACCACACCGGAGAGCTCAACTCCAAGTATATCGTCAAGCGCGACCACGTGAACTTCAAAAAAGGGAAATACACCCCTATCCTGCTCAATCCGCTCGACGAGCTGGTAAAAGCCCGCGCCTTCATCTCCGGCTGCCTGGCCGAAGAGGGCGTAGTGTCCAACAAGGCTTTCGGCGCGGCGCAGCTGCCCTCCCGAGGCGTCTGGGTGGAAGCCGGCCGCTAAGCCGGCCGCCCAGTAAAAAGACCGCGGCCCGTGCTGCGGTTTTTTTATTTGCTAGACTTTCAGGAAAGCGGGAGGAACCATGCAAAACTTCAATTTCTTCAACCCTGTCAGGATCATCTTCGGCAGGAACACCATCGCCCGGCTGGGCCCGGAAGCGGCCAAGGCCGGCAAAAAGGCCCTGCTGGTATACGGGGGGGGCAGCGTAAAGCAGAACGGCGTTTACAATGAACTGACGGCCGCCCTGAAAAAGAGCGGCGTAGAATGGGTGGAACACGCCGGCGTAAAACCCAACCCCGTGCTGACGCATACGCGCGAAGGCGTAAAGAAAGCCAGGGAGAACGCCTGCGACCTGATAGTGGCCGCCGGCGGCGGCTCCGTCATAGACGAGGCCAAGGCCATAGCCGCGGGGGCCAAATACTCAGGGGACGTGTGGGATTTCTTCTGCGGCAAGGCGGCGGTCAAGGACGCGCTGCCGCTGTTCACGGTGCTTACCCTGCCGGCCACGGGGTCGGAGATGAACGCCGGCTGCGTGGTGACCAACGAGGAGCTGGCCCAGAAATACTCGGCGCACGGCGGCGCCCTGTTCCCCAGGGTCTCCGTGCTGGACCCGGAAACCACCCTGTCCCTGCCGCCGGCCCAGGTGGCCAACGGCGCCGTGGACGCCATAGCGCACCTGATAGAGAGCTACTTTACCACCGCCGACCGGGACGTGGCCGTGACCGACGAGGTGGTGCACGCGCTGGCGCGCTCCGTGGTGGCCGCCACCACGCGCATCCTCAAGGACCCGAAGGATTACGACGCGCGGGCGTCCATGATGTGGTCGGCCACGCTGGCCCTGAACGGCCTGGCCGGCTGCGGCTACGGCGGCACCAGCTTTCCCAACCACGTCATAGAGCATTCGCTCAGCGCCCTCTACGACATCGCCCACGGCGCGGGCCTGGCCATAGTCATGCCGGCCTGGTTCAAGGTGCATCTCGAGAAGGCCGGGCCGGAGCGCCTGGAGAAATTCGGCGCGGCCGTGTTCGGCGTCAAAGGCGCCGCCGCCGCTATAGAGGCTTTTGAAAAGTTCTTCAGGTCCGCCGGCGCCCCCGTGCGCCTCTCCGAAGCCGGCATCCCGGCCGCGGATATCCCGCGCATAGCCAAGAACGCCATGGGCCTCATCACCCTCTGGGGCATGAAGCTGACCCAGGCCGAAGTGGAAGAAGTTTTAAGGAAAGCGGAATAGCGGCTTGGCCCGCCGCCCACCCGGGGGTATGGGTTCGACGGGCCTTCGCGCAGGGTGAGGCTTGCGTAAGCGCCGAACCCGAGTGAGGAGCGGCGGCCACGGTGTGGCCGACCGCGTGCCCGGCGGGCCCATACCCCCGGGTGGGCAGGCCTGATCAACCCAGAACGTATTCCAGGTATTTAGCGTACATCTTCACCGCGCGGTCCGCCGAGCGGAACACCGGCAGGCCCAGGCTCTGCGCGTAGGCGCAGTACGGCTCGTAGATGCTGCCCGCCGCCACGCAGAACAGCAGCGGCTTGCCCGCCGCGCGCGCCGTCTCAGCTGCGCCCTTCAGAAAAGACTTCTCCAGGTCGTCGGGCCACTTGTCGCCCCTGGGCAGCGTGTTCATGGCCGGAGTCAGCGGCACCATGGAGACCAGCGCGCCCGAAAACTCCTCCGAGGCCAGCGCCGCCGCTATCACGCCGCCTATCGCCCCGTCGGGCCCCATAGGGGTGATGTCCAGCGGGTTCTTGGCGTCCACAATGGAATCCAGTTTGAACGCCTTCAGCGTCTTCTCCATCTCCGCCGCCAGCGCCGGGCTCATCTCCGCCGTCACGCGCCCGCCCACCCCGTCGGCCATGCCCGCCGCCTCGAAACCCGCGTTGCTCAGGAAGAAAGTATTGCCGTGCTTGGGGCGCCGCCCGCCGAAAGCGCAGGCCAGCGCCGCCAGGTCGTTGAAATCGTCGAAAGTCTCCGCCACCAGCGCCCCGGCGTTCTCCATTATAAGGCGCGTCACCAGGTAGTCCCCGGCGATGGAGGCCGTATGCCCCATCACGGCCTTCTGCCCTACCGCCGTGCGGCCGGCCTTGTAGAGCACCACCTGCTTGTCCTTGGCCCGGGCCTTCTCTATCACCCGCGCCAGCGCCAGCCCGTCGCCGGGCTTGAAGCCTTCCATGTAGACCAGGATCACCTTCAGGTCGTCCTCGTCCACCAGGCGTTCCACGTAATCCGGCACCGTCACGTCCTGCTGGTTGCCCACGGTCACGCAGTAGGCCGGCTTAAGCCACGGCATCTTGCTGATGCTGGAGATCACGAAAGCGCCGCTCTGGCTGACGAAGGCGGTCTTGGCGCCGTAAGGGTTGACCCCTATGGGGTGCTCCAGTTTATATTCGGGGATGAAGAGGGTGTTGATCCTGGCTTCGTTGAGCACGATCCCCAGCGAATTGCCGCCGCTCAGGGCGAAATCAGGGTTCTTGGCCCGCGCCGCGCCGATGGACTCCACCACCGAACGCCCGATATCCTCGGACCCGGCCTTCTCGCCCATGCCGCCGGAGATCAGCACCACGCCGTTGACCTTGCCGGAGTCCCCGGCCTCGGCCAGCACGCGCGGCACTTCCGGGGAAGGCACGGCCACCACGTACATATCTATCTTTTCGGGCAGGTCGGCGGCGGAGGGCACGCATTTCACGCCGTCGATTTCCGCCACCCCTTCCTTGACGATATAGGTGCGCTCCTTGGGGAAACCGGCCTTCACGATGTTGCCCAGGATGATGCGCGCCATGTTCATCTTCTTTTCGCTGACGCCCACTACGGCGGCGGTGGCGGTATGCAGCAGGCCGTTGACGCCCTTGCGGGAAGGCTTTACGCGCGGCGCGGTCTTTTTGGCTTTGCGGAACCGCAGTACCCCGTCCAGGGCGGTCAGCCGCCCGCGGGCCGCGGCCAGCGGGTTCATCTCGAACTCTTCTATGGCCCACTCGGAGGCGCCGCCGTCGCGGAAATGGCGCATCAGGTGGGCGATGCCGTCGAGCCACTTTATGATCTCGGCGTCCTGCACCAGGCGGCGGCCGCCGCGCACGTTGCCGGCCGCGTACTGCCAGACCCAGCTGCCCGCCAGGAACCCGCCCCAGGCCTGCTCGTTAAAAGCCAGCTCCACGGGCACTACCGACGGGGAAACTCCGGGCCGGAGGGACTTCGTCAGCGCCTCGGCGTTGGTGCCGCCGGGCCCCAGGGTGATGACCGGGCCGAAGGCCTCGTCGGCACGGGCGCCCAGCAGCAGTTCCTCGCCCAGGGCGAAAGCGGCGTGCGGCAAAAACTCCACGAACATGAACCCCTCGGCGTCCGGGAATCTGGCCGCCATCGCCTTCAGCGCCTCCTGCAGCGCCGCCGGCGTCTTCTCCAGCACTTTCACGCCGCCGGACTCGGTCTTGTGGAGGGTCTTGGAGGAGACCAGTTTAAGCACGGCCTTGTCGCCGGGCAGCTCCGCGGCGGCCTGCGCCGCGGCGGCCGCGGGGTCCAGGCCGGCCGCCGGCAGCACCAGGCGCTTCGGGGCTTCCAGGCCGGCCAGCGCCAGCACTTCGTAGACTTCCGGCTCGCTCAAGCTCGCGCGCCCCTGGGCACCGGCCGCGCCGAAGATCTTCTCTATAGCTTCCAGATTTTTCATAAATCCTCCAGCGCGCCCTCAGGCCAGTTTTACCACCCTGGTCCTCGCGGCGTAAGTAAGCGTCTGCGTCCTGTTTATCAGGCCCGCCCCGAGGGTAAGACAGTCGGAGGCGGATGCCCCCGTGGCCAGCTTCAGGGTGCGTTCGAAATCGTAACCGTTGATAAAGCCGAACAGGAAACCGGCCATGAAAGAATCCCCGGCGCCGGTGGGGCTTTTGAGCCGCGCCAGGCGCGGGGGGGTGACGCGCCACAGGCCGAAGGGGGAAGCGGCGTGCGTATGGCCCGCGCCGTCGGTCACGATGAGCGTTTTAAGGCCGCCGGGCGCGTGTTTTTTGAAGAAAGAGTGCAGGCGCGCCGGAGTGTAGGCCGCCCCGGAAAGTTCTTCGAACTCCTCCCGGTTGATCTTTATGCCTTCCGCCCCGGCCGCCAGCGCCTCGGCCAGCACTGGCCCGCTGGTGTCGAACATGGTAAAGCAGCCGCGGGCCGCCGCAAGGCGCACCAGCGAGGCGTAAAAACCTTTTTTCAGACCGGAGGAAACGCGGCCGCAGACGGCGGCCACCCGGAATTTGGGCGCCAGGCCGGAGTAAAGCCGCAGGAAGCGCGCCTGCGCCGCCGCGGGCACGTCGGGGCCTTCTTCGTTCAGGTCCGTGGCGCGCCCGCCGGAGTCCACCACGGTGTAGCAGACCCTGGATTCGCCGGCCTCGTGGGCTTCTATATAGGTTTTAAAGCCTTCCTTGCGCATGGCCTCGGTTATCCAGCGCCCGTTGTGCCCGCTGACGAACCCGGCCACGGGGGTCTCCAGGCCCAGCGAGCGCAGGGCGCGGGCCACGTTGACCCCTTTGCCGCCCGGCAGCGTCACGGTGCCGCCCAACCTGAAGACGCGGCCTTTGGCGAAGCGGGGCACCAGCGCGGTCTTGTCCACGGCCAGGTTGAGATTTACTATGAGGGCGTTCATCGCGTATTAAAATCTAGCATTTTTGCACCGGAGTTTTGAATACGAATAGTTATATAATATTCATATGCGAAAAGCGCTCAAGCTCCTCGGCTGGACGTCGCTCGCGGGCCTGCTGTGCCTGGCGGCCGCCGCCGTAGCCGCAAAACTCTACTTCACACCGGCCCGCCTGAAGGCCCTCACGCTGGAATACGCCGGCAAGAACCTGGGCCGCGAGGTGACCTTCGACGGGGTGAAACTGGACCTCTCCGGGCTGGCCATCTCCAACCTGCGCGTGTCCGAGTACCCGGATTTCAAGCGCGGGGAATTCCTGAGCGCCGGCACCTTTTCCGTCCGCCCTTCCCTGCGCGCCCTGCTGCGCCGCGAGGTCCGGATCCATTCTATAACCGCGTCCGGGCTTAAACTGCGCGTGCGCGAAGTAAAAAAAGACACCTACAACTTTTCCGACCTGATAGCCGCCAAGCCGGCGCAGAAGCCGGCCCGCCCCGCGGACAAGCGCCCGGCGCCTCCGCCGCTGGCGGTCTCCAGCCTTAAGGTCAGGGATTCGCGCTTCAGCTATTCCAACGCCGCCGGGGACATGCGGGTGGAACTGCGCGACATCGCCCTCTCCGCCTCCGGCATTTCTCCCGACGGGCTCTTCCCGCTGGAAGGCGCCTTTACGCTGGACGTGGTCTCGCCTTATTTCAAAGGTTCCATCCCCGCCAGGCTCAAGGGCCGCGTGGCCCTGGGCAATTTCGACATGCAGAAAGGCCGCGCCGAGATAGACAAAGCCTCGCTGGCCCTGGGCGGGGTAAAAGCCGAAGTAAAAGGTTCGCTCGATAACCTGCTGGAACCCGACGCCAAGCTCTCGCTGGCCGTGGCGCAGTTCTCCACGTCGGACCTGCGCGGGGTCTTCAAAAGCCTGCCGCACAAGGTACTGCTGCCGGAAATAGACGCCGACGCCGACTTCAAGCTGACCATGAAGGACCTTACCCTGCGCTCGGTCTCTTTCCGCGCCGGCGCGGTCAGCGGCGCGCTCAAGGGCCGGGCCGCGTGGGAGCCTAAAGTCTCCTACGACCTGCAGGCCGACCTGAAAGCCCAGCTGCCGGAAGCCGACACCACCCTGCTGGCCCGCAGGTTCAAGCAGCTGCCCGTGCCGCGCGGCTTCAAATTCCCCATGACCGCGCTGCAGGCCAAGCTAAAGCTGAAGGACGGCCTCGCGGACATAACCTCCTTCTCGGCCGACTCCGACGCTCTCGCCCTGGCGGGGCGCACCACGGTGAATTTCGGGGGACAGCACCTGAAGGCGGCCGGCAGCGTAAAAGCCTCGCTCAAAAGCCTGGCCAAAGCCGCGGCCATGGCCCCGGCGCTGCTAGCCCCGTACGAACCCGCCGGCAAAGCGGCGGCCCAGGTGGAGTTCTCCTACGGCGGCGCGCTGGCGCTCAAAGGCCGGGCGGACCTGGACGGCGTGGGAGCGGTGGTCGCCGGCAGGACGCTGGCCGGGCTTACCGGGTCCGTGGATTTCACCGGGGACTCCGCCTCGGCCCGCAAACTGGAGGGCAAACTGGACGGCGAAGCGCTGAGCGCTTCTTTCAGCGTCCGGGACCTCGCCCGCCACCCCAAGGCGGAATTCGACCTGAAACTGGACAAACTTATCCTCAAGGACTCGCCCCCTGCCGCGCAGCAGCCCGCCGCCGGAGGCAAGAAAGCCGCCGGGAGCAAGCCCGCGGGCACGCCGCCGCTGGACATCTCCGGCCGCGCCGAGCTCGGGGGCGTGGAGCATCCCAATTTCCGCTGCGGCGCCATCACCGCCAGGCTGGACCTGGTCAACGTTACCGAAGATCTGAAAGCCCTCGACGGGTCCGCCTCCTTCTCCGCCGGCCCGGGGAAATTCTCCGAACTGTACGCGCTGGCCGGCCGCTACAAGGCGGCCAAAGTGGCGCTCTACCCGCTGCTGGTGCTGCAGAAGACCTCCAAGCTGGCCAAGACCCTGAACCTGCCGGATTTCAACAATATCCAGTTCGACCGGATAGAGGGGGACTATTCTTTCGCCAAGGGCCTCATGCGCCTCAACAAGTCCGCCATGACGGCGGCCGTGGCCGACGTGTCCTCTTCGGGCACCATAGACCTGCCGGCTGAAAAGCTGGATATGCGCGTAAGCACCGCGCTCAAGCGCGGCAGCGGCATCAGCATGAGCGCCCCGCTGGCCATGACCGTAAAAGGGCCTTTCGCCAACCCTTCCGTAAAGCCCGACGTAAAATCCATAGCGGAGCAGCCCGCGGTCAAGAAGGTCCTGGACAAGGCCCTCCCAGAAGGTTCCAAGCTGCTCAAGAACCTGTTCAAAAAATGAAAAAGCTCCTCCTGCTGCCGCTGCTGCTGCTGGGCGCCTGTTCCGGGAACCGGCGCGAAGGCGTGCTGACCAGCGAGCCGTCCATAGAACGCGCTTTCGACGTGCTGGCCGGCACCCGCGAAGGCAGGCCGCTGCTGAAATTCCTGCGCAAGCGCCCGGTGCGCCTGGAGTATTCCAATACCCCGGGCCTCTGCCACAAGTTCTCGCTCAAGACGGGCAAGATCTTCCTGCCGCCGGAGTACAAGACCTCGGATAAGGTGCTGGCGCTGGCCGCGGCCAGGGCGCTGCACATCTACAAGCTCTACGCCAGCACCGGCCTGGAGGAGATCATCTCCGAGGAAGAGGAGCTGTCCGCGCTGCTGCAGGCCCGCCTGGCCGTGGAGCTGGGGCTCACCAGCGAAGAATTCGACAAGACGCGCGGGGCCGGGCCCATAAAAAGTTCCTTCTGCGCCTATATCCTGGGCGGCACCCGCTACGCCATGGAACAGGCCCGCAAGCAGGCCCTGGCCGCGGATACCGACTGCCAGCGCCCCCTGGACACCGTGGAGAATCAGCGCGTCTGGCTGGAGAAGATCCGCAAAGCCATAAACGACGAGACCTTCTACCAGCTCCTCCAGGACCGCGACCTGCTGCGGGTGAAGCGCGGCGCCATGACCATGAGCGACGCCATGAAGAACGACGCCCGCCTGCGGGGCCTGCCCGTCTACGAGGTCTACCGCTACCAGCGCACTTTTTACGACCGCCAGAGCGACATAGTGGGCAGGATGGAAAAGGCGCGTGCGGCGGAGCTTAAAGAGGACGCCGCGTGGCGCGCCGCCAGGCAGCCGGCGCTGGACCAGATCCGGGAGGAATTCTCGGACTGCGACCTGCCGGTGGACTAGCCCTGGC
The DNA here is from genome assembly GCA_023701245.1 of Elusimicrobiales bacterium. Taxonomy (GTDB): domain Bacteria; phylum Elusimicrobiota; class Elusimicrobia; order Elusimicrobiales; family UBA9959; genus UBA9959. Next base: position 6,516 of record JAMPXK010000032.1, on the reverse strand, counting down.
GTTGCGGCGGCCCGCGGGCCTTTGATATCATGAATTTATGGAGTCACAATACGACCTCTGTTTTGTAACCGCCCCTGACAGGAAGACCGCCGAAGAACTGGCCGGCGGCCTCCTGCAGGAACGCCTGGCGGCCTGCGTCTCGACGGTGCCGGGCCTGGAGTCCTCCTACTGGTGGAAGGACCGCATAGAGAAGTCGGCGGAGCTGCTGCTCATCATCAAGACCCGCCGCGCCCTGCGCGAGGACGTCATGCAGTTCGTCAAGCGGCACCATCCCTACTCCGTACCGGAAACCGTCTTCTTCGGGATAGAGGGCGCGCCCAAGGAATACCTGGACTGGCTGGGCGCCAACACGCTTTTCACTACTAACATTCCCAAGGACAAGGCCCCCGGTAAAGAACTATGAAAAACGCTCTGCACGTGGTGGTGGTGGTCGTGGTAGGCTCGCTGCTCGGGATCTTCATCGGCAAGCTCCTGAACATGTGGTTCCCCGTCGGCCAGGTCAACGCCCTTATCAACACCGGCATCAACACCGGGCTCCATCCCACCACGGTGGACCTGAACCTGGTGGAATTCACCGCCGGGCTGGTGTTCAAGTTCAACATCTCCAGCATCCTGGGCATCTTTATCTCCGCGGTCATCTACAAGCAGCTCGTCAAGTAATGCCCGCCCACCGCCCCAAAGCCCCCGCGCAGCTGATCCTCGCCTCCAAATCCCCGAGGCGCCGCCGGCTTCTGGCCGACGCCGGGATAAAATACCGCGTCATCCCCAGCCATATCGACGAGACCTCCGCCTACCGGCGCCCCGCGCGCATAGTGCGCGAACTCGCCTACAAGAAAGCTCTCAGCGTGGCCCTGCGCCACCCCGGCGCCCCGGTGCTGGGGTCGGACACGCTGGTCTACTGCAAAGGCGAGGTGCTGGGCAAACCGTCGGGGCACGCGGACGCGCTGCGCCTGCTGCGCCTGCAGAACGCCTCCTGGCAGTCGGTCCATACCGGCGTGGCCCTGGTCTGGCTGGACAAGGGCGTGTTCCTGGCCGGCACCGAGGTTTCCCGCTGCAAGGCCCGCCGCCTGTCCCAGGCCGAATTAAAGGCCCTGGCGGCCAAGCACCATGACAAGGCCGGCGCCTACGCCGTACAGGACAAGGACGACCTTTTTATAGAGAAGATAGACGGGCGGTTCGACACGGTAGTGGGCCTGTCCATGAACCTGGTCAAGAAATTCCTGCGGCAGGCGGGGCTGGAGGCGTAACATGCACAAGATAAAGAAAACTTTTCACCTGGCCTACGGCCACCGGCTGCTGAACTACAACGGAAAATGCGAGAACCTGCACGGGCACAACGGCGTAGTGGAAGTCACGCTGAAGGCCGCGGAACTTAACGCCGAGAAAATGGTGATGGACTTTACGGAGCTGGGCCGCAGACTGAAGACCTGGCTGGACGAGAACCTTGACCACAAGGTGATCCTGGCCAAGGCGGACCCGCTGGCCGCGCTGCTGCAGGCCCAGGGCCAGAAATGCTTTCTCACGGCGGACAACCCCACCGCGGAGATCCTGGCCAAGCTGGTCTACGACGCCGCCAAACAGGAGCTGAAACTGCCTGTCTGCAAGGCGGCGTTCTGGGAAACCCCTACCTCCATGGCCTCCTACAAGGAATAGCGCCCCTATGACCGAACAGACCGACCACTTCGATATCGTAATAATAGGCTCCGGCCCCGCCGGCTTCACCGCGGCCATTTACGCCGCGCGCGGGGGCGCCACGGCGGCCCTCTTCGGCGGGGTCGCCCCCGGCGGCCAGCTGCTGCAGACCATGGAGATAGAGAATTATCCCGGCTTCGTGGAACCGGTGGTAGGCGCCGACCTGATGCAGAAAATGCTGAAGCAGGCTTCGCGCCTGGGCGCCAGGGTCTTCAGCGAGGACATTTCCGCCGTGGACTTTTCCGTGCGGCCCTTCCGGCTGACGGCCGGCGCCAAAACCTATACGGCCGGGGCCGTCATAGCCGCCACCGGCGCCCAGGCGCGCTGGCTGGGCCTGCCGTCGGAGCAGAAATTCATAGGCAAAGGCGTTTCCGGGTGCGCCACCTGCGACGGGTTCTTTTTCCGCGGCAAGGAAGTCTGCGTGATAGGCGGAGGCGACTCCGCGGCCGAAGACGCGCTGTTCCTCACCAAGTTCGCTTCCAAGGTCTACCTGGTGCACCGCCGCGACAAGCTGCGCGCCACTTTCCGGCTGCAGGAAAAGGTGCGCACCAACCCCAAGATCCAGGTGGTCTACGACCACGTCCCCGAGGAGATCACCGGGGAGGCCAAGGTTACCGGCGTGAACCTGCGCAACGTAAAGACCGGCGCCCCGCTGAGGCTGGACACCCCCGGCGTCTTCATAGCCATAGGCCACAGCCCGGCCACGGAGATCTTCAAAGGCCAGTTAAATCTCGACGACGCCGGCTACATAGTGACCAACGCGGAGCTGGGCACTTCGGTGTGCGGCGTGTTCGCCGCCGGGGACGTGATGGATACCCGCTACAAGCAGGCCGTGGTGGCCGCCGGGGCCGGCTGCAAGGCCGCCATGGAAGCCCTGCTCTACCTGGAAAGCACAAAGAACTGACGCAAGCGCGCAAAAAAGAAAAGGCCCGGCGAAAGCCGGGCCTTTTTTATTGCACGCGCCGATCAGGCGTGAGGCAGCACGCCCAGCCTGCGCAGGCCGCGGCTGGCGCGGCGCATGTCCCGCACAAAGATGCGCCAGCCTTTAATGAGGTTCTGGCGCTCTTCTTCGCCTATGGCGGGAGTGAACACCCGGTTTGAAGTCTTGGCCTGCCACCTGGGGGAAAGCCCCAGCCCGCGGGCCGCGGCCAGCGCCGCGCCCATGGCGGTGGCCTCGCTCTCTTCCAGCGCCACCAGGCGCGCGCCGGTGATGTCGGCCTGGAACTGCAGCAGCCAGTCTATCCTGGACAGGCCGCCGGAAACCTTCAGTTCCTCTATCTTGATGCCCTTCTTCCTGACCAGGTCGAAAGCGTCTCCCACCATGTAGGCGATGCCCTCGGTGACGCCGCGCACCACGTCGTACTTGTCCGAGTGGGGGGAAAAACCGGTGAAAGTGGTGAAGGTGGAGAAATCCCAGTACGGGGCGCCCAGCCCGCCGATGGCGGGCAGGCAGTACAGGCGGTTCTTGGACCTGCGGCACATGCCGTCCACCTCGCAGATCTCCTCGAACAGCCCGAATTTCTGGCGCAGCCATTCCAGCGCGGTGCCGGCGGAGTTCACGGTACTTTCGGTGAAATAGCAGATCTTCTTCTTGCCGCGCCCTTCCTGCCAGCCGAAGGAATTAAGCAGGCCGCGGATCTTGAGCGGCTTGCGGCCGGTGTTGACCAGCAGGAAAGCGCCCGTGCCGTAGTTGAGGGCCGCGGCATTGGGCGTCTCCAGGCCCAGCCCCAGCATGGCGGACTGCTGGTCTCCCAGCATGGCGGTGACGGGGATGCGGCGGCCGCCGGCCTCTATGCAGCCCAGGCGGCCTATGCTGGGCTTTATCTCCGGCAGCAGGGCCGCGTCCACGCCGAAGGCGGAGAGCAGTTTGGGCTCCCATTTAAGGCGGCGCAGGTTGAACAGCAGCGTGCGCTGCGCCTGCGACGGGTCCGCGGCGAAGATCTTGCCGCCGGAGAGGCGCCAGATGACGTAAGTGGCCACCGGCGCCGCCAGCAGGCGGCCCTCCGCGGCCGCGGCTTTTACTTCGGGGTAATTTTCCAGCGCCCAGGCCAGCTTGGAGGCGCTGTAGTACGGCGTCTTGTAGAGGCCGGTAAGGTCGTGGATGCGAGTGTTGGACAGCTGCACTTTCCCCAGCAGGTCCAGGGCGCGGCCGTCCTGCCAGCTGAGGGCCGGCGCCAGCGGCCGGCCGGTGTGTTTGTCCCAGAGCACCAGGGTGGAGCGCTGCGCCGCTATCCCCAGGGCGGCCACTTCCGCGTCGGCGGGCAGCTTGGCCAGCGCCTCGGCCAGGCTGTCGGCCTGGCTGGCGTAAAGTTTTTCCGCGTCGTACTCGGCGCGGCCGGGGGCGGGATACGCCGGCTCCACCTTGCGCTGGGCTTTGCAGCGGACATTGCCGTCCTGGTCGAAGGCCAGGGCGCGGGAACTGGAACTGCCCTGGTCCAGCACTATGATGAATTTTTCAGGCATGCTCAATAGACTTTCTTCACGATCTTGATATCTACGGCCGTTCTCTTTACGGCCTGCTCCAGCAGTTTCTTGCGGGCGGCCTCGGGGATATCCTGGCTGTCCAGCACCCCCGTGATCCCCGTGAGCGTAAGGCTGAGCGCCCGCTGGTACAGGTCGAACTGGTTCAGCACGTCTATCACCGCCTGGCGGTCGCGGAATTCCCACTTGGGGTTCTTCTTTACCGTGACGGAATATTCTCCGCCCGCGTATTCGCCGCCGTCTTTGGCCGCCCGGCCTATGCTTTCGGCCACCTCGGCCAGCTGGGCCTGGAGTTCGTCCATGCGCTCTTTGAGGCGCCCGTAGCGGTCCACCAGCGTCTCTATTTTTTCCGCCGCGGCCGCCGGCGCGGGCTCCGGGTGGGGATGCCCGCCGAAGAAATGGGGGCAGAGGGCCTTGTAATCGCACCACTTGCACTGCATTTCACCGGGCGAAGGGTCGAACTTGAGGCCCTTTATGGACTCCGCCACGCCCAGCACGCGCTCCCAGAAAGACCCTATCTCCCTGTCGTCGGCCCGCTCGAAAGCGTATTCCTTGTTGGTGGGCACGTGGTAGTAGAGCATCTTGCCGATGCGCACCGAAGAGACCCGCTGGCCGTAGTTCTCGGCGATCTTCTCCTTCAGGCGGGGGTCCAGTTCGGCTATCTTCTGGTACATATAGAGCTGCGAGGGCTGGCGCTTCACGTCCTTGCCGGTCTTGTAGTCGGTGATGAGCAGGCGCCCGTCGCCCAGGTACTCTATCTTGTCGGCGATGATGCGCACCAGCAGGCCGTCGGCCTCCACGTCGGTGGAATATTCCACCAGGAACGGCGGGACCAGGCGGGTGCGGTTATGCTCGTAGTAGGCCTTGAGCATCAGCAGGCCCTTCTGGCAGTCGTCGTCGGCCTTGGCCTGCGTGCGGTAGCCTTTCTCCAGGTAGGATTTCTGGCCCCACTCGCGGCGGAAGGCTTCGCACAGTTCTTCCACCGTCGGGAAAGGCGGGGCCTTTACGGAATACAGGAACTCCAGCGCGGCGTGGATGGCAGAACCGAAAGCGAAATAGAACTTGGGCTCTTCTTTGATCTTGTCGATGTACTTGAACTTGTACTTGAGCGGGCATTCCTCGTACAGCGACAGCTTGGAATAGGAAAATGCCAGCAGGCCGCTTTTTTTGGCGGGCTCCGGCGCGGCCGGGAGCTCCCCGAAAAGTCCCTGCGGGGCGGCGGGGGGCTCTCGTTATTTTTTTTCTTCATAGCTCAGCAGTTCCGTCACCCTGTTCTCGTAGCCGGGGCCGGCCACGGCCGTCAGCACTTTGCCGGTCCACGGGGCGTAATATTCGCTGATCCAGGACGGGTTGCCGGCGGCCCGGCGGCTTATCTTCACGCAATCCTGGAATTCCCCTGCCTGCACCTTCACCTTCAGCCCGGCGGCCTCCACCTTGAAGGTGAGGCGGCCTTCGGGGCCAGCCGAGGTCCAGGTCTTGCCGGCCTCCAGCGGGTAGCTCAGGGCCAGGGTGTCGTAAGCGCCCTGGCGCTCCAAAAAATCCAGCGCGGAAAAGCGGTAGGTCTTCTTCTGGCTGCTGACCAGTGTGCGCCCGGCGTAAAAAACGCTCTTTATAACGGCGCCGCGGGAAGTGTGGTCGGTTACCTGCACCTCGGTGCGGGCGTTGCGCCCCAGGGTCTGGGAGTCGCCGTAGGTCCACTTGAGGCCGGGCCCGGCGGGAAAATAGTCGGGGCAGACGAAGATGCGGCGGAACACGTCTTCCGGCAGGCGGTACTCCGGGTAGCTGCGGGCCAGGCGCTCCAGCAGCGGTTTGGACTCGCGGCAGACGCCCAGTTTCACGGCGTAAAGTTCCGCGGCGGCCTGCAGGGCCCTGGGGGCGTCGGGGTCGGCCGGGCGCTTGAAGGCGAAGGCCTTGTACTTTTCCGCGGCCAGGGCGTAGCGGCCCTGCCCTTCCAGCACGGCGGCGTCATCGTAGCGCGCCCCGCAGCCGGCCAGCAGGGAAAAAGAAAAGAGAAGGAGAACAGGTTTAGCGCTCATACCCGACGTGAATACCGCAGCCCCCGAAGATTCAAGTACCCCCACCAGGTGAGGACCGCTTTAGAGCGAAGCATAATGATGCTTCGCGCCCGGTCCGCAAGGGCGGAGGCGGTTTCTTAACACGAAACCGCCGAGCCGGGGTCGCGGAAAACCGCTATGCGGTTTATCCGTGACTCGAACATCTGATCGTCCGGCCTTTACACACTTTAAGTACCCCCACCAGGAATCGAACCTGGATCATCTGCTTAGAAGGCAGGTGCTCTATCCATTGAGCTATGGGGGCCCGTGTACGAACCCGCGCGTACTG
>JAMPXK010000089.1 GCA_023701245.1 Elusimicrobiales bacterium | reverse complement strand
TCCTCACTCGCCGCCCGTCCAGGGGCATCCTGGAGCGCAACCCCCGCCTGGACGGGGTCTTCTACCGGGAGGACAAGCCGCTGGCCGCCATACGCCGGGCGGGCATCGACATCACCCTGGATTTCATGCGTTCCACCTCCTCCGGCCTCTACGCGCTCTTTTCCGGGGCCGGCAAGCGCCTGGCCTTCCACTTCCCGGCGGGCCGACTTTTTCACAACGTCCTGCCCCGCAAGAAAGACACCCGCAACTACACCGTGCTGGACAGGCTGGAACTGCTGGAGCCGCTGGGCATCCCGCCCGCCGGCGTGGAGCCGGAATTCTCCTTTCTCCCCCGCAACGAGGCCAGAACCGAAACCTTCCTGGCCGGCGCCGGCGTAAAGCCTGGAGAACTCCTTGTCACCTTCGACATTACCAGCCCCCGGGAACACCGCCGCTGGGCGCCGGCCAATTTCGCCGCCCTCGCCGACCGCCTGGCCGCGGCCTACGGCGCCAGGGTGGTCTTTCTCTGGGGACCTGGCGAACTGGACTACGTGAAAGCGGCCCTGGCCGCGGCCGGCGAGAAGCACCTCTTGTGCCCCGATTTCGACCTGCCGGACCTGGCGGCCCTGCTTAAAAAAGCTTCGCTTCACGTCGGGACCAGTTCGGCCCCCATGCATATCGCCGTAAGCCAGGGCACGCCCACCTTCACTCTTTACGCGCCGCAGAACGCCCCCTGGAGCTGGACCCCCCCGGGCCCGCGCCATTGCTGGGCCCAGGGAGACCTGGGCGCCCTTACCCTCGACGAGGTCTGGGCAAAGCTCAGCGCCCACATGGAAACCCTCAAGGGGGTTCACGCTTGAGCGCGCCCGCCTCGCCTAAAGCGTTCCGGGACGCCCTGCGCAAAGGCCCGGCCGGGCGCCTGGCCCTGCGGGCCCTGTCCCTTGCCTATGGCGGGGCTATCGCCGCGCGCAGAGGTCTTTACAGCGCGGGCGTGCTGCCTTCCCGCAGCCTCCCGGTGCCTGTTATCTGTTTCGGCAATATCTCTTCCGGCGGCACCGGCAAGACCTCCACCGTTATAACCGCCGCCCAGGAACTCGTCAGGATGGGCCGGCGTCCGGCCATACTCCTGCGCGGCTACAAGCGCCGCCGCCCTACCCGCCAGGTGGTGGTGCTGGCGCGCGGCCGCTCCTTCACCCTCGACGAGTCTGGCGACGAGGCCCTGATGCTTTACCGCACCCTGGAGGCCGACAACGTGCCGGTGCTGGTAGGCGCGGACCGGTACCGCTCCGGTCTCGCCGCGGTACGGGACCTGGGGGCCGATGTGATCCTGATGGACGACGGCTTCCAGCATTTTTCGCTGCGGCGCGACGCCGATATAGTCCTGGTGAACGCCACCGCCCCGTTCTATTCCGATGCCGTCCTGCCCTACGGCGACCTGCGCGAGCCCGCCGCCGGCCTGGCCCGCGCCCGCGCTGTGATAATCTCCCATTGCGAACAGGCGCAGCAGGCCGCCGTGGACACCCTCGCCGCCGAGATAGCGCGCCTCAATCCCTCCGCCGAGATCATCGAGACCATGCACGCGCCGGAATTCTTCCTGGACCCCGCCACGGCCCGCCCCGTGGACCTCAACCTGCTCAAGGGCCGGCCCGCCGCGGCGCTGTCGGCCATAGGCGACCCCGACTCTTTCGAAGGGGCCCTGCGCAAAATGAAAGTGGACCTCAGGCAGATCTGGCGCTACCCCGACCACCACGCTTTTACCGCAGAGGAACTGGCGGCGGCCCAGGAGGCCCGCGCCGGGCTTCCGCTCATAACCACCTACAAGGATTTCGCGCGCTTCCCGGCGGGCTGGCAGGACATACTGAAGGGCGGCGTGCTCATCCTCTCGGTCAAGATAGTCTTCCTGTGCGACGGCTGGCGCAAGCTTTCCGCCGTGCTGACGCAGACCGCCGGGAGAAAACCCTGATGCGCGCCTGGCCCCCCGCCGTAAAACGTCTGCCTCCCGCCCCCACCGCGTTCCTTGACCGCGACGGCGTGCTCAACCGCGACCGCGCGGGAGTTTACATAACTAACCCGGCGGAGCTTAAACTTTACGCGGCCGCGGCGCCCGCCGTCCGGCTGCTGGCGGCCAAAGGCTACCGGGTAGTGGTGGTCTCCAACCAGTCCGGGGTCGCCCGCGGTTACATGACGCTGGCCCGCGCCAGACAGATCAACCTCCAGCTGGTCCGGCTCCTGCGCGCGCAGGGCGCCAGGCTGGCGGCGGTCTATTTCTGCCCTCACGGCCCCGACGCCGGCTGCGCTTGCCGCAAGCCGGAGCCAGGGCTCATAAAAGAGGCCAACCGCCAGAGCCCGGCCGACATGGCCCTGTCTTTCGTGGCCGGCGACAAGCCCAGCGACCTGGAGCTGGGGCGCCGCGCCGGACTGCGCTCCTTCCTGGTGCGCACCGGCCAAGGGCGCGCGGCCGGCGCCCGCCGCGGTTTCAAGGACCTGCTGGCGCTGGCCAGGGCCGTACCCGACCTCAAAAGGAAAACCAAATGAAGAAACGCATACTGATCTCCCAGATAGCCACGCTGCTGCTGTTCCTGGCGGCGCGCCCCGAGAACTGGGCATTCTTTTTCGGCGGACTTGCCGTCATGGGCCTGGGCCAGCTGGTGCGCCTGGCCGCCAGCGCGGCCATAGTCAAATCCAAGACCCTTACCGTCACCGGTCCCTACGCCTGCGTGCGCAACCCGCTTTACCTGGGCACCATGCTCATGACCGCGGGCCTGCTGCTCATGCTCTCCGCGCCGTCCCGCCCGCTGCTCACCGCCGGGCTCTGGGCCTTCGCGGCCGTCTCTTTCGGCTGGATCTATTACGTGACCATCAAGGCGGAAGAGGTTTTCCTGCTCGGCGTTTACGGCAAGGACTTCGAGGCGTATATGAAAGATGTTCCGGCCATCCTGCCCTGCGTCTTCGGGCTGGGCGGGTTCTTCGACTGGTCCGCCTACTCCCGGGAAGTCTTCCTCAAGAACAAGGAGTGGCGCGGCATGACCGCGGCCTTCCTCCTGGCCGCGCTTACGGCCGCCCGGATCAAATATGGCTTTTAAAGTTCTCCTCCTGCTGCTGCTGTGCCGTCCGGCCGGCGCGGCGGACAAGGACCTGCTGGCGCATCCTTTCTGGGGCCTGCCGGCCTCTACCGCCGCCGTCACTTCCACCCTGCCCGGACTGGTCGTCGGAGAAACGCTGGAATACGATATCAGCTGGGGCGCGATCCATGTCGGCAAAGCCTATCTCCGGATCGCCGAGGCGGTGGATATCTCCTCCCGCCCCGCCTGGCGGATCGTCTCGGAGGCCAAGTCGGGCTCCTTTATCAACAATTTCTACAAGGTGGACGACCGCAACGAGTCCTGGATGGACACGCAGGACCTGCATTCCTACGGTTATTACAAGAAGATCTCCGAGGGCAGCCATTTCTTCAATGAATGGGTGGTCTTCGACAACCCCGCAGGGAAATATTACGGCTCCAAGATGAACCGCAAACGCCATGTGTCGAGTTTTGAGGGCGTCCTGGATAAGCCTGTCAACGACGTGCTCTCCGCCGTCTACCGCCTGCGAGCGATGACGCTGGAGCCCGGCAAGTCCATAGAGATGGACGTGAACACCAAGAAGAACTGGCGCCTCAACATCAAGGCCGGCAAGCGCGAGAAAATGAAGACCGATTTCGGCAAGAAGCAGTGCATCCTGTTCGAGCCCAAGGTGGGCGACGAAGGGCTTTTCGTGGCCAAGGCCGGGCGCCGCATGCTGGTCTGGATAACCGACGACGACCTGAAGCTGCCCATGGTGCTGAAAGCCGAGATCTTCATCGGGTCCATAACCGCCAGGCTGGTCCGCCGCACCATAGAGACACCCTGACGGGGCCTTGCCCCCCCGCCCAGACCTTTACCCCGCCGCCCCCGGCTTTGTTATAATATCTATATTATGACAAAGTCCGGATTCCAGAGGCTTTCCAGGATAGTGGCCGGTTTCTCCGGCCGGCGCATAGCGGTTTTCGGCGACATGATGCTGGACCGCTACGTGAAAGGCTCCGTAAAAAGAATTTCCCCCGAAGCCCCCGTGCCCGTGGTGCGGGTCCATTCCGAATCCGCCGTCTGCGGCGGTTCCGCCAACGTGGCAGTGAACCTGGCCACCCTGGGCGCGGAGCCGGTGCTGGTCTCCGTAGCCGGCATGGACGCGGCCGCCGAAGAACTGGCCGGCCTGCTGGCCTCGGCCGGCGTCTCTTCAAGCTCTCTCGTGCGCTCCCCCGAATTCCCCACCATAGAGAAGACCCGCGTTATCGCCGAACACCAGCAGGTGGTCCGCTTCGACAGGGAGACCCCGGGGCGCATTAGCCAGGGCGTAAAGAAAGCCGCCCTCGCCTCGCTCGCCTCCGCCCTGAAGCAGGGCTGCGAAGCGGTGATACTTTCCGATTACGGCAAGGGGCTCCTGGAACCCGATACCATCAAAGCCGCCGTCCGTCTGGCCGCCGCGCGCCAGGTGCCGGTCTTCGTGGACCCCAAAGTGGAGCATTTCCAGCTTTACCGCGGCGTGGCCTGCATCACCCCCAATACCATGGAAGCTTTCGGCGGGATGCGCCTGCCGCAGAAGGACGGCCAGCCCGCCGCCGAGGAGCTGGGCCGCAAGGTCATGGCAAAACTGGGCTGCCGTTCCCTGCTCATAACCCAGGGCGAACACGGCATGACGCTGTTCACCCGCCGCGGCGCCTCCGTGGCGCCCGTGCATATCCCCACCCGCGCCCGCGAGGTCTTCGACGTGACCGGCGCCGGCGACACCGTTATCTCCACGCTGGCCCTTACCTGGGCCGCCGGGGCCTCCCCGGAGGAAGCCGCCCTGGCGGCCAATTTCGCGGCCGGCATAGTGGTAGCCAAACTGGGCACGGCCTCCGTCACCAGGGAAGAACTCATTGAAAGCGCAAGATCATGGATAAAAGCTGCCTGATAGTTATTCCCGCCCGCTACGGGTCCCAGCGCTTCCCGGGCAAGGTCCTGGCGCGCCTGGGCGGCAAGCCCGTGGTCCAATGGTGCTGGGAGGCCGCGGTAAAAGCCGGCCTCGGCGAGGTTATAGTAGCCACCGAGCACAAAGCCGTGCTGGAGGCGGTCCGCTCCTTCGGCGCGCGCGCCGTGCTGACCAGTTCCCGCTGCCAGTCCGGCACCGACCGCGTGCATGAGGCCGCCCGCGGCGCCAGGTCCGGATTCGTCATCAATATCCAGGGCGACGAGCCCTTCATGACGGCCGCCGTCCTCAAGAAAGCCTTTCTCAAACTCAAGAATTCCCCCGACTGCCAGATAGGCACCGCCTGTACCCGCATCAGCGATAAGGCCGACATAGAAAATCCCAACTGCGTGAAAGTGGCCATGAGCAGGCAAGGGCGGGCGCTCTATTTCTCGCGCTGCCCCGTCCCGTTCCACCACCCCCTCTCCGACCTCAAAGACTATCCCTACTACAGGCATTACGGCTTCTATATCTACCGCCGCGAG
>JAMPXK010000031.1 GCA_023701245.1 Elusimicrobiales bacterium | reverse complement strand
TGCACGCCGCTGTCTGTGATCTTGCGCAGGCGGCTCAGACTGTAGACCTGGAAGCCGCCGGAATCGGTAAGGATGGGGCCCTGGTGCTTCATGAAGTTGTTGAGCCCGCCGAATTTCTCGAACGTGGGCAGCCCGGGGCGCAGGTAGAGGTGGTAGGTGTTGGAGAGCATGCACTCGGTGCCGATCTCCACGAGGTCGCGTTCGGTGACGGCCTTGACGGTGCCCTGGGTGGCCACGGGCATGAAAACGGGCGTGTGGACCTGGCCGCGGTTGGTGGTCAGCACCGCCGCCCGCGCCGCCGTTTCCGTATCCTTGTGCAAAACCTTGAAATGATGTTCCATAATGTATAGCTCCCTAAGACTAGTCGCCGAATGCAAGTGCGGGGTCCTGCCGCGCGGAACGGTTTCCCGGTCCGGCCGCTCCACCCATCCCCTGCTAGGCTGGCGAGATGCAAACCTGCCGCTGCCACGCATAAGCCGCATAGCGGCTTTGCGCGGCCCCGCCTCGGAGGTTCCGCTTACGCAGGGAACCTCCTGCGGCCTTGCGGTCCTGCACCCGCAGGACCTCACCTTCCGCGGCCGGCCCGAAAAACCGCCCCGTGCGTCACCCCTCCAACTATTCCGGCGACGGGCGCAGACCGAATAACAGGAGCGGCTGGCGAGGGTATGCCTTCGAAGGGGCCTCGCGAGCTCCGAGCTTACGTGAGCGCGAGGAGCGAGTGACAGAGCGAGGCCACGGTGTGGCCGAGCGTACCCGGAGAAGGCATACCCTTGGCAGCCGCGGACTTGGAGGCCTGCCGCAAACTCAACTAAAAGATCAGCATCGAGTCGCCGTAGGAGTAGAAACGGTACTTTTCCTTTACGGCCTCGGAGTAAGCTTTAAAAAGCAGGTCGCGGCCCGCGAAGGCGGCGGTCATGTAAAGGGGGGCTGAACCCGGAACGTGCAGGTTGGTGATGAAGGCGCCCGCGGATCTGAATTTATAGCCCGGCCGGATGAAAAGTCCGGCCTTGCCGGCGCCAGGCCTCAGGGTGCCGGCCTCGTCGGTAAAAGTCTCCAGGGTACGCATGGAGGACGTCCCCACCGCTATCACCCGGCCCCCGGCCGCCCGGTGGGCGTTAATGGCCTGCGCCGTCGCCTCGGGAACAAAACAGGTCTCCTCCATCATGACGTGCGAAGCGGGATCTTCGGAACGCACAGGCTTGAAGGTGCCCCAGCCGATGTGGAGCGTGACGAAGGCTTTCTTGACGCCGGCCGCCGCCAGCCGGGTAAAAAGGTCCGGAGTAAAGTGGAAGCCCGCCGTGTGGGCCGCTATGGAGCCGGCCTCGGCCGCGTAGACGGTCTGGTACTTGTCCTCGTCCTCCGGCGCGGCCGCTCCGCGGCGCTTGCGGGCGTTCAGGATATACTGCGGCAGCGGCACGGCGCCGTTGGCCGCCAGGTACGCCTCGTCCACGGGCCGGTCGAACTGAAAAGAGTAGCTGCCGTCGGCGTTGCGCGCCAGGCACCGGGCCTTCGCGCCGCCGGCGCAGACCAGCTCCTGGCCGGGCAGGACCTTGCGGCAGAGCCCGGTCCAGGCCAGGCCGTCCGCGGAGGAAGGGGCCATCAGCAGGATCTCCGACTTGCCGCCCGTGGGCTTGGCCGCGGCCAGGCGGGCCTTCCAGACCTTGCTGCGGTTGAGCACCAGCATATCGCCGGGGCCCAGGAGGGACGGCAGGTCGCTGAAAGCGCGGTGGGCCAGGGTGCCGCCGTCGCGGCGCACGGCCAGCAGGCGCGAAGAATCCCGCGGCTCGGCCGGCCTGTCGGCGATGAGCGGCTCTATGTCCAGGGCTTCGAACTCGTTAAGGGCGTCACTCATAATCGGTTATGGTCACGGAAGGATAATAGTGCCGAAGGATCTTCTTATAGGGCCGGCCTTTCAGGGCCATGTACTTGGCGCCTTCCTGGCACATGCCCACGCCGTGGCCCCAGCCGCGGCCCCCGAATTCGTAGCCGCCCTTCACCGGGGTCACCCGGGTTATCAGGGCGCTCCTGAATTCGGTGTTGCCCAGGTGCTTGCGCAGTTCGTTCACGGACACGTCGCGCGCGCCCCTGTCGGTGGCAAAGCGCAGCGTCACCGCCCGGCCCGACCGGTCCTTCTTGTAGACCCTCACGCTCTTGATCTTGAGCGCGGTGGACCCGGAGCTCTGGATGAACTTGAGCAGGTCCGAAGAGGAGGCGTAGACCTCCCAGCGTGAGTGGCGTGAAGGGGCGCAGAACGGGTCCTGCACGCCGTAGAGCGGCTTAAGCACGTCCTGCCCCCAGGCGGACTTGGAACTGGCGGTGTGGCCGCCGCAGCAGGCGTGGAAAAAAGCGGTAATAAGCTTGCCCTTGTACTTGAGGACCTCGCCGCGGGTGCTGTTGACGGCCTCCAGTATGCGCGCGTTGGCCCGCCCGGCTCCGGTGTAGACCTGCTTTTCCACCCCGTCGGTCACGTCATAGTCCCGGGCGGGGTTTATGTACTTGAGGGCGTAAGTGCGGGAGGCCACCGCCTGGGCCTTGAGCGCTTCCAGCGGCCAGTCGGGGCTCATCTCCACCGGCAGCACGCCGTAGAGGTATTCTTCCAGGGACAGGTGCTCCACCACGTCCAGCCCCTCCGACGTCACGGCGTGGATGACGATGTCGCCCTTGTAAAGTTTTCCGCCCAGGCGGATGCGTTCCGCTCCTTCGGGGGAGACCAGCTTGATGGGAGAGGAAAGCTGCTGGCCCGCCACCGCGATGCCGCCCGCGGAAGGCTTTATCTCGTAGGCTGCGTTCTCCAGGAGCAGGTATTTTTTTCCGGTGGCCGCCTCGACCACGTAAACCTTGGCCGAGGTCTTGAGGCGGATAAAGGGGGAGTTCCTGGCGATGGCCACCCTGATGCGGGGGCCGTCGGAGGCGCGGCCGTCCGCCGCCGCCAGCGGGGCGCAGGCGAGAACGGCTAGCAGCGGTACCAGGAGGCGTTTCATCGGTGGAGCGTCAGAGCAGTTCCTGCTGGCGCGGCAGCTTGAGCCCGAGGTGGGCCGCCGCCTTGGCGGTTATCACCCGGCCCCTGGTGGTGCGCTTGAGGAACCCGCCCTGGATAAGGAAAGGCTCGATCACGTCGGTGAGCGTGTCGGGTTCCTCGGAGACGGCCACGGAAAGCGTGTCTATGCCGACCGGGCCGCCGGCGAACTTCTCCGCGATGGTCAGCAGGATGCGGCGGTCCAGTTCGTCCAGGCCCTCGGCGTCTATCTCCAGGGAGGCCATGGCGGCTTCCGTGACCGGGGCGGTTATAACGCCGCCGCCCTTGACGTCGGCGAAATCCCGGACGCGCTTGAGCAGCCGGTTGGCGATGCGCGGCGTCCCCCGCGACCTGCGGGCTATCAGCTGCAGGGCCGCTTTTTCGGCCTTGCTGCCCAGGATACCGGCCGAGCGCACGAGGATGCTGGTGATCTCCGCCTCTTCATAGAAGCCCAGGTTGAACACTATGCCGAAGCGGTCGCGCAAGGGGCCCGTCAGCAGGCCGCTGCGGGTGGTGGCACCTACCAGGGTAAAGCGCGGTACGGCGAGCTTGAGGGTGGTGGCGCCGGGGCCCTGGCCGGTGTTGATGAAGAAGACGAAATCTTCCATCACCGGGTACAGCGCTTCTTCTACGGCGGCATTGAGCCGGTGGATCTCGTCGATGAACAGGATGTCGCCTTCCGCCAGCTCGGTGGTGAGCATGGCGGCGAGGTCCCCGGGCTTGGAAAGGACGGGACCGGAGGTCACCTTTATGTTGACGCCCATTTCGCGGGCCAGGATGTGCGAGAGGGTGGTCTTGCCGAGACCGGGGGGGGAATAGAAAAGACAGTGGTCGAGCGGCTCCTTGCGGCCGCGGGCGGCCTGAATGAAGACCTTCAGGTTCTCCTTGAGCCGCGCCTGCCCCACGAACTCGTCGAGCGAAGAGGGGCGCAGGGCCGATTCCAGGCGGCCTGTTTCGTCGGAGGCCGGGCGGGCGGAAAGGATCTCGTTGGGTTTCATGTTATTTGGGGGAGAGGCGCTTGAGCGCCAGGCGGATGATGGCTTCGGCCGTGGCCCTGGGCCCGGCTTCGCGTGCGGCTTCCTCCAGGGCGGCGCGCGCGTCCGCCGCCCGGAAGCCCAGGGACGTAAGGGCGCTCATGGCCTGGAGGTAGCTGCCGGACTGGGCGCCCAGGTCCCCGCCCGCGCTGGGCAGGCCGGAGGCGGGCAGTTTGTCCTTCAGGGCGGCTATAAGTTTTTCGGCGGTCTTGGCGGTAAACCCGAAAATGACCGTCAGCGGCTTCGGGTCCCTGGCCGCCACCGCCCGGGTAAAATCCGGCAGGGACTTCATGGCCTTGCCCAGGTAATCCAGCGCCTTTTTAGCCCCGGTGTTGGGAACGGCGTCGCGCAGCAGGTCGAAGAGCAGCTTCTCCTCGCGGCTCAGGAAACCGTACAAGGCGGTGCCGCCGTACATGCTGATGGATTCAGCCACGAAGACCTGCGCCTGTGAGCCCTCGGGCCCGAGGGCCTCCAGGGAGGGCCCGCAGAGAAAAACCTCGTACCCCACGCCGGCGGTCTCTATGACGGCGCTTTCCGGGTTCCTGGCCACTACGGTACCGCGCAGGTAGGCTATCATGCGAGCCCCGCTTTGGCCCGGGCCGCGGCCATGGCCCGGGAAAGGGGGGCCAGGCGCAGGTGGCAGAGGCCGGCAGCCATGGCGTCGGCCACGTCGTCGGGCTCGGGCAGGGAAGCCAGGTTAAGGGTGATCTGGACCACGCGCTGTATCTGGCGCTTCTCGGCCGTCCCGCTGCCGGAAACGGTCTTCTTGATCACCTTGGGATTGTAGGCGCTTATGGGCACGGCGCCTTTCTCGCAGGCCAGCAGGATCACGCCGCGGGCGTGGGTGGTATTGGCCTGAGTATCGGCCCGCTTGGAGAAGAAGACCTCCTCGATGGCGGCCTCGTCTGGACGGTGCTCGAGGATCAGCGCGCTGAAAGCGTCGTAGATGGCCGCCAGGCGCTTTTCGAGGGGGGTATTCTTGGGAGTGTGGATGAGGCCGGAGGCGGCCAGGGCGGCGGGGGCCGCGCCGGCCTTGTCCAGTACGGCCCAGCCGGTCCTGTCCAGCCCGGGGTCTATGCCTAGTATCCTCATCGGAGGCGGGGCTTACTTATCCAGCTTGGCGAGTATCGCGTCGGGGATGTTGAAGTTGGAGTAGACCTTCTGCACGTCGTCGTGGTCCTCCAGGGACTCCATCAGGTCGAGCACGCGCTGGGCGTTATCCTCGCCTACGTTCACCTCGTTCTTGGGCAGCATGGTGACTTCGGCGGTGACGAGCGGGATCTTCTTCTCTTCGAGCTTGGCCTTGACGGAGTCGAAATCCTGCGGCGCGGTGACGATCTCGTATTCGTCGGAGCCTTCGGGGGCGCGGAAGTCCTCCGCGCCTATCTCCAGGGACAGGCTCATCAGCTCGTCTTCCTTGGCGTCCTCTTTCTTGACGGAAATGTAGCCCTTCTGTTCGAACATCCAGCCCACGCAGCCGGCCGAGCCCATGTTGCCGCCGTGCTGGTCGAGGATCTTGCGGATCTCGCTGGCGGCGCGGTTCTTGCTGTCCGTGGTGACGTTGATGATGACGGCGATGCCGCCGGGCCCGTAGCCCTCGTAAGTTATTTCCTCGTAGACGACTCCGGGCTCCTGGCCGGTGCCGCGCCTCACGGCGCGCTTGACGTTGTCCAGGGGCATGTTGGCGGCCTTCGCGTCCTCAATGGACTTGCGCAGGCGGGGATTGTCCTCGGGTTTGCCGCCGCCGACCTTGGCCGCGATGGTGATCTCTTTGATGATCTTGGTCCAGACCTTGCCTCTCTTGGCGTCGGTTATGGCCTTCTTGTGTTTGATTCCAGCCCAGTGAGAATGTCCGCCCATAGTGGAACTCCTTGCCGCGTGGTTTCGATAAAATTTAACCGCCGTTATGACCGCGATTAAATAAATTCTATAATAATTGACGCCGTTCCACAACCCGGCGGCCCAAAGGAGCCGCCGGCCGAGGCAAGAGGCCCCCTTAGCTCAACTGGATAGAGCGTCCGCCTTCGAAGCGGCAGGTTAGAGGTTCGAGTCCTCTAGGGGGCACCAGTTTTGACAGCGCAGTAAGCGGCCCATAATGATGGTCCGCGTAAGGACTCGAAAGGCGGAGGCGCGAGGCCGGCAGGCCGCAGGGCTGAGCCGGGGCCGGGGCCGCGGCCCGAGGCGAGCGGCGGCGAGACGAGGAGCTGTGGCCGAGTCCTCCAGGGGGCACCGGTTTTAGGCCGGCGATCCTGTAACCATTTTGTAACCAAAACTTAACCTTAACGCAAACACCAAGAAGTTAAAATCTATACATGGCGGTCAAGACGGTACTACTAATCCTCGCCCTTGCCCCCGGTCTCTGCCGGGCGCAGGAGCCTTCCCGCGCCGAGCTGGGCCGCAAGGCCCTCGGGCTGGTGGTCTCCCATCTTAAAAGTTCCGACGCGGAAGTCCGGGCCCAGGCCGCGGAGATACTCGGCGCGGCCGGCAACCCCTCCGCCTCCGGCCTGCTCAAAAAACTGCTCGCGGACAAGGACAAGTACGTGCGCATAGCCTCGGCCAGGGCGCTGTGGGAGCTGGGCAGCCCGTCCGGGGTCAAGACCATTTACGCCATCATCAACGACGTGCCCGCCCAGGGGCCCATCCCGGTGACCAACTCCCCGCTGGTGGAACTGAAAGTTATCTCCCAGAACAAGGTGCGCGAAAGGGCCATGGAGGCCCTGGCGGCCATGAAGGGGAAAAAAGCGGCGGACGTGCTCTTTGCCCTCAAGAACGACAACTACGGCACCATCCGCGACGCGGCGGCGAGGGAACTGGCACGCGTGGGCTATGACGAGGAACTGGCCCAGTTCACGGACGCCCTGACCTCCGAAGACGAGGCCCTGCGCTACGAGAGCGCGGCGACCATGGGCAAGGTCTGCTCGGCGGCCGCGGCGGAACCTCTGGCCGCGCTTCTCAAGACCGAAAAATCCGTGCGCGTCAAAATGGCCGCGCTGGACGCCCTTAAGTGCAATCCCGCCCGCAAACAGGCGCTGGCCCAGCTCCTCAAACTGGCCGACGACGAAAATCCGACCATAAAGTACAAGGCGGCGGCCGCGCTCAGCGCGATAAAAGATCCCGGTGTAAAAGCCAAGCTCCAGGCTCTGGCCGCCTCCACCCAGGATACCCGGCTTAAGATAACCGCCCAGCGGGGCCTGGTGCTCAACGGGGCGGACCCCGACGCCGCCACCGCCAGGTCGGCGCTGCTGGCCGTCAGCCCCGAAGTCAAGTTGGAAGCTCTCGATGTCATCTCCTCTTTTCCCGACGATGAAGCCGTACCCATGCTGACCGAGGCTCTCGAAGACGTGAGCGTTCAGGTTAAACTGGCTTCCGCGCTGCAGATCATCAAAAGGTTCTCAAAGAAATGAACAACATAATGAGAAAGTTCCTCCTCTTTACGGCCGCCCTCCTGCTCCTGGCGGGGGACTGGCAGCTCCATGCCGCTTCAAAAAAGATCTCTCCGCTTTCGGACTCCATAAGGAAAGTGCGCAAGACCCCTTCTTTCACCACGCGCGAGGCTTTCCGCAAATTTTCCCTAAGGCACGGCAAAGGCTGGAAAGTGCGCTACAGCCCCAGGACCGCCCTGCCCGAGGCCATTACCGGCGGCTCCACCACCCGCTATCCCGGAACCCCCGAACAGGCGGCCCAAGCCTTCTTCGCGGATAATAAAGAACTCCTGAAAGTGGACCCCCTGTCCCTGACACTGGTGAACAAGCGGGAGTTCATGGGCATCACCCACCTCCAGTACCAGCAGTACAAGGACGGACTCCCCGTGGAGTTCTCCTACGCCAGGGTCCATGTCGCCAAGGACGGTTCCGTGACCGGCTACCAGGGCAAGTTCGAACCGGATGTGCCGACCAACCTGGCGCCTGCCATCACCCCCGAAGCCGCCGTGAACGCGGCCGCGGCGGACCTGGGGCGGGCTCTCTCCGTTTCCAGAACGGAACTGGTCATCTTCCCCGACGAAGAGAACGGCGGGCGCAAGCTCGCCTGGAAAGTGCGGGGGCGCAGCAACGGCCTCTGGGTCTACTACGTGGACGCCGCTACCGGCGCCATCCTGCTGAAGTACGACGCCCTGCCGCGGGCCTGTCCCGGGTATACCGGCGCCGTAGGTTCCTCCTCGGGCACGGTTTACGCCATCTCCCCGGTGCCTACGGACCCGAACAGCATCTATCTTTCCGAGAACTCCTGGACCGCCCCGGAGAACCTGGCGCTGCGCGACCAGTACGTCTGGGTGAACAGTTACTCCAGCTCCACCGTCACCAACCAGTACGGCGACTACTGCACCAACCAGGCGGGAAAGGTCTTTTCCTCGCTGAAAGGCCCCTACTTCGCCGTTACCAATTTCCGGGGGGAGAGCGCCCACTGGGACAACGCCCCTGGCGCGGAGTGGGTGACCGCCTCTACACCGCTGCAGAGCCAGCACCCTTACGATAATTCGCAGAACTACACCTTCCCCGTGACGCTGACCGACACCTGGACCGGGCTGGGCAAGACCTTTGCCAAGGCCATGCCGCATTTCACCTCTTTCCAGGCCGGCGAACTGGACATTTTCGGGTCCATGAACGACGGAGACCAGATGTACGTACTCAGCGGCGGCCTGACGGGCGCCAACACCGTGGGCGCCTATACCGGCCTGCGCCGCAACCCCTTCTACGGCGCGGCTGTCGAAAGTCCCAATTTCACCGTCTCGCTCAAGACCGACGCCTCCGGCACGTACAACGGGTTCGTAATGGACAACACCAAAGTGCTGCTGCTGCCGGTGGATCACGCCACTACCAGCAATCCTACCGGGTCCGTGGTCTGGGCCCCCGGGCAGTCCAGGGTCACCATGGACACCGTCCTGGGTACCGCCAACGCCCTTTCCGAAGTCAACGCTTTTTACCACCTCAATAAAGTGCGCCGCTACTTCGACGCTGTCAACATAGACCCCAATACCGGCATCCCTCCCGCCGACCTCTCCCGGCGGGTGGCGGTGATGGTGCACGCGCACGGAGACGCCGACGTGGTAGGCGGCGCCTGCGGCACCGGCTGCGGCGGGATGCTCAACGCCTATTACGACCTGGAGAACGACAATATCCTGCTGGGCGACGGCCCCCTGGACCCTTACGGCAAGTACCGCTCTTTCGCTCTCGACGGCACCATAGTGCGCCACGAGTATATCCACCTGGTGATCAACCGCATCTACCCCATAGTCAACTACGGCGAGTTCGGCGCCATCAGCGAGGGGTTGTCAGACTATTTCGCCCTGGCTTCCTTCTGGAGCGAGGGCCGCACCCTCAGCATCCTGGGCAACTACATCGGCGCGGGAGAAGGCAGCGCCCGCGACATCTCCGGGGCAGCGCCTACAGGGGTCCGGGTAATGCCCACCGACTGGTGGGGCGAGGTGCACGAAGACAGCCTGCCGCTCTCCCAGGCGCTGTATTCCCTGCGCACCGGCGGCACCCGGTCTATCGGCACCTTCGGCAGCGGGGCCTATAACGGCCAGCGCCGCGCCGACGTGCTGGCTTACGCCGCCCTCTTCTATTTCCCCGACACTTTCGCCAACTACAAGGAGGCCATGCTGGACGCCTGCCGCCAGTTCAACGCGAACCCGGGGCTTTACGGCACCTGCGACGCCTCCGTCCAGGCCGGCATCAATACCGCTTTCGCCGAGCACGGAATAGGCACCTCCGCCGGGGGGGACGCTTACGAGATCAGCGACACCGCCGCCCTTTGCGACAGCAACAACGGCCCGGAATGCGCCGCCGAGATAGCCAACGAGTCCTCCATCTCCGCCACCGTCTACCCGCTGGGCGACGTGGACTACTACTCCCTGCCGCTGGCCGCCGGCAACTTCACGGCCAAGCTGACGCTGCCGGCCGGCAGCCAGGACGGCACCTACAACGCCTACTCCCTCTTCCTCTTCGACGCGAACCGCGATTACCTGGGCGAAGCCGTCCCGGTCATCTACAATACCGGCGACGGCTACTGCCCGGATTCCGGCGACTGTCTGACGCTGCTGCCTACCATCACGTTCTCCTACCAGATAGAGCGCGCCGGGCGCTATTACCTGGTGGTGGCCGCCGCGCCCAACCAGTATTACGGCAACTCCGAGGCCAATTCCCTGCTGCCTTACACCCTTACCCTGACCCGCAGCCCCGCCGGCAGCGCCGCGGCGCGCCTCTACGCGGCCTCTTTCGACAACGACCAGATCAGCTTCGACGCGCCCTACACCCTCTT
This sequence comes from Elusimicrobiales bacterium, assembly GCA_023701245.1. Classification (GTDB taxonomy): domain Bacteria; phylum Elusimicrobiota; class Elusimicrobia; order Elusimicrobiales; family UBA9959; genus UBA9959. Next base: position 15,652 of record JAMPXK010000031.1, on the reverse strand, counting down.
CCCGGCCCTGAGCGCCCCGTCGTCCACGACGCTGACCGGGGCGGAGCTGGTCTACGAATACGCCCAGCTGCGCGACCACAACTATGACCCGCTGGACCTGACGCGGACCAACCTGACCGGCAGCTACATGTCTGACATCCCGACGGCCCGCAACTTCTATACGGATTCCTTCGGCACCCGCATCGTCTCCGGGCGCGTGCAGCTGAAGCCCGGTTTCGCGGCGCGCTACCCGGGGGCAGGCACCATTTACCTGGAACTTTTCGGCCGCAACCACCTGGGACACATCGTTTCCCTGGGCGTTTCCAACGCCGTCAACCTGTCGGCCAACGGGGCGGAGGCGGTGGCGTACAACAATATCATAACCGCGGACAACGGTGCGGCCATCATAAAGTACGCCGTGACCTCCCCCGGCAGCCTGAGCATAAAGGTCTACACCCAGAGCGGGAGCCTGGTCAAGACGGTCTTCAACGGGCCCGTCCAGGCCGGCAAGGGCACCGTGGACTGGGACGGCAGGAATTCCGACGGCGGCAAAGTGGTCAGCGGGATCTATTTCATAAAGACGAAAGGCCCGGGCCTGGACAAGATAGTAAAGGTCGCGGTGGTCAGGTAACGGCTATATGGCTCCGACAACGAGACAACTGAGAACAGCACTGTTCGCCTTCGCCGCGGGCCTGGCCCTGGCCGCGCCCTCGCGCGCCGGCGGCCCCGGCTCCGCCGGAGTGCAGGTCCTTAAGACGGACGTCAGTCCCCGGGCGGCCGGCATGGCCGGCGCCTTCGCGGCGGTGGCCGACGACGCCTACGCGGCCAACTACAACCCCGCCGGCCTGGGACAGCTCTACCTGCCGGAAGCTTCCGCTATGTACCTGTCCGGCTTCGACGACGCGAAACTGCAGTATCTTTCTTTCGCGATGCCCCTGCCCATACAGGGCCTGGCGGGCCTGGATAAACCGGCCATCGGGGTGTCCGCGCTGTTCTCCGACAGCGGGCAGTTCCTCTACAGCCCCATCGACGGGAACGGGCGCGTCAACGCCGTCACCATGGACGCGGAAAAGACCCGCGTCATAACTTTCAGCTATGCCGAAAAGGTCTACGCCGACGTGCTGGACCTGGAAGGCTATAAAGCCAGCGTGGAGCAGTACCTGGGTTTCTCCGCCAAGTACATAGGGTCAGAGCTCCTGGAAAGCTATTCGGCTTCGGCCGTAGCCATAGACGCCGGCTGGCTGATACGCGACGTCAACCTGGGACTGGGGTTCGGCGCCTCGCTGTCCAACCTGGGCTCCGGCCTCAAGTATTACAAGGAAGCCGCGCCGCTGCCCACCATCCTGCGGCTGGGCGCCTCCTACCGTCCCCCGACCATAATGTCACAGTCGCTGCTGCTGGCCCTGGAAGGGGATTTCTACCTCAACGAACAGCTCAAGAGCCTGCGGGCCGGCCTGGAGTACCATTTCCAGGACATGTTCAACTTCCGCCTGGGCTACAGGGGCGCCGAGGACAACAAGGGTCCCACCGTGGGCCTGGGCATCAATTACGAAAGTTTCGCCCTGGATTTCGGTCTGGCCCTGGGGGGAGAGGTCTTCAACAGTTCCCAGGTCTCCTTCTCCTACAAGTTCGCCGGCTGGCGCACCGCGGAGGTGCGGCGCACGCAGCGCCAGTTCCGCGACGAGGCTCCAGCCGCGCGCCCGGGCAAGAAGGCCGCTCCGGAGCGCCGCAAACCGGCTCCCAAGCCTGAGAAAAAGAAGGATACCGATTTCTTCTGGATCTACTAAAGCCACGCAGCCGAAAGCCGGATAGAACACAATGACCAAATATCTCCTTGCCGCAGTTCTTTCTCTGACGCTGGCCGCAGCCGCCCCGGCCGCCGACAGTCTGTCGGGCGGTCTCAAGGCCGGCCTGAACATCAGCCAATTCACCGGCTCCGACGCCGGCGGCGACCAGGTGCAGCGGGCCGGCCTTATAGCCGGCGGTTACCTTGTCTTCCCCGTGCAGCTGGCTTTCAAGGTGCAGGTGGAAGCCCTGATCTCCTCAAAAGGGTCCATCTACAAATGGGACGTGCTGGGCACCCCGTACGAAAGCATAATAAAGCTCACCTACCTGGAGGTCCCCGTCCTGGCGCGGTTCGATTTCGCGAGCCGCAGCGCGGCCAGGTCCGCCCTGCTGATAGGCCCCTCGCTGGGCATCAAGGTCAGCGCCACGGAGGAATCCCGCACCGTGGGCGACTCGACTTCGGGCGACATCTCCAACATCAGGACCTTCGACCCGGGGCTGGTGCTGGGCGGGGTCCTGGATATAAAGACCGAAAAGGGCTCCGTCACCCTGGAGGCCCGCTATACCATGGGGCTGTCCACGATCTACGAGGGCAGCACCGACGCCGACGTCCGCAACAGCGCCGCCTCCATCATCCTCGGCTACAAGTTCCGCTGAAACGCGCGCGCCACGGTTTTTGCCCGCGCCCGGAAGCTCCGGGCGCTTTTGCTTTCCGGCGGGGACGGCAAATTGACACCGGGAGGTTTTGTTTATAGAATTTGACTATAGTAGGGTTCCATTCAGGAGGCAAATAACATGAACAAGATCATATTCGCGGCCGCGGTGGCCTTTTTGGCGGCCGGCTGCTCGTCCTCTCCCGACAAGGGCACTGTTGCCAATACCGGCGAGATAGAGCGCGAGTGGGTAGAGGAAGGCATAACCAAGAACTACGTTTTCGCCCGCGGCATCGGCGCGGCCGACCAGACGCTCGAGAACAAGACCCAGCGCATGGCCACTTCCCGCAACGCCTCCATCGTAAACGGCCAGTACAACATGCTCTCCTTCCTTAAAGGCGTGAACCTGGAAGGCGGCATAACCGTGGAAAAGGCCATAGAGACCGATTCCGTGCTCGCCACCAAGATAGACGCCGTTATAAAGGGCGCCCAGGTGGTCCGCACCGAGTGGACCTCCGACGACGGCTGCGTGATCGTCCTGCGCCTGCCCAAAAAGGCCCTCAAAGAAGCCGGCATAAAGCTGGCCGAATAAGGCGTCCTTACTTTCGATGATACGCCTGACGCGACTGCTGATGGCGGCGGCTGTTCTTGCCGCCGCCGGCTGTTCCGGGACCCGCAAGAGTTCCCTTAACCCCGCTTACGAGACCGAGGTGGTGGAGGCCGAAGGTTTGGCCCCGGTAGTGGACGGCAATACCGAGGGCGCCAAAAAGACCGCCCTGGCCGAGGCGATGAAAGCCGCCCTCGGCCTGGTAGTGGGCGTCTACGTCTCCCAGGACGCCATGGTCTCCAAGTCCATCCTGATAGACGAAAGCATCACCTCGCAGAGCGAAGGTTACATCGAGAAATACGAAATCCTCAAAGAGTGGCGGGAGGGGGATTTTTACAAGACCCGCATCCGCGCTCACGTCCGCAAGGAAGACCTTTCCGCCAAACTGCGCAACCTCGAGAGCGAGCCCCAGAAACTGGGCAACCCGGTGATCGGTTTCGACATAAAAGAGACCTCCGACGGCAAAGCCCAGGACTCGGACTACGCGGCCCTGGAACTTAAGAACCGCTTCGCCGAGGCCGGTTTCATTACCGGTGAGAAGGACAAGGCGGACATCCTCATCAGCGGCACGGCCCAGACCGCGTTCAACACCAAAGAGGGAATGGGCGGGTTCGTGTCCTACCGCGCCGGGCTCTCCGTTTCGGCCGTAAAGCAGGGTTCCGGTGAGACCCTGGCGTCCATGCAGGAGGCGGCGGGCGGCATAGACCTCAACGAACCGGCCGCCGCGCGCGCCTCCATCATCAACGCGGCCAAGAAGACCGCGGAGCCGCTCAAAGAGAAGGTCCTCAAGGCCCTGAGGGAAAAGTCCATAGTGCGCCTCAACCTGGCCAACGTGAAGACCATGAACGACCTCAGCGAATTCACCAAGCTCCTGCGCAACATCCCGGCGGTCAGGGCTTCGTGGGTACGCGGCTACAACGCCTCCGTGGCGGTGATAGACGTGGCCATGCACAAGGGCGGGGCGGCGGACCTCTCGCAGCTGCTCATGAAGAACTCGAAACTGCCGGTCAAGATCAACCGGACCTCGTCCTACGACCTGGACGCCCAGCTTCAGTAAAGACGGGAAACAAAAAAAGGCCGGCTGCAGAGCCGGCCTTTTTTATTCCCCCGGGAACTAGCGCTTACCCAGCTTCTCCTGCCGGCGCTTCTCAAAATCGGCCACCGTCTTCTGCTGCCGGGCGACATAGTCGTCTATAAAGTTGTCGCGTTCCGCCAGGCGGCCCCTGAGCTTTTCCACGCGCCCTTTTACCCGGGCATAACGGCGCTCCTCGGCCTTCATCAGCGCGGACAGGCGGCCCTGGATGGCTATAGTCCCTCCGGAAACAAAAGCTTCCCCGCCAGCGTTAAGGTCCTGCCCGGCCGTGCCGCTGGAGACGGCCACCTTCCCCTCGAAAAGGCCTATGGAGGTGGCGCCGGAAGTGGAGACCACCAGCGTAAAATCGGTGCCGCGCACGGCGCAGACGGCGGAAGGAGTGCGGACCGTAAACCTGGAGGCGGTCTTCCATTTCAGCTTGGCCGCCATCCAGAGGGCTTTGCCCTTGAGAAAAGAAAAAGAGAAAGACCTGCCCGCGGCGCCGGTCTTCAGTTCTTCGGCCCCGGTCTCGGAATCGGCCTCCATCTTTATGTAGGTGCCGTCCTTGAAAAGGATCTCGCACCAGGCTCTGGCGCCTGTCCGGAGCTTGTCGCCTTCAGTTATCGCCGCGCCTTTGGTGGCGGGCAGCCAGTCGGTCTCCCCGGGTTTCTGCATGGTCACGGGGCCGTTCAGGTCATAGACGCAGCCGACGGCGGCGGCGGTCGCGGGCATGGCCTGCGCCGCAAATATCAGGACTAACAGTATGGTTTTCATTAATGTCTCCAGACCGCAGACTTAAATATACAATATAAGGCAAATATTATAAAATCACACTATGAATTTTTTCCGCCTGCGGGTCATCAATACCCTTCTTTTCTTCGTTACGGGAGCGCTTATAGGGTTTATCCTGAAAGAGCGGTTCTTCCCGCACAAAGCGCAGGACCTGCAGCCCCGCTACCAGCCGGAATACGCGGCCAGCCAGACGGAGGAGGAACTGCAGCGCGAGGAGGAACCCGTCCTCGAGGCCGAGGAACCTCCCGCGGCGGAACAGGAAAAGCCCCGGCCCGCGCGTACGCAAAAAAACCCTGAGCCGGAAGCGGAGACCGAAAAACCCGCGCCGATACTGATAGAGACCTCCGTAGTGAAAGAGGAGGCCCCTGCCGAGCAGGAGAACGACCTGTCGGTGATAAAAGGCTCGCAGGACGATTTTTTCTCCGGTCCGGCGGATTACCTGGGCAAAGACCTGGAGATGGAGCTGCAGATGATAACGGCCCGCCGCACCCAGCGCGGCTGGCGCCTTAATTTCGTCTACTCCGGGCCCGATAAGAAGGTGGACTACCTCTACGTGGACGACACCGACATCCTGCCCGAGAAGCCGGACCTGCGAATAGGCTACGTCTACCGCCTGCGCTTCCACTGCTCCAAGGGCGAAACCGCTTCAGGCAACACTCTCACCCTGCTTACCCCTACGGGGGGGAAGGCCGCCTGGGCGACAGGTTTAAGCGCCGTAGAATAACCCGAGATGTCCTACTTCTTCATAATCAATCCCAACGCCGGGCGCAAGACCCGGGATATCCGCGGCCGGCTGGAGAAATTCTTTTCGGGCCGCAGGCTGACCTTCGAAGCCGAATTCACTCAGGCCCGGGGGCACGCCTCGGAACTGGCCGCCAAGGCCCTGCTGGCCGGCTACTCCACCATAGTGGCGGTAGGCGGGGACGGCACTATCCGGGAAACGGCCGGTCCCCTGATAGGCCGGGAAGCCGCCCTGGGCATATTGCCCTGCGGTTCCGGCAACGGCCTGGCCCGCAACCTCTACATACCGCTGGGTTTCGACGCGGCCCTGGCCGGGCTTCTGCAATGGGAACCGCGCAAAGTGGACGCCGGCCTGGCCGAGGGCAAACCGTTCTTCTGCGCGGCCGGCGTGGGCCTGGACGCGGAGGTAGCGCATGATTTCAATTCCATGAGTTCCCGCCGCGGCATCCTGCCCTATGTCTGGCACGCCGCCCGCCGGGTGCTCAGCTATACTCCCGGCCCGGTCACGGCGGTGGTGGACGGACAGCGACTGGAACTTACCGCGATGGTGAACGCCGTCCTCAACGGTGTCCAATACGGCGGCGGCGCCCGCGTGGCGCCGGGAGCCTACATCGACGACGGCTACCTGGACCTCGTCTCCATAAAAAAAGCCTCCCTGCCGCGCCTGCTCGCGGCCCTGCCGGCCCTGTTCAGCGGCGGCCTCGACAGGCACAAGGATATTTATTCGGCCTTCAAAGGCCGGCTTATAGAACTGGACTGCGGCCGCGCCTCCTGGTACCACCTCGACGGCGAGGATTTCTATTCGGAAACCGGCAAGATCCGTTTCAGCGTGCTTCCCGGCGCCCTCAAGGTCCGGGCGCCCAAACCCAGCCTGCCTTCCTGACGCCCATGCCTTTCCTGCCCGCGCTTACCCGCGAAGCGGCGCTTTATGAAAAGCTGCCCGGCGGCCGCACGCGCTGCCTGGCCTGCGCCCACCGCTGCCTTGCCGCCGAGGGCGCCGCGGGCATCTGCGGCGTCAGGTTCAACTCCGGCGGGAAACTCCTGGCCCCGTGGGGCTACGTTTCCGGCGCCGCGCCCGACCCCATAGAGAAAAAACCCTTTTTCCACGTCCTCCCTGGCAGCCGCACCCTCTCTTTCGGCATGTTCGGCTGCAACTTCCGCTGCGATTTCTGCCAGAACTGGCAGATCTCCTCTGCAGAGAAAGCCGGCGGGCGGCTGCCTGAAACGGTATCGGCGGAGGAACTGGCCGGGGCCGCCGCGGCCGCCGGCGCGCGGACGGTCATTTCCACCTACAACGAGCCGCTTATCACCGCCGAGTGGGGAGCGGCGGTCTTTGCCGGGGCAAAACGCCGCGGCCTGCGCACAGGCTTCGTTTCCAACGGCTACGCTACGCCCGAGGCGGCCTCTTTCCTGAGGCCTTCGCTCGACCTGTGGAAAGTGGACCTCAAGTCCTTCGACGACGCCAGGTACCGGAAAGTCTGCGGGGCGCGGCTCTCCAAAGTACTCGACGGGATACGCCTGATCAGGGCGGCCGGGTTCTGGCTGGAGGTGGTAACGCTGCTCATCCCCGGGTTTAACGACTCCGACGCCGAAGTTGGGGAAATGGCGGCCTTCCTGGCCGGCCTCTCCCCCGAGGTCCCCTGGCACCTTACGGCTTTTCACCCCGACCGCCTGATGACGGCCACCCCGCCCACGCCGCCCGAAACGCTGCAGCGGGCAAGGGAAACAGCCCTGAAAGCGGGCCTGCGATACGTCTACTGCGGCAATATCCCGGGCGCTGCGGGACAGAATACCATCTGCCCTGCCTGCGGCAAGTGCGTGATAGAGAGGGAAGGCTTTCGCCTGAAGAAGAACCTGCTGAGTTCCGGGGGCGCCTGCCCCTGCGGCGCCGTGCTGCCCGGCGTCTGGAACCAGGCTACCTGAAGAGGGAAGAGGCCGTGAAAGGCCAGGGATTTTCTCCCGAGCGCTGCGCGAGGCCGGCCCCGCCGCCTATCAGCGCGGCCAAAGTTACCGGAAGCCCGGAAAAAGCGTAAGCCCCCAGGGCTGAATGCAGCGCGCCCCGCCAGAAAAAGAGCCCGGACAAAATAGCCACGGAGAAGACCGCCGCGGCCAGCACCCTGCGCTCCAACCCGGAAAGCGCGAGCAGGCTGGCCAGGTAGTAGTGGAGCGCGGCCGTGCCGGCGCTCGCCAGCGCGAACCCCGCGGCGTCGTAGAAGACGGGTTTGTACCGGTAGGCCTCAACGGCGCCCAGGGTGAGTTTTGCGAAGGCGAAGAGCAGTTTCATCCCGGCCAGCGCGCCCAGCAGCAGCAGGACCACGGACAAAAGAGAAACCGTCATATACCCGGCGAACGCGTAGAAAAAGACGCTTTCCCGGCTACTTCTTGTCATAAAAGCCGATCTCTTTGAGGAAAGCCGGGTTGTCCTGCCAGCCGGGGGTCACCTTTACCGTCAGGTGGAGTTCCACCGGCCTCCGCAGGAAAGCGACGATGGCCTTCACGGCCGCCTCGCGCAGGCGCTTTATCATGGCGCCGCCCTTGCCGATTATTATGGGCTTCTGCCCCGCGCGCGCCACGTGCACGGCGGCCTGGATATGGTCCGGGCGGCCTTCTGCCTCGTAGAAGACCTCTATCTCTATGGCGGTGGAGTACGGGATCTCCTGGGTGTAAAGCTTGAAGACCTGCTCGCGGATGATCTCCGCGACGTAGAACTTTTCCCAGCGGTCGGTAAGCTGGTCCTGCGGGTAATAGGGGGGGTGCTCCGGCAGGGCCGCCTTAATGCCGGCCCGCAGCTCTTTCAGGCCGCCGCCGGTCAGCGCGGAGATAAGGAAGACCTGTTTTACCGGCAGCAGGGCGGAATAGAACTCCACCGCCGCCTTCGCGCGCTCTTCCGTGTTCTCCTTGTCCAGTTTGTTAATGGCCAGCAGCAGCGGGCAGCTCACGCGCTTGAGGGGGTCGAACAGCGGGACCTTGTCCGCGGGCGGCAGGCCGGGCTCGGCTATCAGGATGCAGAGGTCGCCTTCCTCGGCCGCGGCGCGTTTTATAGCGCCTTCCATGCTGCGCTCGAACATGTTGCGGGCTTTCAAAAAACCGGGAGTGTCCACGAAGACCGCCTGGAAATCCGGGGAGTTGAGGATGCCGAGGATATTATTGCGCGTGGTCTGGGGTTTCTCGGAAATGATGGACAGGCGCGTGCCGCAGAGCGAGTTCATCAGGGTGGACTTGCCGGCGTTGGGCAGCCCGGTTATAGGCACGAAGCCCGCCCGGAACGAAGATGGAGGCGTTTTAGCGCCTCCATCCCCGGCATCCTGTCGCGGGTCCGCGGCCGTCATCACCTAAGACAGACCGGGTTGGCCCAGAGCGGCAGCTGGGTGGCTTTATCCAGTTTGCGCACCTTGATGTCGCCGGTAAGTTCCTGGATGAACACCTCGCTGCTGAAAACCTTGGTGCCCATGACCAGGTGCCCGCCGAAAGCCTTGCCTTCGGAGTCGGAGAACATGGCGTGCGCGTGCACCATGGGATTGTCGTCGAACAGGCTGACGTTGCCGGAGAGGGAAAGGATCTCCAGCTCTTTCTCCAGCGTCACCTTGCTGTATTTTTTGGCTTTCTGGTCGTAGACGCTGAAAACGGCCTTCTCCACGGCGCCTATGGCGTTTATCAGGCCGCAGCGGACCTGGTGGTGATGGCAGAAATACTGTATGGCCTCCAGCAGGTCCTCGCCCTTATGGATGCTGAATAAGAACGCCCTGCCGGTAAGATACGGCTTTTCCTGATGTTGCATTGCTTCCCTCCGTTGTCCCCGTTCCCGCTAGCGCGGCAACCGCTTGTTATTATTTTAGCAAATTGCGACGGGCCGGGGAAGTTTTGACACCCCGGGATTAATTAATATAATGGAACCAGCAGACATTACGGAGGTCCCATGCCCGCAACAGCTTCTAAAACGGTCTCTTACAAGGAACTCGGCTTCGTGAACACCCGCGAGATGTTCAGGGACGCCATGAAGGGCGGCTACGCCGTCCCCGCCTACAATTTCAACAACATGGAGCAGCTGCAGGCGATACTCACCGCCTGCGTGCGCTCCCGCTCCCCGGTGATCCTGCAGCTGTCCAAGGGCGCGCGCGACTACGCCAACGCCACCCTGCTGCGCTGGATGGGCCGCGGCGCGATGGAGATGATAAAGGAATTCAAGGAGGGCCCCGTGCCGGTGGCCCTGCACCTGGACCACGGCGACACGGTGGAACTGTGCAAGTCCTGCATCGACAACGGGTTCTCTTCCGTCATGATAGACGCGTCCCACCATCCCTACGAGAAGAACGTGGAGATCACCAGGGAAGTCGTGGAATACGCGCATAAATACGACGTCACGGTGGAAGGCGAACTGGGCGTGCTGGCCGGCATAGAGGACGAGGTCTCCCACGAGCACTCCAACTACACCGACCCCGCGCAGGTGGAGGACTTCGTCAAGAAGACCGGCGTGGACTCGCTGGCCATCTCCATCGGCACCAGCCACGGCGCCTTCAAGTTCAAGGTGAAGCCCGGTGAGAGCGCCCCGCCGCTGCGCTTCGACATCCTCGAGCAGTGCGAGAAGCGCATCCCCGGCTTCCCGATCGTGCTGCACGGCGCCTCCTCGGTGCTCAACGAATACATCGACATGATCAACAAGTACGGCGGCAAGATGGAGAACGCCGTGGGAGTGTCGGCCGAACAGCTGCGCCGCGCCGCCAAGAGCGCGGTCTGCAAGATCAACATCGACTCCGACGGGCGCCTGGTGATGACCGCGGTGATCCGCAAGGTGTTCGCCGAAAAGCCCACCGAGTTCGACCCGCGCAAGTACCTGGGCCCGGCCCGCGAAGAACTGATAAAGATGTACATGGATAAGAACGCCAACGTGCTGGGCTCCGCCGGCAGGATCAAGTAATCCTCCGCGCTAAAGGAGAGAACGCCCGGCAGGCCGGGCGTTCTTTTTAATGGACAAGATATTCGACGTGATAATAGTCGGGGCGGGGGCTTCGGGACTGGCCGCGGCCGTGGAAGCGGCCCGGGCCGGCGCCTCCGTGCTGGTCCTGGAGAAGAACCACGTTCCCGGCCGCAAGGTCCTCTCCACCGGCGCCGGGAAATGCAATTTCTCCAACCGCAAGGTCACTCCGGCCGCCTACCACCCGCGCAACTCTACTTTTCTAAAGAAGGCCTTCGCCGCCCTGCCGCCGGGCGAAGTGCCGGAATTCTTCGCCGGGCTGGGCCTGCTGAGCGCAGAGGGGGAGAAAGGCCGCCTGTTCCCCCGTTCTTTCAAGGCCCAGGACGTGGTAAGCGCCCTGACCAACGAGCTGGGGGCGCGCGGCGTGGACATCCGAACCCTTACCGAAGTGACAAGCGTCGCCGCCGGGCGCGGCGGCTTTTGCCTGAAAGCCCGGGCCGTACCGCCCCAGTGGGAAAAAGCGAAGCCGGGACCGGGCAAAGAGACGTCTTTCAACTGCGGCCGGCTGGTGCTGGCCTGCGGCGGCCCCTGCTACCCGCAGATAGGCGGTACGCCGCGCGGCAGCGAATTGCTGCGCGCGCTGGGGCATTGCGTCTCACCTCTTTCTCCGTCCATCGTCCCGCTCAAAGTGCGCGAAACCTCCGTGAAGGACCTCGACGGCGTCAGGGTGCAGGCGGCCCTGCGCCTGAGCGCCGGCACGCGCAACCTGGCGGCCTCGGAGGGAGAACTGCTGTTCACTTCCTACGGCCTGTCGGGCCCCGCCGCGCTGGACGTAAGCCGCGCGGCCGGCGAGGCCTTACGGGAGGGTCCCGTGCACCTGGCGGCCGACCTTTTCCCCGACTACGAGGCGGCCGCCCTGCTGCGCCTGCTGGCGGCGCGGGTAAAGAATTTCTCCGCCAGGCCCTTCCGGCATTTCACCTGCGGCCTGGCCAATGAGAAGGTCTGCCGGGCCGCGGCCGCCCGCGCGGACATCAATGAAGCCATGTCCGCCGGCCTGGTGTCCGGGGACGCGCTGGCCCGCTTCGCCGCGAACCTCAAAGGCCTGCGTTTCGAAGTTACGGGAACGCTGGGGTTCGAGGACGCCATGGTGACCGCCGGCGGCTGCGCCCTGGAAGAAGTGGACCCGGCCACCTTCGCCTCCCGCAAAGTAAAGAACCTTTACGTCACAGGCGAACTGCTGGACCTGGACGGGGATTCCGGCGGCTATAACCTGCACCTGGCCTGGACCAGCGGCCTGCTGGCCGGCCGCGCCGCCGCCAGGAAATAGCCGTCCCACCGCACAAAGAGAAAGAGCCGCGTGAGAACGCGGCTCTTTCTCTTTCTGCAGGGGAGGCTTAAGTGAACAGGCCGTTGGAGAGCAGGTAGACCAGCGCCGAAATGGCCGCCGACCCGGGAATGGTGAGGACCCAAGCCCAGATGATCTGACCGGCCACGCCCCAGCGCACCGCGCTGAAACGTTTCATGGTGCCTACGCCCATGATGGCGCCGGTAATGGTATGAGTGGTGCTTACGGGAATGCCCATGCCCGACGCCAGGTAGAGGGTGGCCGCCGCGCCGGACTCGGCGCAGAAACCATCTACGGGCTTGAGTTTGGAGATCTTGTGGCCCAGGGTCTTGACGATGCGCCACCCGCCGAACATCGTCCCCAAGCCCATGGCGATATAACACAGGACCGCCACCCACTTGGGGATATCGAACTCCGTGCCGGAGGCGCCGCCGCTGAGGTACCCGGCGCTGACCAGCAGCCCGGCGATGATACCCATGGTCTTCTGCGCGTCGTTGCCGCCGTGCCCCAGGCTGTAGGCGGCCGCCGAGATCAGCTGGCCCTTGCGGAAAAGATGGTCAACCTTGCTGGGCACCGCCTTGGCGAAGAGGCGGTAAACGACCACCCCGAAAAAGAGGCCGAGCAGCATGCCCAGCAGCGGGGAAATTACTATGAAGGCGACCACCTTCATGATCCCCGACATCACCAGGACCTTGGTTGACCCCGCCTTCACTACGGCGGCCCCGGCCAGCGCCCCGATCAGGGCGTGGGAGGAACTTGAGGGCAGGCCGAAATACCAGGTGAGGATATTCCAGGCGCAGGCCCCCACCAGCGTTCCGAAAATGACGTGGGTATCGATCACCGCGATGTCTACGATCCCTTTGCCCATCGTCTTGGCCACGGAATGGTCGAAGATGAAGAAGGCCACGACATTGAAGAAGGCGGCCCAGATGACCGCCTGGCGGGGGGACAGGACCCGGGTGGAGACGATGGTGGCGATGGAGTTGGCGGCGTCGTGAAACCCGTTAAGGAAGTCGAAGACCAGCGCCAGCGCGATCAGGCCGATGACCGCGAGCAGGGTGCTATCCATGCTTCACCAGGATGGACTCTATAACCTTCGCCACGTGCTCGCAGGTGTCCAGGGTGCCTTCGGCCACTTCGTAGATCTCCTTCCACTTGATCACCATGATGGGGTCTTTCTCGGTCTCGAAAAGGTGGCTGATGGCTTTTTCGCGGATCTGGTCGCCCATGTTCTCCAGGCGGTTCACCTCTATGCAGTAATCCAGCACGCGGCGGGCGCGCTTGGTGTCGTGCATGTGCTTCACCGCGTTGGCCAGGGCCTGGGAGGACTGGTCTATGGTGTCGGCGAACTGGAGCATGTGCTCGTCGTTGGTGTTGAGTTTGTAGAGTTTGATGCGGTTGGACATCGAATTGATCATGTCCAGGATATCGTCCAGAGTGTTGGCCAGGGAGAAGATATCCTCGCGGTCTATGGGGGTGATGAAAGTGCGGTTGAGCATGTCCACGATCTCATGGGCGAGCGTATCGCCCTCATGCTCGAAATTCTTTATCTTCTTGACGATCTCCTCGTCGAAGGAGCCTTTCTTGACGGCGTGTTTAAAACAATCGGAGGCCTTTACGATGTTCTCGGCCTGGAGGTTTAAATAATCGAAGAACTTGACTTCTTTGGGCATGAAGCTGATGGCCATTGCGTCTCCTTGAACCGTGGTATACATTAATTATATCCTTTTTGCTTGACGCAAGCCACAACGCGGCCAGGAGGACGGCATGGACCTGAAAGCACCCCTTTACAAACGTTTCGAGAAGTACGCAAAGCTGGACACCCAGAGCGACGGCGACTCTAAAACTTTTCCCTCGACCGCCAAGCAGCTGGTGCTGGCCCGCCTCCTGGCCGCGGAGCTTAAGGCCATCGGCGCCAAAAAGGTCAAGCTGGACAAGTTCGGTTATGTTACCGCGGAGATCCCCGCCACCGTCAAGGGCAGGGTCCCGGCCATCGGTTTCCTGGCCCACATGGACACCTCTCCCGACGCCTCAGGCAAGAATGTCAGACCGCAGGTGCACAGGAAATGGAAGGGCGGGGACATAGTCATCAGCCGCAGGCACGGCGTCATACTCAACACCCGCAACTGCCCCGAACTGGCGGCCTGCCGCGGCGAAGATATCGTCACGGCCTCCGGCGACACCCTGTTGGGCGCCGACAACAAGGCCGGCCTCGCCATAATAATGACCGCCGCGGAATATTTGCTGAAGCACAAGGAGATCCCTCACGGCCCGCTGAAGATAGGCTTCACCCCCGACGAGGAAGTGGGCCAGGGCGTAAAGCACTTCGACGTAAAGTCCTTCGGCGCCAGCGCGGCCTATACCTTCGACGGGGACGTGGCCGGCGCGGTAGAACAGGAGAACTTCAACGCCGACGGTCTGAAAATAACCATAACGGGCAAGAGCGTGCACCCCGGCACAGCCAAGAACGCCCTGGCCAACGCGGCCCGTATCGCCGCCGACATCGCGGCGTCCTGGCCGGAGAACCTGCTGCCGGAGACCACGGAAAAGCGCGAAGGTTTCGTCATGTTCACCGACATCTCCGGCGGAATAGAGAAAGCCGAGCTCTCCGGCATAGTCCGCGAGCACGACCTTAAAAAGCTCAAGGCCATGGAACGCCAGCTGGCGGCCATAGTAGCGGCTAAACGCCTCAAGTACCCTCTGGCCCGCATAGAACTGGCTTTCCGCGAGCAGTACCGCAACATGAACGCCATAGTCTCCGGCCGCCCTGAAGTCATGAAAAAACTGCTGGCCGCGGTGCGGGCCGCCGGCCTGGAGCCGCATGTCAAGCCGGTGCGCGGCGGTACCGACGGGGCGCGCCTCTCTTTCATGGGCCTGCCCACGCCCAACGTGTTTACCGGCGGCTACAATTACCATGGCCGCTACGAATGGGTCTCGCTCGACGGGATGAACAAGTCGGCCGAAGTGCTGGTGAACCTGGCGCGCGGCTGGGCCGAATAGGAGGCCGCATGGCAAGCCGCAGACTTACGGAACTTTTCCTGGAACTGGCGCGCCTGGACGGGCAGTCCGGCAGGGAGGCGGCGGTAGCCAGGTACGCGGCCGACTTCCTTAAGAAGTTCGGCTTTTCCGCCCAGATAGACGGCGCCGCGCCGGCTACCGGCTCCAATACCGGCAACGTGGTCTGCCAGGTGGGGGGCGGCGGCGAATTCGTGCTGCTGGCGCACATGGATACGGCCCGCAATACCTCCGCCACAAAACAGGTGGTGACCGCGGACCGGATAACCTCCGACGGCAAAGGCCAGCTGGGCGCGGATAACCGGGCGGGCATGGCCGCCATCCTCTACGCCGTGGAGCGCGCCGTCAACACTTCCTCCCCGCTGAAGCCCTTTACCATCGCCTTTACCACCCAGGAAGAGACCACCATGGCCGGCGGTCTCAACCTGGCGCTGCCGCCAGGGGTCAAGCGCGGCTTCGTCTTCGATTCCTCGCTGGACCCCGGCTCCTACGCCGTGGCCTCGCCGGGCGCCGCCATCTGGACCGCGGAGGTTACGGGCAAGCCCTCCCACGCCGGCATAGCCCCGGAAAAGGGCGTATGCGCTATCAGCATCGCCGCGCGGGCCCTGGCGGGGCTCAGCTTCGGCCGGCACGACCAGGACACCACCTCCAACATCGGCACCATTTCCGGAGGGGAGGCCACCAACGTGGTGCCGCCCGCCGCGAAAGTTAAAGGGGAGGTGCGCTCCCTGGATATTTCCAGGGTGGAACC
>JAMPXK010000030.1 GCA_023701245.1 Elusimicrobiales bacterium | reverse complement strand
CCTCGGGCGTGTACCAGATGGTGCGCCAGAAAGGCGCGAAAGGCGTCTTGATGATGGAAAGCTCGTCGCCGCGGGCCTGGTCCAGGGAGAGGATCTCGGACACCACGTTGCGCACGGCCTGCGCCTCCACGTCCAGGATGTTCTTATTGAGGATCACCGTGACCACCATTTTCTTCACGAAGGAGGCCGGGTAAAGCATCTGCTTCTGGTACGAAGCGTTCTCGGGCTTGGCGGAATTGCCCACCACGGTGGGAAAGCCGGGCAGCAGGTATTCGGCCACCATCTGGTTCTCGGTCGAGGACCCGTCCCACTTGAAGATATCCTCCCGGCCCTGGGCAGGGGCCGGCTGGGAGACCATGTCCACTTTTTCGGTCCGGGTAAAATCCATGGTAGCCTGCACCACCACCTGCGCCTGGTTGGGGCCCAGCAGCCGCAGCAGCACTTCGTTGGCCTTCGCCTCCAGGGACCGCTCGTAGCGGGCCTTGTCGTCCAGGGGCAGGCTCTGCCCGGACGCCGCGGGCGCCAGCGCCAGCGCGCACAACAGCGCCGGCAGCAGCCTTGAAAGCGCGGCCGCCGCCATCTCCTTATACCCGCCAGCGAGTCCCGAAGTTCTTTTCATATATAAATTAACCCAGATAAGAGCGCAGGCGCCGCTCCACCACTATAGGGATGCTGCCCTTCATTATTTCCAGCACGCCGTCCAGGATCATGGATTTTATGCGCACGGTCATCCAGATGCGGGCGCGGATCTTGCCGGCTATGGGAACGCAGACCATGTTGGCCATGAAGATGCCGTAGAAAGCCGAGGTTATGGCCACGGCCATGGCGGGGCCCACGCTTTCGGGATTGGCCAGGTCGCGCAGCACGGCTATGATGCCCAGCAGGGTGCCCAGCAGCCCGAACATGGGCATCAGGATGCCCATGGTGCGGTAAACGTTGGCGACTTCGTTGGCCTCGTCCGCGGCCTGGTTGATCTCCTGCTCCATCACCTGCTTCACGAAATTGTAGTCGTTGTACTCCAGGGCGGCCATGGCCGCGCGGCTCAGGAAACCCTTGGCGATATTGGGGTCCGCCTCTTTCAGAGCGGACAGGCCTTTTACGCGGCACTGCTCGGTCAGTTCCGTCATTATGGGGATGAGCTTGACCATGTCCTCGTTCTCTTCGTCGAACAGCATGGTCTTGAGTTCCGTCACGGCCTTGACGAGGTAGCGCAGCGGGGTATTGAGCAGTATCGCCACGAAAGTTCCGCCCAGCACCACGAAAACGGCGTGAGAGTTCACCAGGGTGCTGGAAAGCTGCCTGGTGGTTATCCCCATGAACATCAGGGCGGCGAAGGCCACGACTCCCACTATAGTACTAAGGTCCATATTGATCTCCAGTTATAGTCTCAATGAAAATTGTACATAAAGGATGTTTCAGAAAAGTTATTTCCTTGTTACATAAATAACTCGCGGCGGACGCCGCTCTGGGCGGGAAACTACACACCGGCGGGTATCCTGAACCAGAAAGTGGAGCCTTTGCCCAGCCCGGGGCTGAGGGCGCCTATTTCGCCTTTATGGGCCTTAACGACCTCCTGGGCGATGCTCAGACCCAGGCCCCAGCCCTGTTTGCGCAGTTTTTCGTCCTTCTGGTACTTGGCCTGGTAGAATTTCTCGAAGATCCTCTTGGTCTCGGACGGGTGGATGCCTATGCCGGAATCCTTCACGTACGCGCCCACGAACTTGCCTTCCCGGCGCATGGTAAGTTCCACGCGCTTGCCGGCCGGAGTGAACTTTATGGCGTTGTTGAGCAGGTTCATCAGCACCTGGGAGAGGCGGAACTTGTCGCCGCTGACCGGGCAGTTGACCGGCAGTTCGTTGACGGCCAGGTCCACCCCCTTCTTCTGGGCGTTGATGGAGATGCCGGGCAGGATGTCGCGGGCGATGTCGGCGTATTCCACGATGGTCTTTTCCACCTTCAGTTTGCCGGCCTCGATCATGGCCAGGTCCGTCAGGTCCGCTATCAGGCGGCCCAGCTGGTCCGTGGAAGAAACGATGTTCTTGAGGTAGCGCTCCTCTTTCTCCCCCACGTTCTTGTTGAGCAGCAGTTCGCTGAAACCCCTGATAGAGGCCAGCGGCGTGCGGACGTCGTGCACCACCATGGACAGGAACTTGGACTTCATGTCGTTAAGGCGCCCCAGTTCCTGGTTGGACAGGGCGAGCTTGGAGGAGAGCACTTCCAGCTGCCGGCCGCGCTGGGAGATCTGGGACTGCGCCATGGCGATCTGGACCATGTACTGCTGGATGATCATGTTGGAGAGCTGCTGCCGGCGGTTGAGCGCGGAAGACTGCAGGAAGCCCGACACCTGCGAGACCACCAGGAAGCCGGCGCCCAGCAGCATCAGGCCCAGCGGGATGAGGATGACGATGATGAACTCCATACGCTATTTCCATCCCTGCGCGTCCAGGAATTTCTTGGTCAGGATGTCGCCGGGATTGAGCTTCAGGGCCTCCATGTAGGCGTGCTTGGCCTTTTCCCTGTCGCCCATCATGAAGTAGGCGGAACCCAGCCTGGTCCAGGCCACGGCGTTGGTCTCGTCGAGCAGCACGGCCTCGTGGCATTCCTTGGCGGCCAGGCTGAACTGCTGGACGTAGAAGTACTTGGCGGCCTTGCGCAGCTTTTCCTTGACGAGGGCGGTCCTGGAGAGCACCTCGTCGCGGCGCACACTGTTGCGGGTCAGGCGGCCCAGGGAGAGCAGCAGCTCCTCGAACACGGGCTCGCCGTGGATGTCGGCGCCCAGGGCCGCGTGGGCCAGCAGGAAGGCCTTCAGGTCGGAACCGTTGATGTAGGCCATGATGGCCTCGTTGGCGGTATTGGACTGCTCGTCGTCGCGCATCAGCACGGCCTTCACGGCGGGGGAGTCCTTGAGGCGCAGTTCCTTGTTGATGGAGGCCAGGCGGCCGCCGCGGTCGCCCCACTCGCCGTTGCGCAGCTTGGGCTCCAGGTTGAAGGCCTTGTTGAGGTTGCCCTCGGCGGAGACGTAGGCGCGCTCTTCCAGGTCGCGCTTGGCCATGCCCACGAAGTCGTTGGCGAAGATCTCCAGCTTCTCGATCTTGTCCTTGGTGGTGAACATCTTGGCTTTTTCCACGCGCTGGCTGGCGCCGGTCAGCGGGGTGCGGGCGTAGGACTTGCCGAACTTCACGCTCATGCCGACCTTGTGCATCGCGCCCAGTTCGCCGAACGGCGACATGGAGTAGTCCACGTCCGCGAAGGAGAGCTTGAAGCCCACGCCGAAGCGGATGCCGGAGCCGATGTCCTGGCCGCTCTTGTAGCCGGCGCGGAAGGAGATCAGCTGGAAAGCCACGTATTCGGCGCCCAGGCCCAGGGAGTAGGTCTCGTCGTTGGCTATGGAGTGGTCCATGCTGAGGACCAGGGTGGAATTGCCGTAGGGGTGGGACAGCCAGGAGGAGCCCAGCGTCACGGAGGTGGGCAGCGGATGCTCCACCTTGTCGAACTTCAGCCCGGTGCCGATATTGCGCACGGTCAGGGCGAAGCGGTATTCCTGAGCCTGCACCTGGGTCAGCCAGTAGCGGGCGGGGCGCAGGTAGTAGACCGCGCCCAGGTCCGCCGCGAAGGCGTTGGCGGAAACGTTGTTGAGGGTCTGGCTGATGCTCTTTACGTTCACGCCCACGTTGAGCAGCGGGCGCTCGATCTCGTCCTTGAGCAGGGTCTGGCCGTAGCCCACGCCGATGGCCATGTCGGAAGACTGCACCTTGCTGGTGGCGCGGCCCACGGCGTCGTAACCCTGGAAAGGGGCCACGGTCAGGCGGGTCACGTTCATGTCCAGGGTGGAGCCGTAGCGCAGCGGGAACGCGGCGGACAGGTACTGGTGGGTAACGTCCTCGAAAGAAGCGTTGTAGGTCAGGGCGATCTCGGCCTGCTCGACGGCGGCCAGCCCGGCGGGGTTCCAGTAAGCGGCATAGGCGTCTTCGGTCACCGCCGTGTAGGCCTCGCCCATCGCGGTGCCGCGGGGACTGGGAGCGAACTTCAGGAAGGAGGCGCCCGCGGTGCCGGCCTCGCCGGCGAAAAGGGAGGAAATGAAAAGACCCGCGGAGCACAGGATCTGCGCCGCCAGGAACACCGAAATTTTTCTGAAGCCCGCTCCTTTCATATATGCCTTAACTTTACGTATAGATAGTCTATTGTATATAGGCCGCCAAATCCCGAAGAAAGGGCGAAGTTATTTAATAATTATTGTTACACGATTTTTGAATAAAATTAGCGTTTTTTAACGTTTTTTTGCGGGATGATAAACGCGAATTTAGGCGCGTTTTTAAGTGAAATTTGACAAAAAAGCGCGTTTTTAAGCAAAAAACAATGAAAAAACCCGGTTTCCCGGGTTTTTTCATTCTTCTGCAACCTCTGGTCAAAGAAACACTTTTAGTCTCTCTGGCAGGTCAGCAGCTGGAGGTAAGGGGCATTAGTTCCCGCCACAGCCCCCGTACTAGCGGAGTTAAAGGTGCTAGCGCCGCCGTTGAAGGTCTGCATGGTCAGCATTGGAATCGAGATGTCAACTTCCCTTACGGAAAGGCCGAAGTCGTCATTGGGCGTATCTCCACCCGCGTAGATGGACGGCAAATTGTGATTGTGCGCCGGCGTGGTGATACTATGGAGATGCGCTCCGACCGGTCTGTCCTCCTGATCGTTCAAGGCCGTGCCCACCGCGGCCAGCAGGTTGCCGCCGTTGGTAAGACCGACGATATAGCGGCCCCGCGCGGCCACGATCTCGCTCCAGCCCGACGGGCAGGACGCCAGGTTGAAGTGCATCACCGCCCCGGACGGCACCTCCACCGGGTGGACGATGTTGATCAGCTGGGACCCGTCTATCGCCGGAAGTTTACCAGCGGCGTCCAGTTTTACCAATTGGTCGGCGCCGTTGAAAGCATTACCCTGCAGCGTCACCGACGAGGCCATGGCCGACAGCTGGCCGTTGGTGGAATGCACCGTCACCTCGTCGGCGGTCTGCCCGGCGGTGACATTGGTCAGCCCGGACCCGTCGCCGAAGAACCTTGTCGCGGAACTGAAGCCCACGATATAAACGTTGGTGGAGATGGTGACCCCGGCTCCTACCTCTACCCTGGTCTCCGACGAGACTATCACGTTGGGCGCCAGCTGCAGGTGGGGCGAGTAGATATTACCGACCGCCACCAGGGAATCCGGGTTGTCTCCGTCGATGGTGATCGTTCCGCTGCTTAAATGCAGCTTGGTGGTAGGCCCCAGATTGCCAATGCCGACCTTGCTGTCCACCTGGGTCAGCACAGTGTTTGGCAGCAGGGAGTGCTGCTGCGAGACCACCACGCTGGACTCCGGAGTGAACGTGCTGCCAGCGGGGCCCATCTGGGAAATGCCTATCATCGCCACGCCGGCAGAAAAACCCGAGCTCTTGCGCAAGCGCAGAGAAGCCCTGTTGGCGTCGACCTTTAGTTCCAGCGTAAAGTCCTGCGTACAGTCATTGGAAATGTTCCCGGCAAAGCAACCGGAATTGGAGACCGGCGCCACGTCGAGCCAGTCGCCGTTGGTCATATCGTGGGCGATGGGCACGACATACTGCTTGACCAGCGACCAGCCCACTTCGTTGACCGTAACGGAAATGTGGAAACTGTGCGCGCCGCCGGGATTGGAGGTTATGAACTCGCCTATCTGCACGCTGCTGGGCGGGGCAGGCAGGGTGCGCGTCACATAAGTGCGCACCAGCACCCCGGACAGCGTGGAACCGTCGCCGTAATACCTGGCGGCGGAACTGAAACCCACCACGTACATGTTGGTGGAAACATTGACGCCCGCACCCAGCGCGGGATCGGTCTCCGACGAGATATGTACGGCGTCGGCCAGGCGCAGGTTGGCCGCCGCTACCCCCTCGCCCAGGGCCGTGAACGACGAAGCCGTTACGGCCCCGGTGAAAGCCCCGGACACGCCGTAATGGGCCGGGGCCGAGATCAGTCCCTGCACATAAACATTGGTGGAGACCGTAACGCCGCCGTCGTCGGGACCTGTAGGCGTTTCGGAAGAGATCACTACCCCTTCGGCAAGGCGCAGCCGCGCCGCCGCCACGCCCTCACCCAGGGCCGTGAACGACGAGGCCGTTACGGCCCCGGTAAAGGACCCCAGGACGCCATAATGGGCCGCCGCCGAACTGAAACCCAGCACATAGACGTTGGTGGACACCGTAACGCCCCCCTCTCCCAGCACCAGCCCCGTTTCCGTGGAGATCGCCACGCCTTCCGCCATCTGCAGCCTGGGCGCGCTGGCCGAATAGGTGAAAGTGCCGGCCAGGCCGTAGTACGCCGCCGCCGAAGAGAAGCCAACCATGTAGACGTTGGTGGAAATGTTCACGCCGGCGCCCAGCAGCGGGTCCGTCTCCGACGAAATATAGACGTTCTCGTACAGGCGCAGCCGCGCCGCGGAAACACCCGCGCCGCGCGCCGTGAACGAAGAGGCGCTCACCCCGTCGGTAAAGTCCCCGAAAAGGCCGTAATAGGCCGCGGCGGAGGCGTAGCCGACCATATACACATTGCTGGAGACGGTTATGCCCGCGCCCAGCGTCGGGTCGTTCTCCAGCGAGATCTGCACCGCGTCGGAATACCGCAGCCGCAGGGTGGAAACGCCGTCCCCAAGCGCCGTGAACGACGAGGCCGTTATCCCGGAGCTGAAAGTGCCGGAAGCCGCGTTCACTATGCTCTGCCCGTCCATATCCAGCGTGGTGGTGGCGATATGGTTGCCCAGGTTGTCGTGCGCGTCTATGCCGGTCAGGGCGGACCCGTCGCCGTAATATTTAGTCGCAGAACTGAAACCTACGATATAAATATTGCTGGAGACGTTCACGCCGGCGCCCACCAGCGGGCTGGTCTCCGACGAGATATATACGTTGCCGGCAAGGCGCAGGCGCACCGCCTCTATGCCTTCCCCGAAGGCCGTGAACGACGAGGCCGTCACCCCCGCGTAAAAAGTGCCGGAAGCCACGTTGACGATGCTCTGGCTGGACATATCCAGCGTCAGCTCCGCGATGTGGTTGCCCAGGTTGTCCGCGCCGCCGGGGATGTTGGTAAGGGCGGAGCCGTCGCCGTAATACTTGGCCGCCGAACTGAAACCCACTATATAAACGTTGCTGGAAATGTTCACCCCGGCGCCCAGCAAAGGATCCGCTTCCGACGACACATAGACGTTGTCGGAAAGGGCCAACCGCGGCGAACTGAGGACGTCGGTGTAGACCACACCGGCATTGTCCACCCTGAACCGGGTCACCCCGTTCTGCAGCAGCTGCATCAAATCCCCGCCGCCTACGTCCTCGACGTAGATGGAAGAGTTGGTAGAGGTGTCGCTATCAGGGGACGCGGGGGCCAGCGTTATGCCGCCGGAGACGCCGGCGGACGTGACGCATTCCCAGGCGTTGTTCACCCCGTTGCGGGCTATCACCTGGTCGGCCAGGCAGCCGTTGGGCCCTATCTTGGAGAACTCCACGGCATTATCCTTGATAGCGCCGGTGTGCACCACGCCGAAAGCCACGGAAGAAGCTATTACGCCGCCGCCCAGCATGCCCGGATCGAGGCTGGCGGGATTCACCCGCGCGTCATCCGCCAGGGACTGCGCCACCAGCGCGTAAGGGTCCGACAGGAGTTCCTGGCGCGGGGCCAGTGTCACGCCGCCCACCTCCACCTCCACGTACTTGGCCACCGTGAAGGTGCCGGTGGAAAGGTTCACCACGGTGCCGGTCTGCAGCACCACACTGAACACGCCGTTGACCACGTTAACGCCCTGGGTCTGGCTGGTCCAGACGGCCGTGCCGCCGGTCAGGCCCGGGTACAGCCGGAAGATGAAGCTGCGCAGGCCGGTCACGGGCACGCCCCGCTCCACCAGCCGGCCCTGGAAGTTTATCTTCGGCGGCACTTCCGCGCCGAGGAAGCCGGCGAACATGAAGAGTAGGGCCGCGGAGGCCAGGAAACCGAAATATTTTGTCCTGTAGTTTTTCATAAGCTCTTTCCTCTGACCGCTCTTTTTGCGCCCGCCGCGCGACCGCGCGGCAGCGCCTTTACCGGATTATCATCAGCTTGCCCTTCTTGGGGCGGGCCACGGACCCTTCAATGATATAAATATATACGCCGCTGTCCACCGCATAACCCTGGGTATTGCGCACGTCCCAGTCCAGGGTCTCGCCCATGTCGGCCTTGCCCAGCGTCCGCACCATTTCGCCGCTCACGGTATAGATGCGGATCTTGACGGACTCGGTAAGGGCCGTAAAAGTGATCTTGGTATGCCCGGCGGAAGGCTTGAACGGCACCGGGTAGCAGTGCGCGGCCGACAGGTCCGAGCGCGCCGTGTTGTAAGTGATCACGGCCGGGGTTTCGCCCGCGGACAGCACCATGTCCCCGCCGCTCATCGCCACGCCGGAGTCCGTCAGGCCGCCTATGTTCACCGCGAACATGGAGGTGTCCCCGTTGGACGCAATGCTGCCGCCGGAGGTGGTTAAAAGCGAGATCACCTGGTAAACGCCCGACGACAGGATGGCCCAGGCCGGCGGGCGGTAGGCGGCCGCCAGCACCAGGAAGAGCGCGGCCAGCCCCGCGCAGCGCGACAGCTTAGCGTACATTTCCGGCTCCTTTCATGGCCTGGCCTATATTGCGCAGCGCGTCCTTGATGGCGCCGCGCACCTTGCCGTCGGTCTCCTTGGCCAGGGCCTCCTGCAGGGGGTCCACCCCGCCGGCGTCGCCCCATTTGCCCAGCACTTCGGCCGCCCAGCTGCGCACTTCCGGCGACTTGTCCTCGAGGCGCCCCGCCACGGCCTGCAGCGTCCTGTTATCCTTGAACCGGGTGAGGCCGGAGATGGCCGCCAGGCGCACGTAATCGTTCTCGCTCTTTAGCAGGCCTATAAAAGGGTCCACGACGCGCGGGCTGTTGAGGTTGGACAGCACCAGCACGGCGTCCCTGACCAGCAGGGGGTTCTCGCTCTTCAGGAGGGTGAGCAGCAGGGTGAACGAGTCGTTGCCGCCGCGCACCCCCAGCTCGGCGATGGCGGCGCGCTGCTGGTAGAGGTTGCCGGTGTTGAAGATGTCGATGTAATAGTCCATCGGGGTCTTTTTGGGCTGCACGGAGAGCGGCGCCGCCACTGGCACTTCGGGCAGTTTGGAAGGGCGCCGGGGCCCGAAGCGGTAGGAAACTCCCAGCTTGTGCATGTCGCCGAAATCGTAAGTGGCGCCGAAGGAATAATCCACGCTGATGTTGCGGCCCGCGTAGCGGGACAGATCGAACCCCAGCCCGAAGTTGAGCCCGTTGGAGATGTCGCTCAGGGCGTTGTACCCTATGCGCACCGAGATCGGGTCCATGACGCGGATATCCAGGCCGCCGGCGAAATAGGCGGCCCGGTCGTTGCCCAGGATGCAGTCCAGCGACGCGCGCACCAGCGGGCCCGCGAAAGAGCGGAAACCGTAGGCCGCGCCGGTCTTCAGCCGCAAGGGAGGGCGGGCGCCTTTTTTTATGAAGGTGATCTTGCTCGACAGGATATTCTCCAGGCTGGCCCCGAACTTGAGATTCTCGACGGTGGATTCCGCTATGACGCCCACGTCTATGCCGTAGCCGCTGCCGCTTTCGGTGTCCAGCACCTGGGAGATGTACTTGACGCTGACGCCGTAGGAGGCCGCCCGGAGGTGCTTATGTTTGAGGCCCAGCGGGGCGCCCCAGGAAAAGTACAGCGCCATGTCGCGGGCGTCCACGTTGCCGGTCCTGTTGTCGTACTCGTCGTAGGAGGCGAAGGGCGGCACCGAAAAATAATTGAGCCCGAAGCCCAGGACCCCGGACTTGTACGGGTACGCCGCCGACAGCCAGTGCTGCGACATGCCCTCTATGTAGTTGTTGTGCGCGAACGAGATCTCCCGGGTCTGCAGCAGGTTCAGGCCGGCCGGGTTGTAATACACGGCGTTGGCGTTGTCGGTAGCGGCCGTGAAAGAGCCGCCAAGAGAGGTCTCTTTGGCCCCGACGGGGATCTTTAGGAAATTGGCCGCCCCGGTGCCGGCGCCGTAGGCCGACGCGCAGGCGGGCAGCAGCGCCTGGAGACAGGCCAGGGCGGCCCAAAAGGCCGGCCGGCGGCGCGGGCCGCGGGCACAGGCTTTATCATTAACCGCCCTGGGAAGTTCCATATGAAATCTACGCTGCCGGCGCTTTCACCGGGACAAAACCGCAGGCCTCTTTGAAACTTTACGGCGCAGGAGGCTATCCGCTAGGGAATTGTAACATATTGAATATTTCGGATATGTTTCGGGAAGATATTGTAATTATTCTCCCGCCCGCGCGATTATATGTATATATTATGTAGGTTTTTTTGCAAAAAATCCCGAAGAAACGGCGAAGCCTCCCGGGAACCGGGAGGCCTGAAAGGCGGGAACGGCTTTAAGGCAGGACCAGTTTGGTTCGCAGCTCGTTTACGTGAACTGTCCTTATCTTGATGGCGGTGGTTATGCTGTCGGTGAAAGTAAGGCTGCAGGCGCTGCCGGTGGCCGCGGCATAGGCGCCGCACAAGGCGGTGCGCAGGTCGGTCATGTGCACGGCGCGCACTTTTACCGCCGTGGTCAAAGACGCGTCCGTCCAGCTATAAGCGGCCACACCGTAAAAGGCCCGGACATTATTTATCGTCGTGCGCAGTTCTGTGAAGTGAGAAACCCGGATCTTGGTGGAGGTGGTCACGGTAGGAGAATCCGTCCAGACCGGGGTGGCCACGGTGAACTGCCGCTCCGCAGACCAGGCCGACCCTATCGCCTGGTCGCAGTACACCAGCACGCACATGTAATACGTTCCGGCGGCCAAGCCGGTAACAAGCCTGTGCGTTATGGTGGCCCCGCTGGCGGCCGGCAGCGGGTAGAACGTACTGGCGTGGGTGGCGCTGTTCTGCTGGAGAATATTGCCGCGGGTGCATTGTCCGGCGGTATTGTCTATATAGACCAGCACGCGGTTGATGTTGTGGCCGCTGCCGTCGGTGGCGGAGAACCTTACCCAGGGCCGGGTATTGTAACCCGTGGTGGCGTTCACCGGCATGCTGATGACCGGCTGGTTGGGCGCGGCGAAGAGCCCGGGCGCGAGCCCCAGCAGCAGCGACAGTAAGAAAAATGATCTAGTTGGCATAACTGACCTCCCACCCGTTCTCCTGGAACAGCCTGGCCATGCGGTCGGTTTCCGCGCGCAGCGCCTCCAGGTCTCCAGACGCCTCGCAGGCGTTGAGGAGATTGAACCAGGCCTCGGTATAATCCGGCTGCAGGGCCACCGCCTGCCTGAAATATTTCAAAGCTTCCCCGAACTTGTTCTTGCGCGCGTAATAGGCGCCCAGATTATTGCTGCTGACCGGGTCCGGGGCCAGCTCCATGCTTTTCTTCAGCAGCCAGGCGGCCGAATCCGGCCGCCCCTCGCGCTGCATGATGTTGGCAAGGTTATTATAGGTTTCCTTGCGCGGCTCTACCAGCAGAACCTTCGCGTAATAGTCGCGGGCCCTGCGGTTGTCCCCCAGCTTTTCGAAACAAAAACCGGTCAGGTGCCAGAGCTCCGTCCGCCTGTAAAGCGGAGAAGCCGCGGCGGCCGCCTCCAGCTCGCGCAGCGCGGCCCGGTGGTCTCCCCGCTCGACGTAAGCGAGGGCCAGGTTGTACCGGGCGTTAGGATTGGCGGGCGCCGCCGCGGCGGCCGCCGAATAAAGGGAGAACATATCTGCGAAGCGGGCCGCCTGCGCTCTGGCTCCCGCCGCGTAAGCCGCAAGCAAAACCGCGCAGGCCGCCGCGGCGGCCCGGGGGAGAAGCTTGGCAAAAGCCGCGGTACGCGCCCCCCGCAGGAGGGCGGCCAGCCCGGCGGGAATTAACAGGGCGAAGCCTGCCAGCGGCAGGTACATGTACCTGTCGGCCACGGTATTGACCAGCGGCAGGAGGTTGCTGACGGGCAGGTAGGCGGCCAGCATGAACCCCAGGCCGAACTTGACGAGCGGGCCGGCGCGCGACCGCAGCACAAGCAGCGCCCCGGCGCCCAGCGCCAGCAGCAGGGCAAAGCGGGCGTTGAACAGCGAGCCTGGCAGAAGCAGCTGGTATTCCAGCGACAGGCCCGCCGGCAGCAGCAGTTTTAAGAAATAGTGCGAGGCGGCGGCGGCCAGGGTATTGAAATAAGCGGCGAAGGAGGAAAGCGGGGCGGCGCTCCCGGCAAGAGCCGGGTAGATCACGTCGTGCACGGGGTAGGAGAACCTGGCGGCCCAGAAATACAGCAGGAACGCCGCCGCCGCAGCAGCAGCAAGCAGTACGCTGACGGCCCTGCGCCAGCGCGGGGCCGGCGCCGCGCCGCCGCGGAAAAAGAACGCCTGCAGGAGCGCCAGCAGCGGCAGCACCACGGCCGTTTCCTTGGAGAACAGGGCCAGCACCAGGCCGCCCAGGGCCAACGCGTACGCCGCCCGGGCGAAAGCCAGCAGCGCCGCCAGGCAGAAGAAAGCGCAGAGCAGGTCCGCGCGGAAGGCGGCCACGTTCACGGCCTCGGCCTGCAGCGGGTGCAGCGCGAAGATAAGCCCCCCCAGCAGCGCGAAAGGCAGAGCGCCGGCCGCGGTTCCATCCTGCGCCGGAGGCCCCTCGCCGGACCTGCGCCAAAGGGCCAGGCCCAGGAAAAAGACCAGCGCGGAGTTGGCTCCGTGCAGCAGCAGGTTGGTCAGGTGATAACCCAGCGGGTTCAGACCCCAGGCCGCGTGGTCGGCCATCAGCGAAAGCAGCGTCAGCGGCCTGGCGCCGAGCTTTACCTGGTAGGTCTGCGAGAAGAATTCTTTATTGAGCAGGAAGGAGAAACTGGCCGGATCGGAAACGAACTCATTGTTCACTATCAGAGAAAAATCGTCGGCGACGAACTTGTGTTTAAGGGCCGGCAGGTAGGCGCAGAAGGCGGCGGCGAATACCAGACCGGCGGCCAGGCCCGCCCGCAACGCCGGAGAGCGGCCCGCCGGGAACGGAGGCCGCTTCAGTTTTTCTAGAAAGGAGAACAAGAGCACGGCCATATCATGACGATAATCTTCCCGCTATCGGCCCGCAAAAGCGGCGGCCGCCCGCACTCCCTGGCCGCCGCCGCGCCGCTTCTTTTACGGCGCGTAATAACTGGTGTCGGCCGTTCCGGCCCTGTCCACCCTGACACCGTACGTGTTGGACCCGTTCCAGCCCATCAGCGTGGGGTAGGTAGCCGCCCAGGCCACGCCGGGATTGGTATTGTTCACCGCGCCGCCGTCGGGTGAGGTGCCGGCCGAAGCGTCGAAGATGGTGTGGCCGTTGCCGTAGTTCTTCCAGCTCAGCTGCTCGGCCACGAAGTTCCTGTGCACTCCCACCCAGGCCGTCCTGACCGGGATGCCGGTTATGGTAGAGTAGGCCGCGCTGCCGGCGCCGCCGGCGGCCGTGCCGGTAATGCTTATGGCCCAGGTGCCGCTGGCGTCGCCGCCGGTGCGCGTGGGCACGTCGAGCGAAGCCCTGAACCCGGCCGCGTCGTTCTTGCGGATGTAGTTGTCGGTGGACGAGTAGAAGATCGTGTC
Source organism: Elusimicrobiales bacterium (assembly GCA_023701245.1). Lineage (GTDB taxonomy): Bacteria > Elusimicrobiota > Elusimicrobia > Elusimicrobiales > UBA9959 > UBA9959. The sequence goes on along the minus strand of JAMPXK010000030.1, from coordinate 12,735 downwards.
CGTAGCGCGGGAAGCGGACGCGTGGCTCATGCTCGTATAAGAGCCTATCAGGTAGCGCCCGGTGATGTCGCCGCTGGCATTGCGGGCCACCAGGGTGTCCCCGGTAGCGGTGGTCACGGCGCCGTGAGCGGTGTAGGTCAGGCCCAGGTGGGTGTCCAGCTGCGCATGGGTGTTGGTGCCTATGTCACTGAGCAGCGTATGGCTCTTGTTGGCCAGGTCGCCTATGGAAGAACCGGTCTTGGTGACATTGGCCCACGGGATAGCCGTGATGTTGGTGCCCAGCAGCGTGGGTGTATTGGTCCAGCTGGGCGCCGCGGCGCCGTTGGCCTGCAGTATATAGTTGGCCGTACCTGCCCCGACGAACGCAGTGGTATTGGGGGCTGACTGGTAGGGCATGGACCCTGCCGCGCCGCCGCTGAGGTTGGCCGCGCTGCTGACGGTCACGCCGGAAACGGAGGCCCAGGTGGGCGCGCCAGCGCCATTGGACCGCAGGTAATACCCGGCCGTACCCGCGCCCAGGGCGCTCATCACGCCCACGCCGGAGAAATAGGGCACGCCGCCGGCCGCCGCGGCCGACAGGTTGGCCCCGGTGCCGCCGTAGGTAGAGCCCAGCAGACCGGAATTCAGGTCGCCCGCGCTGCGCGTAGCCAGGTGCGCCAGCGAAGAACCGGTCTTGAGCACGCCGGCCCACGGGATATTGGTGAAGTTGGTGCCGTCCAGGGTGGGCATGTTGGTCCAGCTGGGCGCCGCCGCGCCGTTGGTCTGCAGCAGGTAGCCCGCCGTGCCTCCGGCCAGGAACGCCGTGGTATTGGGCGAAGACTGGTAAGGCACGGACCCGGCCGCGCCGCCGCTGAGGTTGGCCGCGCTGCTTACGGTCACGCCGGCCACGGAAGCCCACGTGGGGGCGCCCGCGCCGTTGGACCGCAGGTAGTAGCCTGCCGTGCCAGCGCCCAGGGCGCTCATCACGCCCACGCCGGAGAAATAGGGCACGCCGCCGGCCACGGCGGCCGACAGGTTGGCCCCGGTGCCGCCGTAGGTAGAGCCCAGCAGACCGGAATTCAGGTCGCCCGCGCTGCGCGTGGCCAGGTGACCCAGCGAAGACCCGGTCTTATTCACGGAAGCCCAGGTAACGTTGTCCGTGCCGTTGATGGTGATAGTATCGGGGATATCCGCGTCGGCCAGCACGCTGACCGTAAAGGCGCCGCCGGCGGTATTCTGGCGCACTATCTGGTTGGCGCCGCCGGTGGCATTGAGGTTGGCGCCGGTACCGCCGCGCGCCAGGGCCAGCGTACCGCTGGTCAGGTCGCTGGCGCTCTTGGTCTCCAGGTCGGCCAGGGAAGACCCGGTCTTGAGCACGCCGGCCCACGGGATACTGGTGAAGTTGGTACCTAACAGCGTGGGGGCATTGGTCCAGCTGGGCGCCGCCGCACCGTTGGTCTGCAGGATATAGCCCGCAGTACCGCCGGCCAGCCAGGCGGTGGTATTGGGCGAAGACTGGTAAGGCATGGACCCGGCCGCGCCGCCGCTGAGGTTGGCCGCGCTGCTTACGGTAACGCCGGAGACGGAAGCCCAGGTAGGCGCACCCGCGCCGTTGGACCGCAGGTAATAACCCGGGGTGCCCGCGCCTACCGCGCCCATCACGCCCACACCGGAGAAATAGGGCACGCCGCCGGCCGCCGCGGCCGACAGGTTGGCCCCGGTGCCGCCGTAGGTGGAGCCCAGCAGGCCGGCATTAAGGTCGCCCGCGCTGCGGGTTTCCAGGTGGCCCAGCGAAGACCCGGCCTTGTTGACCGAGGCCCAGGTGACGTTATTGGTGCCATTGATGGTAATATTGTCCGGCACTTCCGCGTCGGACAGGGCGCTCACGGTAAAAGCGGCTCCTGCCGCGCCCTGCTTCACTATAAAGTTGGCACCGCCGGTGGCGGACAGGTCCGCGCCGGTACCGCCGCGCGCCAGGGCCAGCGTACCGCTGGTCAGGTCGCCGGCGCTCTTGGTCGCCAGGTCGGCCAGGGAGGACCCGGTCTTGAGCACACCGGCCCACGGGATACTGGTGAAGTTGGTACCTAACAGCGCGGGGGCATTGGTCCAGCTGGGCGCAGCCGCGCCATTGGTCTGCAGGATATAACCCGCCGTGCCCGCGGCCAGCATATTCGTAACGTCGGGAGAGGACTGATAGGGAATAGACCCGGCCGCGCCGCCGGTAAGGTTGGCGGCGGAACTGACCGCCACCGCCGCTACGGAAGCCCACGTAGGGGGACCGTTGCCGTTGGAGCGCAGGAAGTGTCCGGAGGTGCCAACCCCCACCGCACCCATCACGCCCACAGCGGAGAAATACGGCACGCCGCCGGCCGCCGCGGCCGACAGGTTGGCCCCGGTACCGCCGTAGGTGGAGCCGAGGATGCCGGAATTAAGATCGCCCGCGCTGCGCGTGGCCAGGTGGCCCAGCGAAGAACCGGTCTTATTGACCGAGACCCAGGTGACGTTATCCGTACCGTTTATGTTGATGTCGTCGGGGACGTCGGCGTCGGCCAGCACGCTGACCGTAAAAGCCGCGCCCACGGAATCCTGCCGCACGATCTGGTTGCTGCCGCCGGGGGCGGACAGGTTGGCGCCGGTACCGCCGCGCGCCAGGGCCAGCGTACCGCTGGTCAGGTCGCTGGCGCTCTTGGTCTCCAGGTCGGCCAGGGAAGACCCGGTCTTGAGCACGCCGGCCCACGGGATACTGGTGAAGTTGGTGCCGACCAGCGCCGGGGTATTGGTCCAGCTGGGCGCCGCCGCGCCGTTGGCCTGCAGGATATGTCCCGCCGTGCCAGCGGCCAGCATGTTGGTGGTATCGGGCGCCGACTGGTAAGGAAGAGCGCCGGCCGCGCCGCCGCTGAGGTTGGCGGCGGAACTGACCGCCACCGCCGCCACGGAAGCCCACGTGGGGGCCCCGGTGCCGTTGGAACGCAGGAAATGGCCGGAGGTGCCTATGCCCACCGTGGACATTACTCCGGCGGAAGCGAAATAGGGCACGCCGCCGCCCGCCGCGCCGGAAAGATCCGCCCCGGTGCCGCCGTAAGCGGAGCCGAGTATACCGGAATTAAGGTCGCCCGCGCTGCGGGTTTCCAGGTGGCCCAGCGAAGACCCGGCCTTGTTGACCGAGGCCCAGGTGACATTGTTGGTGCCGTCGATGGTGATAGCATCGGGGATATCCGCGTCGGCCAGCACGCTGACCGTAAAAGCGCCGCCCAGGGAATCCTGCCGCACGATCTGGTTGCTGCCCCCGGTGGCGGACAGGTCCGCACCGCTGCCGCCGTACGCCAGGGCCAGCGTACCGCTGGTCAGGTCGCTGGCGCTCCTGGTCGCCAGGTCGGCCAGCGAAGAGCCGGCCTTGAAAACCCCCGTCCAGGGGATGCCGCTGAAGTTGGTGCCCACCAGCGTAGGGGAATTGGTCCAGCTGGGAGCGGCCGCCCCGTTGGTCTGCAGGATATGCCCGGCCGTGCCGGCGGGCAGCATTGAGGTGGTATCCGAGGCCGACTGGTAAGGCAGCGAACCGGGCGCGCCGCCGGCCAGGTTGGCTGCGGAACTGACCACTACGCTGAAAACGGCATCCCAGGTGGGAGAGGCGGTGCCGTTGGATTTGAGGAAATACCCGGCCGGCCCGGTCCCCACGGCGCCCATCACGCCCGCCGCCGCGAACCAGGGCACCCCGCCCTGCTGCCCGGCGGAAAGGTCCGCCCCGGTACCGCCGTAAGCGGAGCTCAGGAGACCGGAGTTCAGGTCGCCGGCGCTGCGCGTGGCCAGGTGCGCCAGCGAAGAGCCGGTCTTGTTGACGGAAGCCCAGGTGACATTGTTGGTACCGTCGATGGTGATGGTATCGGGGATATCCGAATCGTTCAGCGCGCTCACGGTGAAAGGCGCGCCCACGGAATTCTGGCGGACCACGTAATTGGACCCGCCGGTGGCGTTAAGGTTGCTGCCGGTGCCGCCGCGCGCCAGCGCCAGCGTGCCGCTGGTGATATCGTTGGCGCTCCTGGTGGTCAGGTCTCCCAGGGAAGAGCCGGTCTTCAGGACGCCGGCCCAGGGAATGCCGGTAAAATTAGTACCCACCAGCGCAGGATTATTGGTCCAGCTGGGCGCGGCCAGGCCGTTGGTCTGCAGGAGATAGCCGGGCGTACCGGCGGGCAGCATAAGGGTGGCATTGGTGTCTATCTGGTAGGGCAGCGAGCCTATGACGCCGCCCAGCAGGTTGGCCGCGGAACTGACCGCGAGCCCGCTTACGGAAGAGAGCGGCACCCACTGAAGGGCGCCGGTAATGGCGTTCTTGGCCAGCACGTCGCCGGCCACGCCGCCGGCCACATAAGTCTTGGTCACGTCGCTGAAACTGCTGATGCCGGTAAAATAAGCTCCGGAGGAGACCGTAAGGTGGCCATTGATGACCACGTTGCCGGCGCCGGACTGCACCGGGCCGGGATAAACGGGCTGGGTAGTGCCGAATACCGAGAAACCCTTTACTTCCACATCGGGGTCCGCCGCCGTCCCGTCGTCGCCCAGCACGGTCAGGTCGTCTTCCGCGCCCAACTCGCTCTGTGCGCGGAGCCCTGGCGCCCCGAAGCTGGCCGCCGACAACAGCAGCAGCGCCAGCAGCGCCGTGCGGCGCCACGGCGTCAATTCCATAGGTGAAACTGCGATTTTCTCAAAGTTCATATATAGCCCCTGAAAACGCGACTACCACACCGCCCTGCCGCACGCATGAGCGGCCGCTACTTGTTCCTCAACCAGGCGGCCAGCCTGGAACCGGACCTGAAAACGGCCAGGTAAGCCCCGTTCTGCTCTTCGCCCGTGACGGCCAGCCTGCCCTCCGGGCTCTCGGTGCCTATGCCCACGGCGCCGGAGGTGGACACCACCACCTGCCGGGCGGTGCCGGTCCCCACGGCCAGCACGTAATTCTGGGTTTCCGCGCCCCTGACCTCAAGGCGCGCCTGGGCGCCGGAGAAACCTATGGCGACGTTGCCGGTGGGCTCCACGGACAGCCCAGAATAAAGCGGGTTGCCCTTGATCACGGCGGTGCCGGCCACGTTAAGGGAATTTATAACGTTAAGGTCCCTGACCGTTCCGGAAGAGACATAGAACGTGGTGCCGGGCTGCAGCACGTCCTGGTTGTGAATGGAATACGGGTCCGTTTCGGAACCTGAACCGGCGACGTCGCCGCAGGTCCACTGTACCCCGTTCCAGATCAGCACCTCGCCGGGGCTGCAGCCGGACTGCGCCAGTTTCTGGCGCGTGATGGAGGCGTCGGCTATGTGGGTGGAGACTATCACCGAAGGCGGCAGCCTGTCCCCGTTAAGATAGCCCGAAGTTATCCGGGCGGCGTTGAGGTTGGTAAGACCGGCGCCGTTACCGTGGTACCAGCCGGCCGTCACGGAAGAGGCTATCTGCACGTAGAACCCGCCGCCGCTCATGCGCAGGTTGCCGTTGGGATTAAGTATGCCTTCCACCAGCATGTTGCCGGTCACCGTGTGGGCGCCGAGGGAAAGTATCGGGTCGGTACCGGCCCCGCTGTGCGTAAGGGCATGGGCCGCGCCGCCGCCGCCACCGCCGCCGGCGCCTATCCAGTCGGTACCGTTAAAGTAGTTCAGCGCGTTGAGGGTGGAGTTGAACCAGAGGTCGCCGGCCCCCAGACCGGTGGGCGCCACGGGGGCTGTAACATAGCGTTTACCCGAGATCATGAGGCTGCTGATGGCGTAAGGCGCGGGGGTCATTTCCTCGCGCGGGGACATGCGGGTGCCTTCCACTTCCAGCTCCAGCCACAGGATACCGCTGTGCCAGTCCGCTATCACCGGCTCCAGCGTGACCCTGAAGACGCCGGTAGAAACGGTGACGTCGTAGGTGGGGCTGGTCCAGAGGTCCACAATGGAGGTGGAGGATTCGTAGAGCCGGAAGACCATAGAGCGCTGGCCGTTGACCAGGAACCCGCCCTGGCGCAGGTTGCCCTGGTAGGTGAATTTTACGGAGATCTCCGCCTGGGCCGCCGAAGGCAGCAGCGGCGCGAGGGCGCAGAGGTACAGCAACTGGAACAAAGCCAGGCGCAGCAGAGAGGCCGCGCGCGAGCGCCTTCCGCCTGCCATTTCATCCGGTTTTAGAGTTTTCATAATCTCTTCCCCCGGCTCTCTCGCCGGGGGCCCCGTTCCGCTATCGTTACCCGCTTATTTCTTTTTTATCCAGACCGCCAGCGTTCCGCCGGTGTAAAATTTAGCCGTGTACTCCCCCGAAACGTCCTCGCCGGCCACGGAAACCGCAGAGTCGGCGGCGGGAGCCATGTTAACGCCGTGGCTATCAGACAGCAGAGCGCCCTGCCGGAGGCCGCCTTTCACCACCGCGCCGCCCGAAGCGTCCACGGTGAAGACCCGCTGGCTGGCGGCGGTCCCGGTGGAAAGGATGACCAGCATGGCCCCGGGCGCGGCCGCGGCGCTGGAAACGTGCAGCTTGGCCTGCGGCACCAGGGCGCCTATGCCTACGCTGTCGGTAGGCGTGCTGAGCTTCACCGCGTTCAGGGCGTTATCCCTGTACCAGGGGCCGGCCGCGGCCACCTGGCTGTCCACGTAATTCTTGTTGGCCGCGTGCGTCCCGGCCGCCGGCAGATTGGGCAGGACTATCAGGCCCGCGCCCGAAAGCGTTATCCCCGCCCCGGAGGCCAGGTCCAGGGCGCCTGCGGCGCTGAAGGTGGACCTGGAAACGCCGGCACCGAAAACGGCGGAACTGTTGACCACTATGGAGCCGCCCACGGAAGCCGCACCCGTAACGGAAAGCGGGCCGTTGATCTTGACGGCGCCGGTCACCCCCAGGCCGTTGGTGCCGTCGCCCAGGATGGTCATGGAGGAGCCGGCCAGCATGGTCACGTTGGTGCCCACGTTGGCGTTCTGCACGAACAGCGAGGAAATAGCTCCGGAACCGGTATCCGCCACCATCAGCAGCCGCAGGGGCAGGCCGGTGATGCCGCCAGCGCCGCCGTCGGCGTCGGCCTCCCAGCCCATGCTGCCGTCGGGCTGTTTCTTGAGCACCTGGCCGGGTATGCCGTCCTGCAGGAAGATGCGCGACGCGACCGGCAGCCGCATCACGGCCGTAAAGGTGGAACTGCCCGCCACGTAAAGGCCGCTGGAGACCTGCACGTAGCCGTTGGCGTAGATATTGCCGGGCGCGCGGGGAATGCCCAGAGCGTGGTCGGCCTCGGTGGAGCCGAACACGGTAAAGCCCTTTATCTCCAGGTCGGCGTCGGCCGTGGAGTTGCCGTCCGTACCGAACACGGTGAGGTCGTCCTCTATACCGAATTCGGTACCCAGGTAAGCGGCCGTAGCCGGCACCGCCAGGGCCAAAGCCGCCAGAAGGCTGAAGAAGTATGTTTTAGTTATCTTCATAATCCCGCCGTTACCGCAATAGAGACAGTATACATTAACCTGACCGCGCCGCCCCTTACCAGATCACCATCAGCTTGCCGGTCTTGGAGTTGGGACCGGCCACTATGCGCCAGATATAGACCCCGCTGGCCACTTTTTCCCCGGAAGAGGTCTTTACGTCCCAGGTAAGTTTCTGGATGAACATATTGTCCGGGATGGTTATTTTCTTTACCTGCCGGCCGTCCAGCGTAAAAATGGTTATGGTGCCGGCCTGGGGCAGGTTGTCGAAAGTGATACCGCCGGACTCGGTGCCGGTCTGCCCCTGGCCTATGCCGGCCTGGGGGCCGTTGGGCCGGAAAGGCACGGGGTACGCCTTCACGTTCTTGACGCTCAGGTCCTGCGTGCCCAGGAGGGCGTAAACTCCGGGCAGGCCGAAAGGCACGGTCAGCAGCTTGGTGGCAGGGTCGCTGACGATGGCCGGCATCTTCACCCAGGCGTCCACGGACTGGTCCAGGATCCAGGCCTCCAGGGAGCCTATGCGCACCGGCGGGTTGGAGCCGTCCAGGATGCCGTCGTCGTTGTCGTCCTTGTACTGGAAGGTCAGGGTGCCGCGGGACCCCAGCGCCTCAGTATAAAAGCTCTGCTCGTCGAAGATCGCCATCTCGGAGATATTGTTGGCGTAAAGCTGCGACCAGCCGCCGTCGTTGTACACGATCTTCTCGTTGGCGTTGGTGATCTTGCCCGGGTCCACGGAAATAGGCTGCGCCACCGGGTCCTTGTTGAGCGTGATGTCGAACAGTTCCTTGCTCACGGAATTGGAGGGCAGGTTAAGCCGGAACCCGGCCGCCGCGGTCAAAACCACCGGCAGCTTGCCCTGGTAGGTGAAATGCGGGGGATTGTCGAACCCTATCCTGTTGGAGTAAACCCCGCCGCTGGTGAGGCCCAGGTTGGGCGGCATGCTGTTCTGACCGATGGAACTTTTCACCGAATACTCGCCCCCCGCCAGTTTACCGCCGCCGCCGCTGTCTATCACGGACCCCTGCAGCTGGTAGTCCCCGCCCGACGGCAGAACGTCGCAGAAAGCCGGCGCCGCGGCCAGCAGGAGGGCTGGCAGCAGGCTGAAGAGACGGCGTACGGCTTTGGCGTTCTGGCGGTTCATAAAATTCGGCTATGCCGGTATAATAGTATAAGTGGCCCACCCCCCCAAATCCCGAAGAAATTACGAAGTTATTAAGAAATGTTTGTTAAATCTTATTATTTATAATAAAATAAGCAAGTTGGGCGCCAAAGGGGGCCGGCCGCTAGCCTGGCCCGCCTCTGGTACGCCGCAAAGCCGAACTATGATCAAATTCGCCCTATGGCTGATAAGTCCCGACCGGGAACTGTCCGAAAAGTGGTACCGGCTGTTCTCCCGGGAGCACCTGCTTGTCACCGCCCTGCCCGGCCTGGCCGATGTCAGCCAGATACCGCAGGAAACCTGGGGCATCGCCCTCATGGAGATCTGCCCCAAAGGCGTAAACTCCCCGGAAGACCTCAAAACCTTCCTTAAAGGCCGCAAGAACATCTCCATAATGCTGTTCAGCAAGCCGGGCAAGACCTCCAACCAGGAGATCTCGGCTTACCTGGAGGCCGGCGCGGACGATTTTTTGACCAGCGACATGGACGAAAGGGTGCTTTTTTCAAAGATCCGGGCGCATATCCGGCGCCTGCTGCCCAGCCTGAACCTGGCCAGGACCTGCGCCGCCGCCTCCGACGGCAGCGTGGAGATAGACACCCTCAAACGCACGGTCCGCCTGGGCCCCGTGAACGGCAAGAACCTCATACTCGACAACCTGACCCCCAAGGAATTCGACATTCTCTTCATGCTGCTCAGCGACGAAGGCCAGGTGGTCTCCCGCAAGTCCCTCATGGAGAGCATCTGGGGCGACAGGTGCGGCCAGGTCAATTTCGAGACCATCGACAAGCACGTAGAGACCCTGCGGCGCAAACTCAAGACTTTCGGCAAGAACATTAGAACGGTATACGGGACCGGCTACACCTACAAGCGCCGGGAACGGGAGGCCTCATGAGGGTCATAGTAGCCGATGACGACGATAATTTCAGGAGCCTGGTGGTGGAGATCCTCACCGGGGCCGGCTACAAAGTAGCCGCCGAGATAAACGGCCGCCTGGCCTGGGAACGCCTGCAGGCCGAGGGCGCCGACATGGCGGTGCTGGACGTGAACATGCCGGAAATGGACGGTTTCCAGGTGCTGCGCAACATCAGGACCGACGACCGCTTCAAGGACATGCCGGTGCTGATGCTGACCATCCGGGCCTTCGCCGACGACCAGGTGCAGGGCTACGAGACCGGCGCCGACGACTACCTGACCAAGCCTTTCGATAACGACGTGCTGCTGTCCCGGGTGAAGGTGCTGGAGCGCCGCATCCTAAAAAAGTAAGCCCCTGGCGGCCCGCAGAAAAAGAACGCCCCCCGTTCCAAACGGGGGGCGTCTTCTTTTGCGGCTTCGGCGCTCAGTCGCTGAGTATCGACGGGTCGGCGAAACGGTCGCGCAGGGTGTTGGCGTTGCCCAGGCTGGAGTTATAGCCGGCCTGCAGGTTGCCGTTGTAGATGGTGTGGGCGCTGGCGATGTTCTCTTCGCCCTTTATGCGCTTGTCGGTCTGCACGTTGAGCGTGGCGTAGATGTCCTTCACGCTCACCAGCTGTATGACCACCTGCAGCATGTTCTCGTAGCCCACGTTGCTCTTGCTCTTGCCGGCCATGATCAGGGAGAGGCGCTCGGAGCGCTCTTTCTGGCCGGCGGCGTTGCGCACCCCGGCTATGTCGGCCACCACGGCGGACACGTTGCGGCAGAAGTTGTTGACGGCGACAAGCGGGTCGGATTTGCCGTCGCCGGTGTCGGTTACATACTTGGCCAGCAGCTTATTGGCGGCCTTCCAGTCATAGTCTATCTTGCCGGCGGCGTCTATGGAGAACAGGTGCTGCACCGCGGCCACGATCTCGCGCTCGAGACCGTCCATGACGTTGAGCACGGCCTTCATGATGACGGCCGGGGGCGCCGTTATGATGTCGCGCACGGCCTCCTTGGTGAAGACCATGGAGAAGGCCATGATGGCCGACTTGTAGCGCTTGGTATCGGGGATGGGGTTGCCTTCGGAGTCGGTGCCGCTGGGGTTGGCCTCTTCGGCCGTCAGGCGGGGGAACAGCGCATCCACGTCCACGGTGAAGTCGTTGTTGACGCCGTTGCCCTGGGTGCCGGCGTACTTCAGGATCTCGTTCATGTCCCGCACCATGTCGCGGGCGTCGCGCTCGTCGTGTTTGATGTAGCCTTCGTAGCGCTGGTACACCATGGCGGCGTCGGAGATGGTCCCGTCCTTGCCCTCATAGTTGACCACGTAGAAGTTCTGGTTGGTGTTGTGCTTGAAGATCTTGCCGATCACGGGCACGTTGATGTTGCTGACGGAAGTGTTGCGGGAGGTGTTGTGCACGTGCAGCACCTGGTCGCTGCCTATGGCCTGGTAGCGGTCGTAGCGGCGGCCGGCGTTGGCCTCGCGGTGCAGCAGCACGGGCACCATTATGTTGGAGGCGTGGGAGGAGCCGGTATAGTGGTTGGACCCGGCGAAGGTGGCGTTGAGGCCCAGCTCGTTGGAGGCCACTTCTTCCACGTTCTGCAGCGCCTGCGCGCCCTGGGCGTTGTCATCCATGTCGGAGAAGTCGTTAAAGCGCACGCCCATCGCGATGAGCTTGCGGATTATCCCCAGGTCGCCCTTGAGGAATTCCACCAGCTTGTTCACCTGCTCGTCGTTGGTAGGGTCTATGATGAACTCCAGCAGGATCTTCTTGCCCTTGACGCGGCTGGTGGAAAGACCGAACTGGAAGCTCAGGTAGCGGTTGAATTCTTTGACTATCTGCTTGTTCAGCTCCTTCATCAGCAGGCCTTCGGCTTCGGGCAGGCCTATAAGGCCCGCGTCGAACGAGGTGCCCACGGAGGCGCCGGCGCTCTTTACGTGGATGCGGTCCAGGCGCACGCGCATGCGCAGCTGGTTGTCGCTCATGCGGAAAAGGGTGACGGAGGGCTTGGTCTCGCGGGTGCTGCCCAGCGAGAAGGAGACGGTGGCCCAGGGCTGCACCGCGGCGCCTATGCCGCCGCTGATGCCCACGCGCATGACGGCGGGGAATTTCCAGATCTCGTTGACCTGCATTTCCTTGAGACGGTGGCCGTTTATGGGCAGGATGGTCTTCACCCGGCGCAGGTCCACCAGCTTCAGCAGGTTCTTGCAGTACTTGTCCTCGTTGGTCTTGCGGACCACGATGGACTTGCCTTCCAGGCCGCCGGAGAAGCCTATGTTAAAGGAGTTGCCGCCCACATTGAGGATGTCAGAGAAAGAATGGCCGGCGTGCATCTTGACGCCCACTTCGTCTATGACGGCTATCTTGTTGTCGGGGAACTGCTTCATGTAGCGCTTGAACTTGCCTTCTATGCCGGCTATGCTGCCTATGTCGAAGCTCTGGTCCAGCGGGATCTCCACGTCCTTACAGATGTCGTCGAAAACGTCCTCTTTCAGGTCTTCCCAGAAGTGCAGCAGTTCGTTGTTGCCGTTCTGGGGCTGGATGGGCTGGGCCTCGGGGGCTTTGGGATCGGCGGCCTTGGCGACGCGCATGTCGCCTACAAGGTCGGCCAGGGAGCCGCGGCCGGCACCCTCGAAAAAATTACTGAGGTCGTCTGCGGCCAGGACCGAAGACGAGGTAACACAGTTGATTGAAAGGAAGAGCGCCGCGAACACTGCCGAGGTGGTTTTGTGGTGGGTCATTAGTATAGTGTAGCGCATAGGCCGATTTTTCATAAGAGGCCAAGTGCCCAGACGGGGCGCGTATTAATGCCCACCCCGGCCCTAGGCCTTGGCATAGGCCCCGCCTGGGCCCTCTGGCCCGCCCCCCCCCTCCCCCGGCCCCGCGACCACATATATATTTACGTTAACAGAATAACTATCCGTAATTACCTTACCCCCCCCTATCAAAGAAAAACCGGCCCCCAAAGCCGGTTATCAATCTTAAGCGGGCGACACGCGAGCTTCTTCATAAGGAATATTCTCTGGGCCCGCTCCAAAATTTTAGGCCACCCTATGAAAGGTGGCCTAACTTATTTATTAGCGGGCGACAGCGAGCGTTAGCGAGCTTGTAAGGAATTCCCTTCGCCCGCTCCAAAAATTAAGGCCACCAAAGGTGGCCTAAAATTTTTGGAGCGGGCGAAGGGAATCGAACCCTCGTCTGAACCTTGGCAAGGTCCCGTTCTACCATTGAACCACGCCCGCTTAATGGCGTTACTACCCTAATATTTTACCAAAAAATACGGCTTTTT
>JAMPXK010000088.1 GCA_023701245.1 Elusimicrobiales bacterium | reverse complement strand
TGTCCGCCCCGCGGAACCAGGGGTTGGAGGTCCGGGAAGAAGCGTCGAAGATGACCGAGCCGCCGCGGGCGGCGGGCTTTACCAGTAGCGTGCCGGTGAAGCGCCCGTAGACCAGGCCGGCCGGGTCCCTGAGCAGCACTTTGCCGTCTTCGTAGAGCGCGGTCCAGGCTTCGTCGGGCGGGATGCGCGCGAAGACCTTGCCGCTGGCCTTGCCGGTCACGGTCAGGCCTTCGAAAGATTTTATGCGCAGCAGGTTGTTGCGGCCCTGCTTGCCCGTATTGGTGGTGCCTATACCCACGCGCACCTTGACCGAGGAGGACAGGCTCTCCGGCGCGTCCAGCGGCTCCATCACCAGCGGCCTGGTGATGCGGAAGGGCGGACGGATCTCCTCCGGCTGCTTGGTGAGCTTGCCTTCCAGCACCTTCATCATCTTGGACGCCACCGGGTGACCTGGCGCGTAGTCGAGCACGCGGTAATACTGGTTCCAGGCCTCGTTGAACTTGGCCTGCCGGGCGTAGATGCCGGCCAGGGGCAGTCGGGCTTCGGTAAAGGACGGGTCCTTGCGCAGGGCTTCTATCAGCGCTTCTTCGGCCGCGCCGTACATCTTGAAGTTCATGTAGTTCCAGGCCAGGATATAATCCACGCCGGCGAAATCCGGGCGCAGGCGACGGAATTTCTCCAGGTGCGCCAGGGCCTTTTCCTTCTGCTCCAGGTTGGCGTAAACGCTGGCCAGCCCCAGCTCCGCGCGCGGGTGCAGTTCCTGGATGCGGATGGCGGTCTCGAAAGCGGAGCTGGCGCCGGCGTAGTCCGCCAGGTGGAAGCGCAGCCAGCCCAGTTCGGAATAGATGTCGGAGTTGTGGGGCTCGCGTTCCAGCGCCCGGGTCAGGGCGGCGGCGGCCTCGTAGTAGCGGCCGGCCTGTTTGAGGCACATGGAGGCGTTGAGAAGGGGGCCGGCGGAGGCGGGGTCCTGCGCGGCGTCCTGGAAATAGGCGGAGGCCGCTTTGGAGAGGTCTCCTTTGAGGTAAAGGTCGTACGCCGTCTGGGCCGGGCAGGGCCGGGATTGTATTAGGAGGAATAAAAGAATAATATAAAAGCGGCGCAAGATAGAATATCCTATGAAATTATTGGGAGCGAGTAGAATACGCGCGTCCCCGCGCCAGGTCCCCGGAGATTTTTTCACAGATGCCTGAAGAGCTTACAGATACGGAGCTGGTGGCGGCCTTTAAGGGCGGCGACCCGGAGGCGCTGGGCCTGCTGATGGAGCGCCACAAGGCCGCCCTTTACGGCTACCTCCTGCGCCTGACCGGCCGCGCCGAAGCCGCCGAAGACGTCTTCCAGGAAGTCTTCCTCAAACTGGTCAGGAACCCCTCCGCCTACGGCGAAAAAGAAAAGTTCAAGGCCTGGCTGTTCACCGTGGCGCGCAACGCCGCCATGGACCAGTTCAGGCGCCAGGCCACCAGGGCCGAAGTCCCGCTGGAAGGCGACGGCTATGCCCCCGGCCCCGCGGACTTCCTGGCCTCCGCCGAACCCGGGCCGGAGGGCGCCTTTTACGGCAAAGTCCTGGGCGAGCGCATAGCCGCGGCCCTGGCCGGACTTTCGGAGGACCAGCGTGAGGTCTTCTACCTGCGCCACTATTCCGAACTTTCCTTTAAAGAGATCGCCGACCTGCTGAAGCTGCCCATAGGGACGGTGCTGGCCCGCATGAGCCGCGCCGCGGCCAAATTGCGGGAAAAACTTCAAAAAGACATGCAATAAACCGGGCGGCGGGGGCGTTGTATGTACAGGAGACGGTTATGAGCTGCGAATACGGGGAAAAACTTATACTTTACTTCTACGGCGAAGCCGACCCGGGCCTGAAGGCCGGGGTAGAGGCGCACCTGTCGGCCTGCGCAAGCTGCCGCCAGGAGCTGGCCGCGCTTAAACTCGCCGAAGAAGGGCTTTCCTCGCTGACCGCGGAACCGCGGCCGGCGGTGCTGGCCGCCGTCATGGCGGCGGCGCGAGCCGCCGGCGCGCGCGGCTTCTCCTTCGGCTGGCGTGAACTGGCTTTGTCTGGCGCGCTGGCCTCGGTGCTGGCCGGGGTTTTCGCGGTGGCCCGCCCGGCCGGCAGGGAAATGGCCTGGCACAGCGGTCTGGATTCCAAACTGGACAGCGTGGAATACTCCTTGTACCAGGAGCAGCTGGACCTGGCGGCATCCGCGGGCGACTGGGATTACCGCTATAGCGAATTAGAGGATGAGGGTCTGAAAGCGAGCGAGAACGTTTAAAAGGAGCTGGAGGCTATATGAACAGGAAACTTGTATTCTGGATAGGCGCGCTGGCGCTGACCGTGGTGCCGGCCGTGAGCGTGCCGGCGCAGGAAGGACCGGACGAAGACGGGCCTGAAGTGGAAATGATGGACGAGGGCGACAGGCCGGAAATGCCCATGGGCGGCCCCGGCGGCGGTCCCGGCGGTCCCGGGTTCGGGCCCGGTATGAAAGCCGGCCGGCAGCAGATAATGATGAAAAAGAAGATGCAGCGAGGCGGCGGGTTCGGCGGCCCCGTGGGCCTGTCCGAGGAAGATACCCTGGCCGTGATCGCCAAGCATGACCCGGCTTTCGCCAAAAAGCTGGAAGACCTGCGCGAGGCCGCGCCGGCCAAGTACAAGATGGTGCTGCAGATGTCCGGCAAACTGTTCGCCGTGGGCAGGATGGAGAAGGACGAGAGCATAGAAAAGGATGCCGTGCGCGCCCTGGCCCTGGAGTTCGAGACCAAGGAGCTCTCCCTCAAATACGGCAAAGCGGCCGACTCCGAAAAGAAAGCCATCAAGGAAACGCTGCGCGCCAAGCTGGGGGAACTGTTCGACCTGAAGAGCCGCGGGCAGCAGCTGCGCGTAAAGCACATGGAGGCCGAGATCGGCAAACTCAAGAAGAACCTTGAGAACCGCAAGGCCAACAAGTCCAAGATAGTGGAGCAGCGGCTGGAGCAGATGACCGGCGAAGGCTACGGCTGGTAACCGCGCCGCGGCAGATGAAAAAAGGCCCGGGGCAGAGCCCGGGCCTTTTTTACGCCCGCAGGCGCGGTCAGTCTCGCGGCTGGTTCTGGGCGGCCTGCACGTTCCTGAGCAGCAGCGCCGCCACCGGCACGCCGTAGCCTTCGTGATAGGCCGGCAGGCCCAGGCCTACCGAGGCCCGCGCCAGCGCTTTCTCCAGCGCGTCCGGGCCTCTTATCCCCAGGGCCACCGCCAGCGCGGCCAGGCCGGAGACGTGGGGCGCCGCCTGAGAGGTGCCGGAGGCCGCTATGAACTTGCCGCCCGGGGCGGAGGAAAAGATCTTGACGCCGGGCGCGGTGAAATCCGTTTCCGGCCCGCGGCAGGAGAAAGGCGCCAGCTGGTTGTCGTAGCCCAGCGCCGTCACCGCCAGCGACTCCTCGAAAGCGGCGGGGTAGTTCACCGTGCCGCCGTCGTTGCCGGCCGCGGCTATTACCAGCACGCCCGCTGCGCGCGCCGCCTTCACGGCTTTGCCCTGCGCTTCGGAGAACTTGGAGGCGCCCAGGCTCATATTGATGATGTCGGCCTTGTTCTTCACCGCCCAGCCGATGCCCTCTATGATCTCGGAGACCTTGCCTGAGCCGCTGCTGTTGAGCACTTTTACCGGGAGGATGGACGCTTCGGGCGCCATGCCTACGGCGCCTTTCCAGTTCAGGGCGCCGGCTATGATGCCGGAAACGTGGGTGCCGTGGCCCTTGTCGTCGTCGGGGGGGAGGCGCGGGTTAAGGACGTTGTAGCCTTTGACGCAGTTGGGGGCCAGGTCCGGGTGGGCGCAGTCCACGCCGGTGTCCAGCACGGCCACGCGCGCGCCCGCGCCTTTGGTGACCGGCCAGACGTCGTGGGCGCGCATGCGGGCGGCGCCCCAGGACATGTGGTCGGCCTTGCCGTCCACGCTGGCTGTGGTGACGTAGATCGGGGCGGCCGGGGGCTGGGTGGAGACCGCGGGGGGCACGGCCGGGGGTTGGGCCGGGGCCGGGCCGCCGGCCAGGACTTCCTGTGCAGCCGCGAATGCGCCGGAGAGCGAGGGCTGCTCCTGCTCGGAGGCCAGCCAGTAGATCTCTTCGTCGTCCTCGGCGGCGGCCACGCCGGGCAGGCGCGCGGCGTCCAGGGCCTTGGTCCCGGCGGGGAACTCGGCCAGCGCGGCGGACATGAAATCAAAATCCTTTATTACCAGGCCGCCTGCGCTTTCCACCAGCCGCCGGCGGGCGGCAGCGTCCAGGGAGGCGTCGAAGGTGATTATTTTGCCGGCGCCGAGGGCCTGGCCGCAAAGCAGCTGCGCGCTGAGAAAGAAGAACAGAAGTTTCATTATATACCGGTACCCCGTTAAAGTTAAAAGCGGCCAGGCAGCCGGCCGTAGGATGATTTTAGCAAAATAAAAAACCCCGCGGGGTCAGCCGCGGGGTTTTTGCGCCGGAGCCGCTCTTTAGCGGACCAGCTTGAAGGCGTCTACCATGCCCGCGCCCTGGTCGGTGGGCTTGAGGCCGGGCAGGGGGGTCGCCGCGCGCTTCAGGGCTTCGCGGACCTCGTCCGGGGTCTTGGCGCCCGCGCCTACGGCCAGCGCCGCGAGGCCCGCCACGTGGGGCGAGGCCATGGACGTGCCGGACATGCTGGTGTAGCCGCCGCCCTTCTTGGTGGAGTACACGCTCACGCCGGGGGCGATCACCACTATCTCCGCGCCTTTGGAAGAGAAACTGGCCAGCTTGTCGGAGGAGTCCGAAGCCGAAACGGCGATGGCCTCGGGATACTTGGCCGGGTAATTGACCGGGCCGGAGTCGTTGCCGGCCGCGCAGACCACGGTCACGCCGGCTTCCTTGGCCTTCTTCATCACCTGGGCCAGCGCGTCGGTGCCGGTGCGGCCGCCGAGGCTCATGTTGATGACCTTGATGTTGTTCTTTATGGCCCACTCTATGCCGTCCACTATCCAGGAATACTGGCCGGAACCGTTCTTGTCGAGGACTTTCACCACGTAGAGGTCCACTTTGGGGGCCACGCCTACCACGCCCTTGAGGTCCTTGAGCGCGGCGACGGTGCCGCTCACGTGCGTGCCGTGGCCCTGGTCGTCCATCGCGGTGGCGCCGGGGGTGACGGCGTTGTAGCCGCCCTTGAAAACAGCGGCCAGGTCGGGATGGTTGTAATCGATGCCGGTGTCTATCACGGCCACTTTCACGCCTTCGCCGGCGGTGTAATCCCAGGCGGCGGCGGCGTTGACGCGTTTAACGCCCCAGGGGATCTCTTTGAGGGCGGGGTCCACGTCGGCGCGGATGTCGCCGAAGACGGGGGCCTCCCAGCCTTCGCCGGTCCTGACCATGCCTAGCACCTGGTCCAGGGAGGGCAGCTGCGGGGCCGCCATGGCGGAGGGCACGGCCTCTATCCAGCGGAGGTACCGGTCCTCGTCCACGTTGGTGACGCCGGGCAGCGAGTAGATGCTCGCGTCCTTGACGTTGTCGGGGAACACGGCCACCAGGACGTCTATCAGTTCGAACTTTTTGGTGACTTTGCCGCCTATGGCGGAGATGCTCTTGTCGATGGCGCCGCCCTTGTAGGCGTGCTCGAAGCTGACGAGCTTCTGCGCGGCGTTGGCGCTTATGGCCGCCGAGAGCAGCAGCGCGGCCAGCAGTACGGATAATTTTTTCATGGAACCTCCTGGGAACACAGTAGGCCAAAGGGCCTAAAGGCAATATAGGACTTTTGGTTGATAATTGTCAACGGAGAAAAACACGGCCGGGGTCAGGTCTTTACTTTTGACCTGAAAGGCGGTGAATTTACGGGTGCCGGGGTG
>JAMPXK010000087.1 GCA_023701245.1 Elusimicrobiales bacterium | reverse complement strand
TTTCCCCGTCTTAACGCGCTTCGCAGTGACCGCGAGGTCAAAAGTAAAGACCTGACCCCATGCTGGCCGAACTTTCATTTCCCATACCGCTGAAACGCACCTTCTATTACCTGCTGCCCGAGGAGCTGGAGCTCCGTGCCGCGCCCGGGCTGCGCGCCGTGGCGCCTCTGGGCAAGCGCGCGGCCGCCGTGGGCGTTATCCTGCGCGTTTTGCCGGAGAAGGACGCGGACCTGAGCGGGTTCAAGGAATTAAAGTCGGTAAGCGCCCTGCTCGAAGAGAACCCGCTGTTCCCGGAGGACGCCCTGGCCCTGGCGCGTTGGATGTCCGCCCGGTGGGGATCCCCCGAAGGCCTTTGCCTGGGCGCTTTTTACGCCCACGCCCCCAAGGCCGCCCCGGCCCCCGTTAAGGAACCCGCGCCTGCCCTGCCGGCCTCGACGCCGCCGCCCCCGGCGGAAATAGAGAAGCTGCTGACGGCGCTTTCTTCGGGCGCGCCCAGCGCCTGCGTACTGCGCCTGGCCGCCCTGGAACGCCGGGAAGCTCTCTATCCCCCTATTTTCGCCGCCGCGCTCAAAGAGGACTCCGCGCAGGGCCTGCTGTTGGTGCCTGACCTGAATTTTATCCCGCCGCTGCAGGCCGCCCTGGAGCCGTTCTTTCCCGGGCGGGTAGGAGCCTGGCACGCCCGCCTGACGCCAAAGAAGCGGGCCGAGGCCTGGGCCGGCGCGCAGGGCGGGCGCCTTAAGATCGTCATCGCCACCCGCACCGGGGTTTTTTTGCCTTTCGCGAATCTGCGCTTCGCGCTGCTGGACGGGGAGCAGGAAGAGGTTTACAGGCAGTCCGAGGCCGAGCCGCTTTACCATACCCGGGAAGTGCTGCTCAGGCGCATGAAGGCCCTGGAAGCCTCCTGCGTGCTGGCCAGCCCCTGCCCCTCCATAGAAAGCTGGGGAGCCGCGGCCGAAGGTTCTATGCTGAGGTTCGACGCGGCCGCCCCCGCCGCCAGGGCCGTTCTCGGCCCCGACGTAAAAGTGCTGGATATGGAAGGCTATCCGGGCGAGATACTGGCCCGGCCGCTTTCCGACGCGCTGCGCGCGGCGGTGGCTTCCGGCTCCCAGGCCCTGCTGATAGCCGGCCGCAAAGGTTACGCCTCCCGCCTGTTCTGCGCCCACTGCGGCTGGATGCCGCGCTGTCCCGCCTGCGGCCCCGGCCTGACCCTGCTTAAGGGCGAGGACGGGGCACCGGTGCTGCTGTGCCGGCGCTGCGGCAAAAAGGACCCCCGGCCGGAAACCTGTCCCAAGTGCGGCGGCAAAGTTTTCAGGGATTACGGCACGGGCACGCAGAAGGCCCAGGAAGCCGCTGTTAAGCTGCTGCCCCCGGCGGCCAAAGTGGTGCGTTTCGACGGGGACGTGCTGCGCGGTTCGCTCAAGGCCATGCGGGCTTCGCTGGAGGATTTTTCCGGGGGCAAGGCGGACGTCCTGGTGGGCACGCGCATAGCCCTGCGCGAACTGGGCGCGCCTCGCCTCGGGCTTATCGCTTTCCTGGACGCGGATTCCGAACTGGCCAGCGCGGATTTCAGGTCTTCGGAAAAGGCCTTTCAGTCCTTTTACGGGGCCTGGCGCCTGCTGGGGCCCGAAGGCCGCCTGTTCATCCAGACCCGGGAAAGCGGCCATTATGTTTTCTCCAGGCTTGCCGACATGGATTACCCGTCCTTCGCCGACGGCGAACTGGCGGCCAGGAAGGATTTCTTCTACCCCCCGTTCTCCCATATCGTGAAGGTGCGCATAGCCTCCTACGACAGGGCGGGCATGGACGCCGCGGCGGCCGACCTGCTGAAGGCGCTTTCGTTCCTGGGCGGCGGCGGCGACGCCAGCGAGATCCTGGGGCCGGTCACCGCGCCCGGAGAGGAGCGCCGCAAATTCCACAGCGAGTATTACCTGGTGAAGGCCGCCTCCGAAAAGACCGCTGCCCTCTGCCTCGCCCGGGCGCAGGCCCTGGCCCGCCGGCCCGGGGTCAGCTATTTCATCGAAGCCGATCCGTACGGTTTCCATTGACCCCGGCACCCTCGCGCGCGCGAGCGCAAAAATAATACAATTGAACGTTATGAACAATGACGAGACCATCAAGGAACTGACCCGCGGGGCCGTGGACGTGGTAAGCCGGGAAGACCTGGCGAAAAAACTCTCTTCGGGGAAAAAACTCCGCATCAAGTTCGGCGTGGACCCGACCAGCCGCGACCTGCACCTGGGCCATGGCGTGGTGCTGGATAAGCTGCGCAAGTTCCAGGACCTGGGCCATACCGCCGTCCTCATCATAGGCGATTTTACCGCCCAGGTGGGCGACCCTTCCGGCAAGGATTCCACCCGGCCCGTGCTGGACCACGACACGGTGGCCGCCAACGCCAAGACCTACACGGAGCAGGCCTTCAAGATCCTGGACCCGGATAAGACCGAGATCCGTTTCAATACCGAGTGGCTCAAACCGTTCTTCGCCAGCCCCGCCTCCGGCATTTCCGATTTCATCAATATCGCCAAGAACGTTACCATTTCCCGCCTGCTGGAGCGCGAGGATTTCCGCGCCCGGATGAAGGCCGAAAGCCCGATAAGCCTGCTGGAGATACTTTACCCCGTCCTGCAGGGCTACGACTCGGTGGCGGTCAAGTCCGACGTGGAACTTGGCGGCCAGGACCAGATCTTCAACCTGCTGATGGGCCGCGACCTGCAGAAGCTGCACGCCCAGGAGCCGCAGGCTGTGCTGACCATGCCCCTGCTCGTGGGCACCGACGGCGAAAAGAAGATGTCCAAGTCCTACGGCAATTACGTGGCCTTCAACGACCACCCCAACGACATGTTCGGCAAGCTGATGTCGGTCTCCGACGCGCTGATGTATTCCTACTACGAACTGCTCACCTCCGAGGACCTGGCGGCAGTGAAGGCCGAGCACCCCATGGAGGCCAAGAAAAAACTGGCCGGGCTGATAACCGCCCGCTATCACGGCGCCGAGCAGGCCCAGGCCGCCCGCGCCCATTTCGAACAGGTTTTTTCCCGCAAGGAACTGCCCGAAGATATGGAGATCTTCCGCGCCGAGAAGCCCGGCAAGCTTTCTTACCTGCTGGTGGCGGCTGGCCTGGCCAAAGGCATGAACGAGGCCCGGCGCCTCATAGCCCAGGGCGCTGTGCGCCTCGACGGGGAGAAGGTGTCGGATGACATCGTTTTTGAGCCGAAGAACTGCGTGCTGCAGGTGGGGCGGCGCCAGTTCAGGAAGATAGAGAAATGAGGGGGTTATGATGCGTGATCTCAGAGCTCTGGCGGCGGCGCTGCTGCTGCCGGTACTGCTGTGTCCGGCCCTGCGCGCCCAGGACGCCGAGAGCGGCGACAGCCAGGATTACCAGAAGATGATGCAGCAGATGATGAAGTCCGCCAATTACAGCCAGACCCAGGAAGAGACCTGGGACGCCCGGCTGAAGGTGGTTTCAGGCTCGGTCATGGTAAAGCCTTCCGACTCCGAGGAATGGTCCAAGATAACCGGGGAAATGCCCTTGGAGCACGACGACGCGGTGAAGACCGGACCCGACGGTGTAGCCGAGCTTTACCTGGACGACAAGGGCGCCATCTCGCTGGGCCGCAATACCCAGGTGGAGATGACCTCCCTGGACCAGACCGACGCCGTATTCAGCCTTACCTTCGGGTCCCTCGTGGCCAAGGTCAAGAAGCTGATGAACGAGAAATTCAAGCTGCAGGTGCGCACCCCTAACGCCGTTTGCGCGGTGCGCGGCACCGAATTCGCCGTGGAATACGCCCAGATGGGCAAAGAGACCTCGGTGGCCGTTTTCGACGAAGGCCGCGTGGCCGTTACGCCCCAGGCCGAAGGCGAGGGTGAACCTCAGGAATACACGCTGGAGAAGAATACCGAGCTGCTGCTGAGCCCGGGGAAAAAGAGGTTCCGCCCTGTGGCCCTGGCCCGGATGGCCAGGCATAAAGGCATGGTGGGCCAGATGCGCGGGCGCCTGGCCGCTTTCAAAGGCTGGAAGCCCAGGACCCAGGCCAAGCGGGCCGCGCTGCGCGACCAGGCCCTGAAGCGCCGCATCATCCGAAAACAGCTCAGGGAAAAAGCCCCGGCTAAGGCCAAGGCCAGGCGTTCTGCACGGGCCCGGGCGGCCGCCCGCCGCGCCGCCGCGGAGCGCAAGGCCGGATCGGAGGCGCAGGCCGCCGAGGAACTGCAGGAGCCGGGCCAGGAATAATGAGGCTTTTCGCGGCCTCGGCTTTCTCCCCCGCCTTTGTCGGGAACCTCAAGGCTATAGCCGACTATGCCAGGGACAACGCGGGGCGCGACGCGGTGAAGTGGGTGCCACCGGAGAACTTTCACCTGACTTACGTTTTCCTGGGCGAACTGGAGCGGCCGGAGCCGGCTATAAAGGGTCTGGAGGCTGGGCTGGCGGGAATAAAGCGGATCTCCGCGGTTTCCGGCGGGTTGGGCGTGTTCCCTTCTCCGCGAAGGCCGAACGCGCTGTGGGTAGGGATCTCCGAGGGCGCGGCCGAACTGCGGGAACTGGCGCGGCGCCTGGCGGAAGGCCTGGCAGGGGAGGGGCTCTCCTTCGAGGACCGTTTCGAGCCGCACGTGACCATAGGCAGGGTCAAAAAGCCGCTGCCGGAGAATTTCTTCAGGCGGACCGGGGATTACGCCGCGGGCCGCCGGGCGCGGACGGAGATAGTTTCCGTGGACCTTATGGAAAGCCGGCTTACCCCCGAAGGCCCGGTTTACAGGCAGGTGTACTCTAAAAGTCTGTTATGAAAAAAATCCTATTCCTGTCTTCCCTGCTGACGCTGCTGTCCTTGTACTTTTTCTGGCCCGGAAAGCCAGTCAAGGTGGTCATCCCCGAGGGCGCCGGCGCCGGGCAGGCGGCCGCGGCCCTTAAGCGCGAAGGCGTGATCCTGAGCGCGTCCTGGTTCAAGCTCATAGTGAAACTGACCGGCACCGGCCGCCGCCTCATGCCGGGCGAATATTCCCTGCGCCGGGGGATGTCCGCGGAAGAGGCCCTGTGGAAACTGACCCACAATACCTATATCAGCAGCGTGCGCGTGGTCATCCCGGAAGGGTGGCGCATGGAACAGATAGCCGAGCGGCTGGAGGCCAACGGGATAGTAAAGGCCGCCGAGTTCGTCAAACTGGCCGGCGACCAGAAGGCCGAGGGCTATCTTTTCCCGTCCACCTACCACCTGAAGAAAAATACCCCTCCGCAGGAAGTTATAAATTTGCTAAAATCTGAATTCGACAGGCAGATAAGGCCTCTGTTCTCTAAAGGGTTTCCCGATAAGCTGGACGAGCATAAAACGCTCATCATAGCGTCTATAGTGGAGCGCGAAGCGGTGGACGACAGCGAACGCCCCCTGATAGCGGCGGTTTACATAAACCGCTACCGCAGGCGGATGCCGCTGGAAGCCGATCCTACCACCCAGTACGCGCTGGGGTATTGGAAGAAGGCCCTGACGTACAAGGACCTGAAGTTCAAGTCCCCCTACAACACTTACGTGGTGGGCGGGCTGCCGCCGGGCCCTATCTGCAACCCGGGCCAGAGTTCGGTGGCCGCTACGCTGGCCCCGGCCAATCTGGACGCGCTGTACTTCGTGGCGGACAGGAAAGGGAAACACGTTTTTAACTCTAACTTCGAGGATCATAAGAAGGCGAAGCGGCGCATAGAACGTGCCGCCAGAGAGGAAAAACAGTAAATTTGGGCGTGTAGCTCAGTTGGGAGAGCGCCTCGTTCGCAACGAGGAGGTCGCAGGTTCGATCCCTGTCACGTCCACCAAATTAAGCCCCCGAAAGGGGGCTTAATTATTGGGTATTGGTTCCGGCGCGGGTATGTGTCCTTCGGGCACGCGGTCGGCCACACCGTGGCCGCCGCTCCTCAATCGGCCTTCGCGCTTA
>JAMPXK010000029.1 GCA_023701245.1 Elusimicrobiales bacterium | reverse complement strand
GCTCAAGACGCAGGTGGACGAGACCATGGCCAAAGTAAAGGCCGCCCTGTCGCGCTACGCCGCCTTCCTGCAGAAGGACATCCTGCCGGCTTCCGACGGCGACGCGCGCGCGGGCGAATATACCTACGGCTTCTACCTGGAGCGCCTGCACGCCCTGGACCTCACCCCCGGCGGGGCGCTTTCCTACTCCAAAAAAGCTTTTAAAAAGGCCATGAAGGACCTGGAAAAGGAGGCCTACAGCGTGGACAGCGTCCTGGCCTCCGAAAAGGGCTGGAAAGGCGTCATGGACAAGCTGCCCAAGGAGCATCCCCCGGCGGCGGAAGTCCTGAAGGTCTTCCAGGACGAGATGGACCGCGCCTACCAGCATTTCGACGAACATAAAGTGGTGGAGTTCCCCCGGCAGCGTCTGCTCATCAAACGCATGCCCGGGTTCATGGCGTCGGTCCTGCCTTACGTCTATTACGCCCCCTCTTTCGCCCTGGACGACACCCGCATTTCCGAACTCTTCGTCCTGCTGCCGCCCGACGCCGCCTCCGAGGCCGCCCGGGAACGCGCCCTGGCTGCGGGGTTCAACTACGCGCAGGTGGAACTTCTGACGGCCTACGCCGTCATGCCCGGCATGCACCTGCGCGGCTACGAGGCTTCCACCAACCGCTCCCGCATCCGCCGTATTTCCAGGCAGCCGGCCGTTTCCAACGGCTGGGGCTGCTATTCCGAACTGCTCGCCGAGGAAATGGGGTATTACTCCTCCTACTGGTCGCGCTTCCTGCGCTGCTACGTGCGGGCCCTGCGCGCCGCGCGCGCCTACGCCGACGCGTCGCTGCACCTCAAAAAATGGACTCCCGCCGAAGCCTCCCGGTTCTTCCAGGACAGCCTCTTCCTGAGCAAGGCCGCCGCCGACGCCGAGGTCCTCAAGATCTCGCTCGCCCCCACCGACGGGTTCAGCTATATCATCGGCATGGACAAGATCCTGGAGATGCGCCGCTACTACCAGCGCACCGAGGCCAAGTATTTCGACCTGCGGAGGTTCCATACCCTCTTCCTGCGCATGGGTGAGATCCCCATGGGCCGGATAGAGGACGAGATGCGCCGCCAGAAGCGGGAGGAGAAAAAGATCGTAAGATGAGCGCTCACGCCGTTTCCTTTTCAAGTGTGGAGAAGACCTACAAGCGCCCCGGGTTCCTGGGCGCCGCCTATACCACCGCCGTCAAGGACCTCTCCTTCGAGATCCCTGCCGGCGAGATAACGGGCCTGCTGGGCCTTAACGGCGCCGGCAAAACCACCATCATGAAGCTGCTGACCGGCCTGATCTTCCCTACGGCCGGCAAGGTGAAGGTGTTCGGCCACTCTCCCGCCGAGGGGGCCGCCAAGGCCCGGGTGGGGTTCCTGCCCGAACTGCCGTACTTCCCCCCGCACCTCAGGCCCGTGGAGGCCCTGGGCTATTACGGCCGGCTGTCCGGCCTGTCGGGGCCGGCGCTGGCGCAGGCCGTCCGCGCGGCCATGGACAGGACGGGCCTGGAGCCGCACGCGGGCAAGCGTATCTCCGAATTCTCCAAAGGCATGCTGCAGCGCCTGGGCCTGGCGCAGGCCCTGCTGCACAGCCCGGACCTGCTGGTCCTCGACGAGCCGGTGAGCGGCCTGGACCCCCTGGCCATACACGATATCCGCGGCCTGCTGGCCGGGCTGAATTCCGAGGGGCGCGCCGTCTTCCTCTCCTCTCACAGCATTTCGGAAGTGGAGAAGCTCTGCTCCAGGGTGCTTATCATGGTGAAGGGCCGCCTTGCCGCCACCGTCAAGCGCTCACAGTGGGAAGCCGCCCAGGGCGGGCTGGAAGCCATCTTCGTGGAGGCGGTGAGATGAAAAGTATCGGCGTGTTCTTTGCCGTGGCGGCCAACTCTTTCTACGAAAGCGTGCGCCAGCGGTTCTTCCTTCTCTTCGCGGTCTTCGCCTTTACCGCCATCTACGCCTCCGTGCTGGCCGGCGTGATGGCCGTGGACCAGGAGGCCCGCGTGCTCGCGGACTTCGGCCTGGCGCTGATGGAACTGACGGCGCTGGCCTACGCGCTCTTTACCGCCTCTTCGGTGCTGCTGCGCGAAGCCGAGACCAAGACCATCTATCTGGTCTTTTCGCGCCCGGTGCCGCGCTGGGCCTACCTGGGCGGCAAACTCTGCGGGGCCCTGCTCACGGCGGCCCTGATGCTGGCGGTGATGGGGGCCATGCACCTGACGCTGCTGGCCCTGCGCGGCTTCGGCCTGCCGCCCTGCTACGCCTGGGCTGTCCTGGGGTCTTTCCTCAAGCTGGCCGTCATCACGTCTTCGGCCTTCTTCATCTCCCTGTTCTCCACGTCGGCGGTCTCTACCATGGTGATCTCCGGCATCCTTTGGACGGCCGGGCACTTCGTTTCGGAGGCCGGGTTCCTGGCCGAGCGCGCGCAGGGTGCGGCGGCCCTGGCCCTGAAGGCGGTGCTCTGGCTTATCCCCAACCTGCAGTTGTTCAACGCGAGGGACGCCGCCGGCGCCGCCTGCGCGCTGCCGCCCCTGGCCTTCGCCGCGGCGGCCGCCTGGACGCTGGGGGCCTGCCTCTCGGCCCTCTGGCTGCTTTCCAGGAAGGAATTCTGAAATGACTCGCCTGCTGATCCCCGCCGCCCTGCTGGCCTGGCTGGCGGGAGGCCTGGCCGCCAGGGTCACTTACGTCCCGGTTTATCCTCCTCCCTACGAGATCCGCGTGCCCGCCGAAGGCGCCGCCGGCGATATGTTCTCCCTCGCTTTTGGCGCGCGCCGCCTTTTCGCGGACCTCTGGTTCGTACGCCTCATGCAGTATTACGGTTCTCACGAACAGGATGGGGAAGAAGAAGAGTGCAAGGACCACCCCGGGGAGCTTCACCACCACCATCACGCCGGGATCAACGGCGAAGGGCGGTACCCGGAATTCCTGGCGCGCTCCCGCCACATCCTGGAGCTGGACCCGCATTTTTCAGCGGCCGCCCTGTACGGGGCGGGTTCCCTGGCTTTCAATCTGAACCGTCCGGCCGAGGCCCAGGAACTCCTGGCTTTCGCCATAGGTTACTCCCCCCGCGAGTGGAAGTACGTTACCCTCCTGGCGGCCATAGGCTACAGCAAGGCCAAGGACCCGCTGAAGGTGGCCGAGACCATCCGCCCCATGCTCTCCGACCCTGATTGCCCCGTGATGCTCAAGCAGCTCGCCGCTTTCCTGAACAAGAAAGCCGGAAATTACGCGGCCGCCGCGGCTATCTACGCGGATATCGCCGCCACCTCCCGGGACGAAGCCTACGTCCGCAACGCGCGGCGGGAACTCGATAAATTATCCAAAAGGTCTTCCCGTAAATGAACGTACTCAACGTCTGCGACGGTGAAGCCTGGGATATTACGGCCTACCAGGCGCTCAATACGGCGCTCCAGTTCGTGCGGCTCAAGCATAACGCCGCCGTCCTTTGTCCCAAAGGGTCCCGGCTCTACGCCGAGTGCCAGAAGCAGAAAATAACGGCGCTCCCCCTGACCCTGGGCGCTAAATTCGGGTTCTTCAAGCCTGGCGGCTTTGACGTGGTGCATTTTTACAACCCCGCCGGCATCACTCCGCTTTTCTTCAGGAAGGCGCGGGCCTCCTCCCGCGTCTTCATCACCCAGATAAAACTGGGCAGCCAGAAGAATTTCTCCAGGCTGGCCGCCCTGGAGCCGTACGTGGACAACTACGTGGCCGCGTGCAACTCTGTCCAGGAGGACCTGGTCCGCGCCGGGGTGGACCAGCGCAAGATCTTCATGGTGCCGCCGGGGATAAACATCGGGCGCTGGGAAAGCGCCATGCTCATAAAGCCGGCCATGTTCCAGAAGCGCCCTTACCGCGTCGGCACCGTCAGCATGGACAGGACCCTGAAGGAGCAGCAGCTGTTCCTTATGATGGCGCGCGAAGTGCTGGAAGCGCTGCCGGACACCAATTTCATGATAGTGGGCCTCAAGGACGAGCGCATAAGGGCTTTCGCCAGGGCGCTGGGCATCAGCCACAAGGTGGACATCCTCTGGGACCGCAACGACGTGCCCGAGATTATGGCCATGATGCATATCTACGCCAAGACCGCCCGCCGGGAAGGCATGTCCCTTTCGCTCATCGAGGCCCAGGCTTCGGGCGTGGCCTGCGTGCTGCCCCGGCTGCGCGGCTTAAGCGACTTTACCGTGCATGACCGCAACGGCCTGCTGGTGGAGCCCGACAACGTGGCCTCCTGCGCGCAGGCGGTGATCCGCCTGGTTAATAACCCGGAGATGTGCCACAACTTCGCCAAGATGGCTTTCGGTTACGTCAACAACAATATGTCCATCCCCGTGGTGGCCAATCTGCTGCTGCGCCTCTACGACGACGCGCTGCAGAAATAGCGCCGCCGCCAGGGCAAAAGAAGACCCGGAGCCGCCTCCGGGTCTTTTCTTTGCGGGCCTGCTCCGTTCAGAACTCGCTCCAGAACCTGCCTTTGGCGTCCTGGTGGGCGCAGTCTATGAAAACCAGCCCGAAGTCCGGGTCCCCCGGGGCGTTGACATAAGCCCAGCCGCCCGTGTCCCTTACCGCGCGCGACGAGACGTCCCTTACCCGGCCCGCGCGCGGATGCCAGGGCAGTTTAAGGGCGGGGGCCGCTTCCAGGTGCCCCGCGCGGATGACCTCCGAGAAGGAGGCGGGCGGGCCTTGGCGCTGCATGGCGTAAAGAGCCAGGGACACGCGCAGGCCCGAGAGTTTACGGATGACCTCCGCGGGTTCCATCCCCGAGGAGAGGTGGAAGAGCCCCGCCCCCGCCGCCAGCAGCCCCGCCGCTCCTGCGGCCATAAGTCCGGTCCTCATAAAAAGTGAATCCTCCGAAAAACGGGCGTCCGTTTATTTTAGTAGAATAAGATTATAGAAAAACGGCAGACTGATAAGATAAATTTTTGACAGCCTGCTCCAACAAAAGGGGACTCAAATGAAAATACTTTGTCTGAACTGCGGCAGCTCTTCCGTGAAGTACCTTCTTTTTGACTGGCAGGCCAAGGCCACCGTCGCCTCCGGCCTGGTGGAGCGCGTCGGCATAGGCGCCTCTTTCATCAACATCGAGGCCCCCGGCCGCGAGAAGGTGACTGTTAACCAGGACTGCCCCTCCCATAAGGACGCCATCCAGCTGGTCATCACCACCCTGACCCACAAGGAGCACGGCGTGATAGACAGCCTCGACGGCATCACCGCCGTGGGCCACCGCGTGGTGCACGGCGGCGAAAAATTCGTCAAGTCCGTCATCATCGACGACAAGGTCGTAAACACTTTCAGGGAGCTTTCCTCGCTGGCCCCGCTGCACAACCCGCCCAATATCCAGGGCATAGAGGCCGCCAGGTCGCTGATGCCCAAGATCCCCCACATGGCCATCATGGACACCGCCTGGCACCAGACCATGCCCGAGTCTTCCTACATGTACGCTCTGCCCCGGGCCTGGTACGAGAAGTACGCCATCCGCCGCTACGGCTTCCACGGCACCTCCTTCCTCTACAACGCCAAGCGCGCCGCCGTGCTGCTGGGCAAGGACCCCTTCCAGACCAACCTGGTCATCTGCCATATCGGCAACGGCGCCTCGGTCAACGCGGTCCGCAACGGCCTCTCCTACGACACCAGCATGGGCTTCACCCCCCTCGAAGGCCTCGTGATGGGTACGCGCGCCGGCGACCACGACCCGGCCATCCCGCTCTACGTGATGGCGCGCGAGAGCATGAATCCCGGAGAGATGGACGCCATCCTCAATAAGAAGTCCGGCAAACTGGCCATCACCGGCAAGTACAGCGACGCCCGCGACGTGGAAGTGGCCGCCGAACAGGGCGACGCCCGCGCCAAGCTCGCCCTGGATATGGAAGCCAACCGCATCCGCAAGTACATCGGGGCCTACGCGGCCGCGGTGGGCGGCATCGACGCGGTGGTATTCACCGCCGGCGTCGGCGAGATGGGCCCCCTGACCCGGGCCGGCGCCCTGGCCGGCCTCGAATTCATGGGCGTCAAACTCGACACGGAAAAGAACGACGTGTCCAAGACCCGCAACGCCGAGACCGAGATCTCCTGCAAGACCTCCAAGGTGAAGGTGTTCGTGATCCCCACGGACGAAGAGCGCGTGTTCGTGGAGGACGTGGTGGGCCTCATGAACGGCTCCTACGACGTCCACACCAGGTTCGACTACACCTTCCAGCACCCCGGCTACCGCAACAAGCTGCGCGACGACGCCTTTGCCGGCCAGTGCGTCAAGAAGCCAGCGCTGCTGAAGGTGGCCGCGGCCCCCGCGGTCGCCGCCAAGGCCTGAGCCGCGGCTTACGCGCCGGAAGCCGCCCCGCAGCCGGGGCGGCTTCTTCATTTCCAGGCCCCCGCGCGGCTTAAATTTGTTAGAATTTCCCTATGAAGCTGCGCAATATACTTTTCCTGGGCCTGCCGGCCATCGTCCTGTGGGTGGCGGTCATCTTCGTGCTGGGCATCTTCCTCATAAAGTGGTTCTGGATGTGGACCGTGCCCGGCCTTTTCCCCGGGGCCGTCGCCGCCGGGCTGGTCGCGGCCAAGATCTCCTGGTGGACGGCGCTGAAGCTGTCCGTACTGGTGGCGCTGCTCGCCGCCATCACCAATATCTCCAAAAGCTGAAGTTCAAAAGGGTTCGGGGTGAAAAAAACATATCTTCTACCGGTCCTGCTGGCGGCCCTGGCCGCCTGCACCCGCCCCGCCGCCGACAATTCTCGCACCATAGTGGTCTGGGAACAGGAAGACGCCCAGGTGGCCCCCTACATAGATTCCGTTTTCGAAGCCTTCAAAAAGCTCCCTGAGAACGCCGGGGTCGAAATAGTCCGCACCCATTACCAGACCGAGGACCTCCGTTCCCAGTTCCAGGCGGCCTCACTCGCCGGCGTCCCCCCCGACCTGCTGCTCGGTCCCTCCGATACGGCCGGGCTTTACGCCGTCTCCGGTTTCATCGTCCCCCTGGACGGGCTCTTTGATTTTTCCAGGTTCAACGGCCCGGTGGTGGAGGCCATCACGCTCGACGGCCGCACCTGGGGCGTGCCCGTCTCCAACGGCAACCACCTGCTGATGTTCTACAACAAGCGCCTGGTCAAAACGGCCCCCAAAACCACCGACGAACTGTTCTCCTACTGCGCGACCGAGGCCAAGCGCCTGAAGCTGGACCGCTGCATCGCTTTCGACATGGGCGAGCCTTTCTGGCTGATGCCCTGGCTGGGGGCCTTCGGCGGCTGGCCCATGGAAGGCAAGAAGCCGATGCTCGACACCCAGCCCATGCGCGATACGCTGAATTTCTACCTGGACCTGAAGTACGAGAAGAAGTATGTGCCGATGGAATGCGATTACAACTGCA
Source organism: Elusimicrobiales bacterium (assembly GCA_023701245.1). Lineage (GTDB taxonomy): Bacteria > Elusimicrobiota > Elusimicrobia > Elusimicrobiales > UBA9959 > UBA9959. The sequence goes on along the minus strand of JAMPXK010000029.1, from coordinate 21,226 downwards.
TGGACTCCCTGTTCAAGGAAGGCAAGACCGCCTTCATCATAAACGGGGACTGGGCCATTTCCGGCTACCAGAAGCATTTTGGGCCCGACTTCGGCCTGGCCGTTATCCCCAAACTTTCCAAGACCGGGCGCTGGCCCTCGCCGATGGTCAGCGGCAAGTATTTCACCGTCAGTTCCGGCCTGAAACCGGAGAAACTGGCCCTGGTAAAGCGCCTGGTGGAGTTCTATACCTCCAAGGAGAACCAGGTGCGTCAGTACCAGGCGCTTACCCGCCTGCCGGCGCTGAAAGCCGCGGGGTCCGCCCCCGAGATCACCCGCGACGAGGTTTCGCGCATTTCCCTGGAGCAGATCCTCAAGGGGCGGCCCATGCCCATGGCCACCGAGATGCGCGCCGTCTGGGATTCCGCCCGCAACTACATGGGCCTGGCCACCACCAGAAAACTGGATATAGATTCCGCCGTGAAGCGCATGCAGGAAAATTCCGACAAGAAGATCGCGGAGATGAACCGCTGATGGAGATCCTCCGGTCCATATACGAAGTCGCCTGGTTCATCCTGCTGATAGCCGCGGGCGTGGCCGCGCTGGTGGGCTATCTCTACACGCATTTCAGGTATTACGACCGCGGCTGGTTCGCCGGGGTCGCGCTTGCGGGCTATCCTGTGCTGGCCCTGGCCGGGCTCAGGGCCGCCGGGCTCCAGCTGCCTTCGGCCGCGGCGTGGCTCTTCTTCGCCTCGGCGCTGATCTATGTTTTCTTCCGGTATGCCGTCAAAGGCCGCCACACCGTCCCTTACCTGCTGCTGGCCCCCGCTTTCGTCGGGCTCGCCCTGCTGCTGGTCTATCCTTTCGTGTTCGAAGTCTACCTCTCCTTCCACGACCTGAAACTCACCACCATCATGGGCTGGAAGAATACCGGCTACCTGCCTTTCGTGGGGCTGGAACAGTACGTGAAGGTCTTCACCACTTCCCCCCTCTCCGAAGTTTCGTTCTGGGCCCTGCTCGGCCGCACCCTCCTGTGGACCTTCTCCAACGTCTTCTTCCACGTGGTCGGCGGGTTCGCGCTGGCGCTGCTGCTCAACAACGCCATCCGCTTCAAAGGGGCGTACCGTACCCTGCTCGTCATCCCGTGGGCCATGCCCCAGGTGGTGGCGGTGCTCGCGATGCGCGGCGAGTTCCATTCGCAGAACGGTTTCGTAAATATCTTCATCAACAAGCTCCTCGCCGTCTTTCCCTTCCTGGCCTCGCTGGGCGTGGCCCCGGTGCAGTGGCTCTCGGACTACCCGCTGCTCACCTGCACCATCATCAACGTCTGGCTGGGCATCCCGTTCATGATGGTGGTGATCCTGGGCGGCCTGCAGAGCATCTCTTCTTCCTATTACGACGCGGCCGACATAGACGGCGCCTCTTATCTCCAGAAACTGCGGTTCATCACCCTGCCGCTGATAAAGCCCGTGCTGATGCCGGCCGTGACGCTTGGCACGGTGTGGACCTTCAATAATATCAACGTCATCTACCTGGTCACCGGGCAATCCGGCGGCACCGAGCAGGCCGACATCCTGGTATCCGCGCTGTATAAGGCGGCCTTTACCTACAACCGCTACAGCTATTCCGCGGCCTTCGCCATAGTGGTGTTCGCGCTGCTGTTCTTCATCTCGGTGACGTACCTGCACGGTTTCGACGCGGCAAAGGAAGAGCGATGACCGAAAAAGAAGCCATCCTCCGTAAAAAGCAGCTCAGGTACCTGCTCATCCACGCGGCCGTTATCGCGGCGGCGGTGGTCTGCGTGTATCCCCTGCTGCGCATCTTTTCCGTCTCCCTGCGCCCCGGCGACAAGCTTTTTTCCACCGATCTGTCCCTGATCCCCGACGGGGCCACTCTGTCGGCCTATGCCAGCCTGCTTAAGGACACCATGTTCCTGCGCTGGCTCTGGAACTCGCTGCTCATCACCCTGGCCACCTCTTTCATCGGGGTGTCCCTGGCTTCCACCGCGGCGTACGCCTTCTCCCGCTTCCGTTTTCCCGGCAAGAAGGCCGGCCTCATCCTGCTCTTGTCGAGCCAGATGATCCCCGCCGGCATGCTCATCCTGCCGCTGTTCCTGATGATCATGAAGCTCAAGCTCATGAACACCTACCTGGGCATGATCATCGCCTACTCGGTAAGTTCGCTGCCGTTCAGCATCTGGATCCTGAAAGGCTACTACGACACCATCCCCCGTTCCCTCGAGGAGGCGGCGCTGGTGGACGGCACCAGCCAGGTGGGCGCTTTCTGGCGCATCATCCTGCCGCTGTCCACGCCGGCGCTCAGCATCGCCTTCCTGTTCAATTTCACCACCGCCTGGAACGAATATCTGGTGGCCCGCGTGGTCCTGTTCAGCTCCTCCCAGTATACCTGGACCCTGGGGCTCTTCGAACTGCAGGGCCAGTACATCACCCAGTGGGGCATGTTCGCCGCCGGGTCCATGCTCGTGACCATCCCGGTGCTGGCGGTGTTCCTGTATTCCTCCAAGTGGCTGATCTCCGGTCTTACGCTCGGCAGCGTGAAAGGATAATATGGCTTCAGTCCAATTCAAAGGCATCGTCAAGAAATTCAAGGACAATCTGGTCCTTAACGGCGTGGACGTGGACATCAAGGACCACGAGTTCGTGGTCATCGTCGGGCCGTCCGGCTGCGGCAAGACCACCCTGCTGCGCATGCTTGCGGGCCTCGAGGAGATAACCGACGGCGAGATCTCCATCGACGGCCTGCGCGTCAACGAGCTGCACCCCTCCAAACGCCAGATAGCCATGGTGTTCCAGGATTACGCCCTCTATCCCCACATGACCGTGGAAGAGAACATGAGCTTCGCCCTGCGCCTGCGCAAGACCGACAAGGCCGAGATCGCCGCCCGGGTGGACGAGGCGGCCAGCATCCTGCAGCTCAAGAAGTTCCTCAAGCGCATGCCCAAGCAGCTTTCCGGCGGGCAGCGCCAGCGCGTGGCCATAGGCCGCGCCATCGTACGCAAGCCCAAGGTGTTCCTCTTCGACGAGCCGCTCTCGAACCTGGACGCCAAGCTGCGCGAAGAGATGCGCGTGGAGATAGCCAAACTCTACCAGCGGCTCAACGCCACCATCATCTATGTCACGCACGACCAGGTGGAGGCCATGACCCTGGCCGGGCGCATCGTCATTATGAACCACGGCATAGTGCAGCAGGTGGGCTCGCCCATCGAGGTGTACCGCAAACCGGCCAACCTGTTCGTGGCGGGCTTCATAGGCAGTCCTACCATGAATTTCCTGCACGGCAGGCTTTCCCTGGAGGGCGAGACCCTGTTCTTCTCCAACGGCGATATCAAGCTTTCCATCCCCCCCTATCTGCTTTCCGACGCGAAGAAACATGACGGCCGCGAGGTGGCCGTGGGCGTGCGCCCCGACGACGTGCTGGTGGGCCGCGACGGGGAAAAATGTTCCGACAAGGTGGAGGGCGTACTGGAGGTCTGCGAACTGCTGGGCCACCGCGAGAACCTCTACATCAAGGTGGGCGAGACCCGCCTGCAGGCCACGGTGGAAGCGTTCTTCGACCGCAGCCCCGGCAGCGCCGTGCAGCTCTGCTTCAATTACCGCAACATGCACGTTTTCGACAAGGCCACCGAACGGCGCATCAGCGAGTAAATTATTGAGCGCCCGGCCGAGTTTAGGTATAATTAGTTCGTAAGATTTTGGGAGTAAATATACGGAGGTATTAACATGAAAGCTGCTATCGACGCCGGTTCCTGCATAGGCTGCGGTCTTTGCGCCAACGATTGCCCCGAAGTTTTCGAGATGAACGCCGACAAGGCCGTGGTGAAAGGCCCCGTTCCCGCCGGCAAAGAGGACGCCTGCAAGACCGCGGCGGCCAACTGCCCTGTGCAGTGCATTAAGGTTGAATAACCTTTAAGAGCCGTAAAAGGAAACAGCCCGCCGAAAGCGGGCTGTTTTTTTATCTCCTGCCGCGGCCTTACGCGGCTTTTTCCTTGTCTTTGAGCTTCAGGAAGGGGATGATCAGCATTCCGGGGATGGTGGCGAGGCACACTATGATAAAGAACTTGGGATAGCCCACCAGGTCCTGCAGCTTGCCGCTGATGAAGCCGGGCAGCATCATGCCCAGGGCCATGATGCCGGTGGAAATGGCGAAATGGGCGGTTTTGTACTTCTCGCCGGTCAGCGTTATCATGAAGAACATGAACGCCGTGGTGCCCAGGCCGTAGCCGAATTGTTCTACCGCCACCAGGGTGTAGATGAAGTCCGTCGGCAGGGCCTGGTGGTAGGACATATAAACATAGACTAGGTCCGGGGCGTTGAGTAGGAAAGCCAGCGGCCAGATGGTGCGGCGCAGGCCGTACTTGGAGATGATCCATCCGCCCAGAAGGCCGCCCACGATGAGCGAGGCCAGGCCGATGGTGCCGTAAGCCACGCCTACCTGTGAGGTGGTCAGGGCCATGCCGCCGGCCTCGGCGGTGTCGAGCAGGAACGGCGCGGCCAGTTTCAGCAGCATGGCCTCTCCGAACCGGTAGGTGAGTATGAACGCCAAACCGATGCCCACGTTCTCCAGCTTGAAATAGGCGCGGAAGATCTCTCCGAACTCGGCCAGCTGGCTGGCCTTGGCCTGGTCGGGCTTGTCCGCGGCGGGGTAAGGCAGCCAGACGCGGTGGTAGACGAACAGCAGACCCATGATGGCCGCGGCCAGCAGCAGCACCGTGGTCCAGCTGTTCTGGATATTGCCCGTATTGGTCTCTATGCGGCCGGCCAGCATCACCAGCACGCCGGAACTGAACAGCATGGCGAGGCGGTAGCAGAAGGCGCGGATGCCGACGAAGAAGGCCTGCCGCTTGTCGTCCATGGACAGCATGTAGAAACCGTCCACCGCTATGTCGTGCGTGGCGGAGAGGAAGGCTATGCCCATGAAGCAGGCCATGGAGACGTAGAGGAACAGCGGGGTCTTGAGGGAAAGAGCGGCGGTGGCTATGGCCACGGCCATCAGGGCCTGGGTCCAGGCGATCCAGCTGCGCTTGGTGGAATACATGTCTATGAGCGGGCCCCAGAGCATCTTGATTACCCACGGCAGGTACAGCCAGCTGGTCCAGAAGGCGATGAGCGTGTTCGAGACGCCCATCTTTTTGTAGATGATGACGGCCAGCGAGTTCACTATCATGTAGGGCAGGCCTTCGGCGAAATAGGTGGTGGGCACGTAGGCCCAGGGGCTGCGATTTTCCGCTTTGGTTATCATGTTCTCTCCGTGCTGTCGGTTCTACAGGTAAATCATAGTAAATTGCGCCGGCCAACTGAAGCGGCCTCCTATTTTGATAAAATTCAGGTATGGACCTTCTCTCCGCGCTTTTCTCCCCCCACTCCGTGGCCTGGTCGGTGTTCGTAATCATGCTGGTGGCCGCCGGCGGCCTGGCCATAGGCAACATTAGACTCTCCGGCATAAACCTGGGCATCGCCGGCGTGCTGTTCTCCGGCATCCTCTTCGGTCATTTCGGCCTGGAGATAGACCACGGCACCCTGGAGTTCCTGCGGGACTTCGGCCTTATACTTTTCGTTTACTCCATCGGCACCCAGGTGGGGCCGGGCTTCTTCTCCTCGTTCAAGAAACAGGGGATACAGCTTAACCTCATGGCCGCGGCCGTGGTGCTGGGCGGTATAGGGGTCACGCTGGCCGTGGCGCGGCTGGCCGGCCTGGACGTGGCTACCGCCGTGGGCATGTACGCAGGCGCGGTCACCAATACCCCTTCTCTCGCCGCGGCGCAGCAGACGCTGGGCGCCGTTAGCCCCGAGGCCGCCAACAGCGCCTCAGTCGGCTACGCCCTGGCCTACCCGGGCGCCATCCTGGGCGTCATCCTTACCATGGTGCTTATCCGCCGTCTTTTCCGCGCCCAGGCCGAGAAGGACCTTCTGGAAGTCCAGGCGGAAAAGGCCGCATCCTCGCTCATAAACGCCAGCATCTCCGTGGAGAACAAGAATCTCGACGGGCTTAAGATCAAGGACATTCCCGCCCTGGGCGAACTGGGTGTGGTGGTGTCGCGCGTTTACCACGCCGGGCAGCTGGGCGTGGCCCACGACGATACCGTCATCCATTCAGGAGATGTGCTGCTGGCGGTGGGGCTGGAAGAGAATGTCCGCAAATTCACCCTGGTGGTGGGCTCTAAGAGCGACATGGACCTGAAAAAGCTGCCCAGCCGCATCATCCATTCCCGCGTGATCGTGACCCACAAAGAGGTCATAGGCAAGACCATAGATGAACTGAACCTGGAATCGCAGTACGACGTGGTGGCTACGCGGGTGGCCCGGGCCGACGTGGAATTCCTGGTCTCCGATTCCTACGTGCTGCAGTTCGCCGACAACCTGGTGATCGTGGGCGAGCCCGACGCCGTGGCCAAGGCCGCGGCGCTGCTGGGTAATTCCCCCAAGGACCTCAACCACCCGCAGCTCATTCCCGCTTTTATCGGTATAGCCGCAGGCGTCTTCCTGGGCTCCATTCCCATCTCCATCCCCGGCCTGGGCGCCCCGGTGAAGCTGGGCCTGGCCGGCGGGCCGCTGATAATGGCCATCGTGCTCAGCTATATCCAGCATATCGGGCCGCTGAACTGGTACCTGCCGCCGGCGGGCAACCTGATGCTGCGCGAACTGGGAATAACCCTGTTCCTCGCCTGCGTGGGCTTAAAGGCCGGCGGGCGTTTCTTCGAGACGCTGCTGAACGGCAATGGCGTGACCATAGTCCTGCTTTCCTTCCTCATCACCGTGCTGCCTATAATCGTCATAGGCATCTTCGCCAAGGCAAAACTGAAGCTGAACTATATGTCGCTGTGCGGTGCGCTGGCCGGCTCCATGACGGATCCCCCTGCGCTGGCTTTTTCCAACGCCATGAGCCCGTCCAACCTGTCGGCCATGAGCTATGCCACGGTGTACCCGCTGGTGATGATCCTGCGCGTGATCTCGGCGCAGGTGATGGTGCTGCTCTTCCTCAGATGACCGCAATAATAGCCAACCTCGCCTTGGTGCTGGCCGCCGGCTGGCTGTTCCGCCGTTTCGAGATCGTCGGGGAAGGGGCAGAGAAGGCTTTTAACCAGTACCTTTACTATCTCGCCCTGCCCGCCCTCATAATCGTGAAGATCGCCGATACGCCGCTGGCCGGCCTTGGCTGGCGTTTCCTTGCCGTCAACACGCTTCCGCTGGCGGCCCTGATGGCGGCGGCCTGGGGGCTGTGGAAGGCCGGCAGGATCGACTGGCGGCTGGCGCGCCTGCTTATTATCGTCTCCGCCCTCGGCAATACCGTCTACCTGGGTTTCCCGGTGGCCGCAATGAGATTGGGCGAAGAGGCCATAGGCTATGCCGCCATCGCCTCGTCGGTGCACAATGTCCTGATATTTACTTTCGGTTTTTTGCTGATGACTTCCGTCTGCGAGCGGGACTGCCCGCCCGCCCGGTTCCTGCGCATGATAAGCCGCAGCGTGGTGTTGTGGGCTTCGCTGGCGGGCCTGGTAATGGCCTGGTGGGGCCTGCGGCTGCCCGAGCTGCCGCACCGGGTGCTTTCCGATATCGGCAAGACTACCCTGCCGCTGTCGCTGTTCACGCTGGGCGTGGGGCTGTACGGCAAGAAGATCGCCCACAACCTGCCGCGCATAGCGCTGGTGAGCGGGCTGAAGCTGGTGCTGCTGCCGTTTTTCTATCTTCTGGCGGCGCTGGCTTTCGGGTATACCGGGTTCGTGTCGCGGGTGGTCTTTATAGAGATGGTGATGCCGGTGGCGGTGATGAACTACATCGTGGCGCGCGAATTCGATTTTGACGAGGACCTGGTGGGGCAGAGCATCCTGCTCTCCACGCTGGCGTTCTTCCCCCTCCTCTACCTCTACGACTGGGCGATGCTCCGGTTCCTTTAGTAAATGCCCCTGGCCTGACTCCGGGGTCAGGTTAGCAAAACCCTGTCGGAGGCCCGAGCTTGCATAAGCGCGAGGGCCGAGACAGGGAGTGGCGAGCACGGTGTGCGAGACCACGTTTTTGCGTTCTGACCCCGGAGTCAGGCTTCCTTGGGGGCTTCGCCGGCAGCGAGTTCTTCCTGCAACTTCTGGCGTTCGTAGATCTGTTTGTAGACCCCGTCGAGGGCCATCAGCTCGGCGTGGGTGCCTTTCTCGGCCAGGCGGCCTTCGTCCAGGGTCAGGATAAGGTCGGCGTGCTCTATGGTCTTCACGCGGTGGGTGACTATGAGGCAGATGGCCTCCGGGAGTTCCTTCCTGAAAGCTTTCCAGAAATTCTCTTCGGTCTGGGCGTCCATGGCGCTGGTGGCGTCGTCGAACAGCAGCAGGTCGGGCTTGGCCAGCAGGGCCCGGGCTATGGAGACGCGCTGTTTCTGCCCGCCGGACAGGGAGAAGCCCCGCGTGCCTACAGGGGTGTCCAGCCCCTTGGGGAACTTGGCCAGGTCGTGCTTCAACTGGGAGACCGTCAGGGCGCGCTCCATGGCTTCCTCGTCCAGGCCCTCGCGTCCCAGGGTCACGTTGTTCTTGACGGTGTCCGTCATGATGAACGGCTCCTGGGTGACCAGGCCCATGCGCGAGCGCAGCTCGGCCGGGGCGAACTCGCGGATGTCGGTGCCGTTCACGCGCAGGTCCCCGCCGGAGAATTCCGCCAGGCGCGTGAGCAGCGCTATCAGGCTGGTCTTGCCCGAGCCTATCTTGCCCACTACGGCCACCAGCTGGCCGCGCCGGGCCTCGAAAGTTATCTTCTTGAGCAGCAGGCCGTCGTCCTTGGCGGTTTTCACGCAGACGTTCTCCGCCGTGAGCGCTTCTATGCGGCAGGGCGCGGGCCGCGCCTTCGCCGGCAGCTTTATCTCGCTCTTGGCCTGCAGCAGTTCGTCCACCCGCTTTATGGAGGCCCCGGCCCTGGTGCCGGCCACGAAGAATTCGCTGATGTCGCGCAGGGGGCCCATGATCATGCCGGCGTAGAAATAGAAGGCCAGCAGGTCTCCCAGCGTGGCCCGGCCGCCTATCACCATAAGGCCGCCGGCCATGTAGAGGATGGCCACCGAGACGAAGTTGGCCGAATGGTAGAAATAGGAGAAAACGATGTGCAGGCGCTCCGACGAGATCTCGGCTTCCTTCTGGCCGTCGGCCTTGGCCGTGAAGAAGGCGCACTGCGCCGCTTCCTTGGCGTTGGCCTTGATAAGTTTTATACCCGTAAAGCAGGTTTCCAGGAAATCGTAGATGAGCGTTATGGTCTTCTGCACCGCGTCGTAGCGCTCATGGAGTTTGCGGCCGGCTATCAGCGAGAGCGCCAGCATGAAAGGCGTGGGCAGCAGTACCCAGGCCGCCAGCACCGGGTTCATGACCAGCATCATGGTAACGGCGGCGGTAAGCGTGAAAATGGCCTGGATGAAGCGGAACACGCCCGAGCAGGAGAACCAGGAGATCTTCCTGGAGATATCGTCCACCATGCGGGTGACCAGGTCGCCCGTGGTGAAGCGGTGGAAGAAGTGCTGGTCCATGGCCAGGATGTGGCCGAAGACCAGCTTGCGGAAATCCCACTCCAGCCGCATGTTCATGTAGGCGCGGTTGCGCTGCGCCGCGATGCTGACCGCGGTGTTGGCCACGCCCACGCCGAGTATCAGCCAGATGGAGCGGCGCAGGTATTCCCCGGAGAGCTGCGAGTTCAGCCCGTTGATTATCTGCTTTATCAGATAGGGATAGGCCGCGCCCAGGGCGGCGCTGGCCATGCCCATCAGGACGATGGCGAGCATCCTCCACTGGTAGCGCCGCCAGTGAGGAAGGAGCCATTTCAGGGTGAAGATCATTTCGCCCCCTCCCCGAACTGGAGTTTGTAGAACCTGGAATAGGTGCCGCCCCGCTCCAGCAGCTCCTCGTGGGTGCCTTTCTCTTTTATCTCACCTTCGCTCACCAGCAGGATCTGGTCGGCGTTGCGGATGGTGGACAGGCGGTGGGCGATGATGATCATCGTCTTCTGCTTTAGCAGGCGCTGCATGGCGGCGTTGATGAGCCGCTCGGTATAAGGGTCGATGTGGGAGGTGGCCTCGTCGAAGACCAGCACTTCCTGGTTGAGCACCATGGCCCGGGCCAGGGCTATCACCTGCTTCTCTCCGGCCGAGAGGTTCGCGCCTTTGTCGGTTATATGCTTATTGAGCCCGTGCTTCTTGAAGAAGGCTTCCAGCCCGACCGTCCTGATGGCGTCGTGCACCATGGCGTCCGGGATACTGTCGTCCATCAGCTTGAGGTTCTGCATGATGGTTCCGGGGAAGAGGTAGATATCCTGCTGCACCAGGCCTATGGAGGTGCGCAGCGAATTAAGGCCTATCTCGGCGAGGTCCGTGTTGTCTATGAGGATCTTGCCCTTGTTGGGCACGTAGAACTTGAACAGCAGGTTGGTAACGGTGGTCTTGCCCCCGCCCGTCTCGCCTACTATGGCGAGGCTGCGGCCCTTGGGCAGCGTGAAGGAGATGTCCTTTAACACCCACTGGGCGTCGTCGGCGTAGCGCATCCAGACGTTGCGGAACTCCAGACCTTCCTTGATGCCGTGCAGGAACCGGGGCTGGGGCGGGTCCGTGATGGCGGGCTTGCGCTCCAGGATCTTCTGGATGCGGTGGCCCGCCGCGAAGGAGCGCTGGATGATGCTGACGTGCTCCGAAACGCTGAAGACCGGTTCGAAGAGCTTGTCGATGTAGAGGATGAACATGACCAGGGTGCCGACGGTCAGCGTCCCCTCGGCCACCCAGGCGCCGCCCACGCCCAGGATCATGGCTATGGAGACCGGGCTGATCATGATGATGCTCATGAAGAACACGATCATCATCATCTCGGCCTTCAGCTCGGTGTCGAACTTGCGTTTGTTGATGTCCTCCAGGCGGGCCTCGGTCATCCGCTCGCGGTTGAAAGCCTGCAGCAGGCCCGCGGCGTTGACGTGCTCGGTAAGGAAGCCGGTGATCTCGCTGGCCAGCTTGCGCACCGTGACGAACAGGGTCGAGCTCTTGCGCAGGAAGATGGAACTGATCACCAGGACCACGGGGAAGGCCGCGCAGAGCAGCAGCGTCAGCTTGGGGCTGAAGTAGAACATGATGCCGAAGGTGACGGCGAACATCAGGATGTCGCGGAAGATGTTGACCGTGGTTTCGGTGAACAGTTCGTAGAGCGTGGTGGTATCGGCCTGCACGCGCGCCGTGAGGCGGCCTACCGGGTACTCGGCGTAAAAGGGCAGGTCCAGCGCCAGCATATGCGCCAGCATGCGCTTCTTGAGGTCGGTCATGATCTGCTGGCCGGTCTTTACCAGGCGCATGCGCAGGAAGTAGTTGGTGACCAGGAATAACACGGAGTTGAAGAACAGGGCAGCGGCCGACAGGGCCAGGAGCGAGGTGTCCCCGGACGGAATGGCCTTGTCGAAGATGTGCTTGGCGATGATCGGGGTGAGCAGGTTGAAGGCCGTGGAGAACAGCAGCCAGACGAACGCGGCGGCGAACCCGCGCCGCTCGGGCAGGATAAAGCCCAGCAGCAGGCGGAAGGTGGCCCGGTAGTTTATCTTCTCTTTCGGGTCCTGCCCGTCATCCCCGTTTCGGTCGTGCATGTTTTTAATGAAAAGGGCCCGGGCTTGTCCCCGGGCCCTTTTGTGCTGAGTCCCGGCGCTAGTTGACTTTGAACTCCGCGCCGCGCTTCAAGGCCTTCACGTTGAGCTCTATCACTTCGGGCTTGAGCTTCTTGTAGACCTTGGGCAGGGCCTTGGCGATGGCATCCACCGTAACGGCGCCGGTGGCCGCCGCGAAGGCTCCCATGGCCACCATGTTCATGATCTTGGCGTTGCCCAGCTCGGCCGCTATCTCATTGCAGGGCACGTTGAGGATCTTGATGTCCTTGCGGGTGGGCTTGGAGTTCACCAGCGAGGTGTTGATGATCAGCAGGCCTCCGGGCTTCACCATAGGCTCGAACTTGGCGAGCGACGGCTCGTTGAGCACTATGGCGGTGTCGGGGGCGGTGACTATCGGGGTGGAAACCTGGTCCGTGGCCACTACCACCGAGCAGTTGGCCGTGCCGCCGCGCATTTCGGCGCCGTAGGCCGGGAAGAAGCTGACCTCTTTCCCCTCCATCATGCCGGCCTGGGCCAGCAGCACGCCGGCGGAGATCACGCCCTGCCCGCCGAAACCGGATATCCTTATGCCTTGGTACATGTTAAAGTCCTCCGTTATTTCTTGTCGGCCGCGCAGGCGTCCTTGTACACGCCCAGCGGGAACACCGGCAGCATCCCTTCGGCCACGAACTTGGTGGCTTCCGAGGGGTTGTCCAGGCGCGTACCCCAGTTGGTAGGGCACATGGAGAGGATCTCCACCATGGAGAAGCCCTTGCCGTCTATCTGGTTCTGGAAGGCCTTCTTGATGGCCATCTTGGTCTTTACCACTCCGGGCGCGGTGTGCACGGTGGTGCGTTCCAGGTACGTGGCGCCGTCTATGGTGGCCAGCATCTCGCTCATCCGGATGGGGTAGCCGGCCTGCTTGGCGTTGCGGCCTTCCACGCAGGTGGTGGCCTTCTGGCCCATCAGGGTGGTCGGGGCCATCTGGCCGCCGGTCATGCCGTAGATCGCGTTGTTCACGAAGATCACGGTGATGTTCTCGCTGCGGATGGCCGCGTGCACGATCTCTGCCATGCCGATGCTGGCCAGGTCGCCGTCGCCCTGGTAGGAGAAGACTATGGTGTCGGGCTTGGCGCGCTTTATGCCGGTAGCTTCCGCCGGGCCGCGGCCGTGCGGGCCCTGGATCATATCGCAGTTGAAGTAGGTGTCTGCGAACACGGCGCAGCCCACGGGCGCCACACCTATGGTGCGGCCGCGGATGCCCAGTTCGTCCATCACTTCGGCCACCAGGCGGTGGATGATGCCGTGCCCGCAGCCGGGGCAGTAATGCATCTTGACGTCCAGCAGGGATTCGGGTTTCTTATTTAACAGCTGCATATTCTTTGGCCTCCTTCTTGAGGATCTTGTCCATGGTCTTGCAGACCTCGTCGGCGGTGATCACGGAGGCGCCGGGCTTGGCGTGCAGGTGCACGTTGGCGCGGCCGTTGATGGCCAACGCCACGTCCTCCACCATCTGGCCGAGGCTCATCTCGACCACGAGGAAGTTCTTGACGCGCTTGGAGAGTTCTATCAGGCGGGCTTTAGGGAAAGGCCACAGCGTGATGGGGCGCAGCAGGCCGACTTTCAGGCCTTTCTCGCGGGCCTGCTTCATGGCGGCCACGCAGACGCGCGAGGAGATGCCGTAGGCCACCAGCACTATGTCGGCGTCCTCGATCATCTGCTCTTCGTAGACCACTTCGTTCTGTTCTATCTGCTTGTAGCGCTGCACGCGCTCGTTCACCATGATCTCCACGCCGCCTTCTTTGAGGTCGTAGGATTTCACTATGCGCTTATTGCGCCCTTCGCATTTGCCCAGGGCCCAGGCGGGCTCAGTGAGGGTCTTGGGGTCTATTTCGGGGTGTTTGAATTCCACGGGCTCCATCATCTGGCCCAGGATGCCGTCGGCCAGCACCATGGACGGGATGCGGTACTTGAAGGAGACTTCGAAGCACTTGTGCGGGAAATTCCCCAGTTCGGTGACGCAGTTGGGCGCCATCACGAAAGTGCGGTAGTCGCCGTGGCCGCCGCCGCGGGTGGCCTGCCAGTAGTCGCCCTGGGCGCCGGCTATGTTGCCCAGGCCCGGTCCGCCGCGCATCACGTTGCCTATGAAGATAGGCAGGTCGGCGCCGGCCGCGTAAGAGATGCCTTCCTGCTTGAGGCTGATGCCGGGGCTGGAAGAGGAGGTCATGCAGCGTACGCCGGTGGCGCCGGCGCCGTAGACCATGTTGATGGCGGAGACTTCGCTCTCCGCCTGCACGAACGCGCCGCCTACCTGCGGCAGGCGCCAGCTCATGTATTCGGGGACTTCGTTCTGCGGGGTTATGGGGTAACCTGCGAAGAAACGGCAGCCGGCGCGGATGGCGCCTTCGGCCAGGGCTTCATTGCCTTTCATCAGTTTTTTTTCAGCCATAGTCATGCCTCCTTATTTATAGACCTTGATCGCAAGGTCGGGGCAGATGCGCACGCAGCTCAGGCACGCTATGCAGCAGCCTTCCTTGGAGTCCTTGGCCGGGTAATAACCGGTCTTGGAGAATTTATCGGATCTTTCGATGCACTTTTTCGGGCAGACCTGTATGCACAGGTAGCAGCCTTTGCACTTATCTACGTCCACTTCCATCTTCGGCATAGGACCTCCGGGGCGAATGTCGCGCGGCGGGCGGGGGCTCGGCGGGAGAAAACTGTGTCGAACTGCCGGAAGTCGCGCGTGGTGCTATATAAAAAGTATAACAAAAAAAACCGGGCTTTAATACCCGGTTTTTCTGTTAATAATTAACGGCTTTCAGGCGATCTTAAGAAGGCGTTTGGCTTCGGCTATCAGTACGTCAGGGTTCACCGGTTTCTTGAGCACGGCTACGTTGCCCAGTTTGGCCAGGTGCTGCACGCTTTCGGGCAGGCCGGTGGAGAAGATTATGGGGGTGGCGGTCTGGAAGAGGTTGCGCAGGCGGTCGAAGACCTTCTGTCCCCCGCCGGCGGGCATGTCCACGTCCAGCACCAGCAGGTCCGGCTGGAACTGCTGGTACAGGGTCACCGCGGCCACCGCGTCTTCGGCCGTACGAACTTCGAACCCGGCCTTTACGAAGATCTCCTTATAGATCTCCAGTATGCTCAAGTCGTCGTCTACCGCCAGTATTTTTGCCATTAAGAGATACCCCCCTTCCGCCCTGCCAGGATTTTATTATAGAACTTTTGCAGCTGGCTGTTCATGCTTTCCGGTCCAAAGCGCGCAAACCCCGTGGCGTCTTTGGCCAGCGCCCACTCCCTTGCCGCCTGCCCCAGTTTCAGGCGCAGGCCGCCGTCGGCGGCCAGCTTGCCCAGGGCGACGGCCAGGGCCGCGGCGTCGGCCGGCGGCACCACAAAACCGGTCTCGCCGTCCTTTACCACGTCCGGCAGGCCGCAGACGGAGGACACCACCGCCGGCAGGCCCAGGGCCTGGGCTTCCAGCGGCGCGCGCCCCATGGCTTCGTTAAGGGAGGGCTGCACGTAAATGTCCAGCGCGCCCAAAAGCCGCGCCGCGTCCGGCCTGAAACCGGTAAAGAGAGTTTGCCCGCCTATTCCCAGTTTCGCGGCCAGGGCCTTCAGAGCGTTCTCCAGTTGTCCCCCGCCAATTATGACAAAGCGGGCCTTGATGCCCGGAGAACTCTCTGCCAGTTCTGCCGCGGCCCGGATGAAATATTCCACGCCCTTCACGGGCTCCAGGCGCGCTATGGTGCCTATGGCCACTTCCTCGCCGGAGATGCCCAGGTCCTCGCGGCGCGCCGGCGCGGGCGTGCCGAAGGTCACCCCGCTGTGGATGACCGCCCACTGGTCCTGCCGCCCTATGCCGGCGGCGGCCGTTTCGCGCTTTTCCCCGGGGGTAAGGGCTATGAAATTATCCGTAAAGTGCGCCAGGAAACGTTCCGCCAGTTTGAACAGGAAAGTTCTGACGGGCCCGTAGTAGCCGTACAGCAGGTGGCCGTGCGGCGTATGCACCACGACGGCGGGCCTTGCGGCGTGAAGGCCGGCCAGGGCCGCCGCCAGGCGCCCCAGGGCCCCGGCTTTGGAGGTGTGGGTGTGCACGATATCCGGCTGCAGGCGGGCCAGGTGCGCTTTCAGTTCTTTCAGGGCGCGCAGGTCCCTGGCGGCGCAGATCTCCCGCTGCAGGTCCGGCACTTCTATATACGTTACTTCCGGCGGCAGCATATTGCGCAGCTGGGCCGACTCCGGATGCGGCCCGGCCAGCAGCGTTACGTCGAACTCCCGCGCCTGCGCGGCGCAGGCATCCACCGTGTTGCGGCTGGACCCGCCCGGTTCCAGCCGTGTAATGATATGGACTACGCGCGGCTTGTTCAAGCGGTTCCTTTTGTGGCCGCCTGGGCGGCGCAGAGGCAGGCGCAGAAGATGAAGATCACGCCGGAGAGGTAGATCCACAAGAGCAGCGCCATGATGCCGCCGAAGGCGCCGTAGAGAGCGCTGAAAGCGGCTATGTGTTTAAGGTAAAGGACGAACAGGCTCTGGGCCGCGTTGAGCAGCAGCGTGGCGCACAGGGCGGAAAGCCAGACTTCGGAATACCGGGTACGGCGGTGCGGGGCCAGCTTGTAGAAAAAAGCCAGGCTGAAGAAGACTATCAGCCAGGGCAGCACGAACAGCAGCAGTTTGTAAGCGAGTGGCAGGAAAAGCCCGGTCTTGAGGACCCCCCCGAAGAGCTTGCCGGCCAGGGGTACGCCGATGCCGGCCAGCACCGCGGCGCTTACGGCGAACAGCAGGCTGACGCTTTTGAGCGGGAGTTTCCACCAGTTGGAGCCCGACGTGCCCCAGGCGCGGTTGGCGGCCTGGATGAGCGTGGTAAAGAACTGGGAGGCCAGCCAGACCAGCATAAGGCCGGCCACGGCGCTGGCCTGTCCCCTGGACTTTACCGTGCGGGCCACCGTGTCGAAGACGTAGGCCTGCATTTCCCCGCTTATGGGGACGAACTTTTCGACGAAAGAAATTACCGCCGCGCCTGCCGAGGCCTTGTCCGAGAACCAGGTGGCCGCCGTGACAAAGAGCACGATGAGCGGGAACAGCGCGAAAAAGGCGCTGTAGGCGAACGCGGCGGCGCGCTGGCCCCCGTCGATAGTGATGAACTTTGCGGCGGCCAGGCGCAGGGTGGCCTCCCCCCTGCGTACCCCTTTGGAAATGGTCTCTTTCATCGGATGTGCCGCTTCCCGGCCGGCGCGGCCGGCCGGGGCGCCGGCGCTACTTCTTGGCGGCCTCCAGGGCTTCGGCTATCATGTCGGCGGCGTGGTCGAGGTCCCTGGGGGTATGCCGGTAGCAGACGTAGCCGTGGTGGTAGGGCTGCAGGAACACCTTGCGGCGGATGAGTTCGGTGTAGAACTTCACGCGGGTCTTTTTGTATGCCCCGGTGTCGTCCTTGTCGAAGGTGATGTAGGGCATCCAGGGCTCGCCGGTGAATTTGACCGGCAGGCCGCTGTGGCGCACGTGGCGGCGCACCTTGCGGCAGAAGGCCTGGCCGCGCCGGGCGATGACGTCCAGCATGCCGTCGCGCTCCAGGAGCTCTATGGTCTTGAGCGAAGCCGTCATGGCCAGGGTGTTGTTGAAGTAGGTGGAGGAGACGAAGGCCTTGCTTACCAGCACGTCCATGATGTCACGCCGGCCGGCCACCATGCTGATCTCGTAGCCGTTGGCCATGGCCTTGCCGAACACGCTCATGTGCGGCGTCACGCCGAAGTACTGCTGCGCGCCGCCCAGGCTCAGGCGGAAGCCGGTGCGGATCTCGTCGAAGCAGAGCACGGCGCCGTGCTGTTCGGCGAGTTTCTTGCAGCCTTCCAGGAAGCCGGGCTTGGGCATCTGGACTTCGTGGGCGTTGGGGTGGCCCAGCGGGGTCATGATGATGCAGGCCACGCTTCCGCCGTGGGCTTTAAGGAGGTCTTCCAGGGCCTGGAGGTCGTTGTATTCGAATTCCAGCACGTCCTCGTAGGTCTTGGGGAGCACGCCGCCTTTGTTCTCTACGCACCAGTCGTGCCAGCCGTGGTAGCCGCAGCGGATGGTCTTGGTCTTGCCGGTGAAGGACCGCGCTATGCGGCCGGCCAGGGTGGTGGCGTCGGAGCCGGTCTTGGCGAAGACGACTTTTTCGGCGGAGGGGATCAGGGAGATGACTTTTTTTGCGAGGGTGTTCTGGATCTCCTGGACGATGGACATGCAGAAGCCTTTGTGGCGGATCTGGTCGATGACGGCCTTGTCGATCTCTTTTTCGCGGTGGCCTATGATGATGGGGCCGTAGGCGCAGAGCATGTCCAGGTACTCGTTGCCGTCTACGTCGGTTACCTTGCCGCCTTTGGCGGACTCGAAGAAGATGGGGTATTCGCCCGGGACGAAGTTGTACGGGCGGCGTATGCCCATCATGCCGCCGGGGATGAGTTCCTGGGCCTCTTTGTAGAGGCGCTCCGAATTGTCGAGTTTAAGGTGTTCAGCCATTTTTATCGCTCCTTGATCTGGTTTTCGCGAATTTTTCTGTCCCGAGCCGGCCATCCGGGCCGGAACGCAAAACGCGTTCGCGCACACCGTGCGCTCACTCATCATTCGGCCGCGGCGCTGCGGGTTCGGAGGCGGGCAAGGTATTCCCCTGTGCCCCAGACCCGGGAACCGTTGCGCGGTTCCCCCGTCCCTGCGGGCCGGGGCCCCCTCCCCAACTGGGGCCTTAGGGGAACACCTTGCCCGCCTCCTCCAGCCAGGCTCACTTGCGCGTGGTGAGGCGCTCGTAGAGTTTCTTCACTACGAAAGTTGCTACGTGCTCGGCGTAGGTGCCTGCTCCGAAGCCGGCGTCGTAGCCGAGTTCCTTGGCCAGTTTGTTGTTGACGCGCGGCCCCCCCATCACCAGCAGCATCTTGCCGCGCACCTTTTCGGCTTCGGCCAGTTCTATGAGCTCGGTGAGGTTCTGTATGTGTACGTCTTTCTGGGTGACTATCTGCGATACCAGCACGGCGTCTGCCTTCAGCTCCTTCGCCTTGGCGAGGATCTTTTCGTTGGGGACCTGGGAGCCCATGTTGAGGGCCTCTATCATGGGGTAGCGCTCCAGGCCGAAGTGGTGGTTGTAGCCTTTCATGTTCATGATGGCGTCTATGCCCACGGTGTGGGCGTCGGTGCCGGTGCAGGCGCCGACGATGACCAGCTTGCGCTTGAAATGCGTCTTTATGAAGTCGTTGACCTCGTCCATGGACATGAACTTGTCCACGGCCTCGGCGTATTCCACCTTGCTGTAGTCCAGGGCCGTTTCGGTCTTGCCGTAGGCCACGAAGAACGTGAAGTCTTCCGACAGAGCGGCGGCGTGGACGACGTCCACCTTGTGAAAGCCGAGTTTCTGCACGTATAGCTTGGCCGCTTCTTTGGCCCGGCCGCAGTTCTTTACCGGGAGGGTGAAGGAAAGCTGCACCGCGCCGTCGTTGGAAGTATCGCCGTAGGGTTTAATGAACATGGTGCCTCCTATTTCCCGACCTTGAGCTTTTTCTTCAGGTACGCTTCCACGGGGTTGTAGTAGCCGGCGGCTTTCTCGTAGACGCCGTCCAGGCCCTTGCCGCCGTCGCGCGGGCGCTTGATCTCGGCGAACATGCCCGTGGCGATGGCGGTGAACAGGCCGTGCTTCTTCACTTCGGCGAGCATCTCCACCGTCTCGTCGAGCACCTGGCGGGCGCGGCGGGCCATGACGCCGTCCTGCTTGAACTCTATCTCGTCCATGAAGCCTGCCATGGTATTGTGCACGTACAGCGCGTTGTCGATGGCCAGGTGCCGGTCCTGCAGGTAGGGCGTATGGATGGCCTCGGTGAGCATGCCCAGCAGGTGGATGCCCTGCCCGGTGGCCTTGGAGACGAAGTTGAACAGCGTGTTCATCGCCAGGCCCTTGAAGACGTCGCCGGTCATGAACTTGGTGGGCGGCATGTACTTGAGCGGGTGCTCGGGGAAGATCTCGCGGGCCATCAGCGCCTGCGCGTATTCGTAGAGGAAGCCGTTCTTGAGCTCCGGGTTGATCTCGAAGGCGTGGCCGAGGCCCATCAGCCGGGCCGGCATGCCGGCGCCGGCGGCGAAGCGCTCGTTGAGGAACTGGCTGGCCAGCACGGTGTGGGCCTTCTCCACGGCGTCGGAGGTGGTCAGGTAATTGTCCTCGCCGGTATTGATGATAATGTCCGCCGCGGTGTTGATCATGCGGGAGAAGAACTGGTCCGTGAAAGTGCGGTACATGTTGATGTCGCGGAACAGGATGCCGTACATGGAATCGTTGAGCATCATGTCCAGGCGTTCCAGCGCGCCCATGGCGGCGATCTCGGGCATGCAGAGGCCGGAGCAGTAGTTCACCAGGCGGATGTAGCGGCCTTCCTTCTCCCCCGTCTCGTCGAGCGCCTTGCGCATGATGCGGAAGTTCTCCTGCGTGGCATAGGTGCCGCCGAAGCCTTCCGTGGTGGGGCCGTACGGCACGTAGTCCAGCAGGCTCTGGCCCGTGGTGCGGATCACCGCTATGATGTCGGCGCCCTGGTGGGCGGCGGCCTGCGCCTGCTTCACGTCCTCGTAAATGTTGCCGGTGGCCACGATGACGTAGATCATGGGCGACTTGATCTTGTCTTTGGACAGCTTGAGCCGGGCGTTGCGGTGCGCCACGTTGCCGGCTATGCGGGCATCCAGCCCTTTTACCAGTTCCGCGGCCTTGGCCTGCAGGCGCTTGCTGTCCGTGAACGGGACTTCGCAGATATTGAGGCCCTTTTCTATTTCCTTGTTCAGTTCCGCCGGGGTCTTGTCCAGCTTTACCAGGGCGTTGAGGTAGAACGAGGCCGCGCCGCCGGCGAGTTTGTCCCCGCACTGGGCGGCTATGAGGTTGGGCACGGGCACGCCGTCGGGGTTGGCGCCGTCGGCCCCCAGGAGGCGCAGCGTGGCGCGCTCTATGGTGACGGTGGTATGCGCGTCTATGAATTCCTGCACGGGGGCCGTTATTTCCGCGGCCAGGGCCCGCGCCTTGGCTATCTTGGGCCTGGAAAGGCCGAGCTTGCTTTTCACCGGTGTCATTTTTTCTCCTCCATCAGGTCCTGGGCGCGCCTGACGATGCTCTTGCCCACGCCGAGTATGCCGGCTATCTTTATGGCGTCGCGGGCTTCCGCCCCGTCGGCGCCTTCCAGCAGCTCGTAGCGCATGAATTTGTTTATCATCTTCAGCTTCTCGTCCAGGCCGCAGCCCGCCCGCCCGGAGAAGTACTCGTTGAAGGCCGCGGTGTCGAACCCGCGCATCTTGAACGCCGCCGAAGCCTTGCCGGGCTTCAGGCCGGAAAAATGAGTGGCCAGGAAGGCGAAGGCGGACTTCCGGGCGCCCAGGTCTTCCAGGATGGCGCCCAGCAGGGCCGCGGCTTCCTCGGAATTGGTGGTGCGCGCGAACTCGTCGAGTATCAGCAGCACGTTCTCGCCCTTCAGGCGCTCGTGGGCGGCGGCGAAGTCGTTCATCTCCAGGCCGAAACTGCTCAGTCCGCCGGCCGTTTCCATCTCCGCGCCGCCGATAAAGGCCCCCCCGTCGAAAAGGCAGGTCTCGAAGGCGGCCGCCGGCACGAAAAACCCGCTCTGGGCCAGCAGCTGGGTAAAAGCCAGGGTCTTGAGGGCCACGGTCTTG
>JAMPXK010000028.1 GCA_023701245.1 Elusimicrobiales bacterium | reverse complement strand
GTGGACCTGGGGCACGACGTTCTCCCCGTCCACCAGCACGGAGGCGCCGGCGGGGGCGCGCAGGGCGGTGTGCAGCGCGGCACGGCCTTCGGTGAGGTTGATCTTCTCGCCGGTGAACATGGCCTCTATCCTGGCGCGCAGGCCGCAGGCCTGCGCCAGTTCGGCGAGGAGGCGTATGGTCTCTTCGCTGACGCGGTGCTTGGAATAGTCGAAATAGACGCCGGCGGCCTCTATGGCCATTCTCTCGCCGCGATTGGGGTCGGAAGCGAAGAAGTCCCTCAGGGGGCGTTTGGCGATCTTCTCGTGGTGGAGTTCGAGGAACTTCCACTCCTGCATGGTCTTTAAAGGTTTTATGGCTTCGGTCATTATTGGTCCTTGGTCGGCTGGCGGGGTCTTGTCCCGCTCACCCGGACTGCAGGAAACCCTTGCGTGGTTTCCCCCCGCCTTGGGATATTATGGCGGGGCCCCCTTTCCGCAACGGGTGCTCGGGGCAAGACCCCGCCAGCCTCCGTACCTCGCTACTTGTTGAGCGCCCGCTTGAACTCTTTGATCATGGCTGGTACTATTTCGTTGACGTCGCCGACGATGCCGTATGTAGCTACTTTGAAGATGGGGGCGTCGGGATCTTTGTTGATGGCGACGATGGTCCTGGACGACTGCATGCCTATGAGGTGCTGGATCTGCCCGGAGATGCCGCAGGCGATGTAGAGCTTGGGGACCACGGTCTTGCCTGTCTGGCCTACCTGGTGCGAATAACCGATCCAGTCGGCGTCGACGGCGCTGCGGCTGGCGCCTACGGCGCCGCCCAGGACCTTGGCGAGTTCTTCGAGCAGGGCGAAATTCTCCTTGCTGCCCATGCCGCGGCCGCCGGCGACTATGATGTCGGCCTCCGAGATGTTGACGGTGGCGGAGAGTTCCTCCACGGTATCGAGCAGCTTCGTGCGCGAGGCGTAGGTCGCTTCCGGGTAGACCTTGCTGACAATTTCGGCCAGGCGGCCCGGCTGTACGGGTGCTTCCTGCATGACCTTGTGGCGCACCGTGGCCATCTGGGGCCTGTGGTTGGGGGCTATGATGGTGGCCATGATATTGCCGCCGAAGGCGGGGCGGGTCTGGAGGAGCAGGCGCTCTTTTATGTCCACGTCGAGGCCGGTGCAGTCGGCGGTGAGGCCGGCGTTGGTCTTTATGGCTACGCGCGAGATGAGGCTGCGACCGATGGTGGTGGCGCCGCAGAGCAGGACTTCGGGTTTGAATTCCTCCACGAGGGCGACGAGTACCGCGGTGTAGGGGTCGTCCTGGTAGGCTTTCAGGGCGGGATGGTCAACCAGGTAGACTTTGTCCGCGCCGCGCGCTCCCAGGGAGTGCGCGGCGTCTTCCAGGCCGTGCCCGAGCAGGACGGCGCACAGTTTTACGCCGAGCTTGTCGGCGAGCTTGCGGCCTTCGCCCAGCAGTTCGAAGGAGATGGACTGGATGACGCCTTTTTTCTGCTCGCAGAAAACCCAGACGTCCTTGTAGGCGGCCAGGTCCTTTTTGGGGCCGCCGGCTTTTTCAATTTCGATGGCGGAGAATTTGCAGGCGGCCACGCAGGCGCCGCACAGGGTGCACTTGGCCATGTCGATAACGGCCTTGCGGTCGGCCATATGGATGGCGCCGAAGGCGCAGGCCTTAACGCAGAGCGTGCAGCCGGTGCATTTTTCCAGGTGTACTTTTATGGAGGCCATCAGACGACCTCCCCTTTGAGGAGTTCCGCTAGTTCTTTTGCCACCTCGTCGCAGGAGCCGGAGATCATCTCCCCGCCTTTGCGGGCTTCGGGGGTGAAGATCTTTACCACGCGCGTGGGCGAGCCGTCCAGGCCGAGGGCGGCCGGGTCGGCGTCCAGGTCTTCGGCGGTCCACCTGGCTATTTTGGCGGACTTGGCGCGCATCATGCCTTTGAGCGACGGCATGCGCGGGGTGTTTATCTCTTTGACGACCGTGAACAGGCAGGGCAGCGGGATCTCCACCACGTCGTAGCCTTCTTCGGTCATGCGTTCCACTTTGGCCAGTTTGTCTGTTATCTCCGCTATCCTTTTTACGTAGGTGACCTGGGGGATGTCCAGGTGGGTGGAGATGCCGGGGCCTACCTGGGCGGTGTCGCCGTCGGAGGCCTGCTTGCCGCAGAGGATGACGTCGTAGCCTTCGAGTTTCTCTATGGCGCAGGCGAGGGTGTAGGAGGTGGCCCAGGTGTCGGAGCCGGCGAACTTGCGGTCGCTGACTAGGACGCCTTCGTCGCAGCCGAGGCCGATGGCTTCTTTGAGGGCGGCTTCGGCCTGGGGCGGGCCCATGGTCAGGGCGGTGACCTTGCCGCCGCAGCGTTCCTTGAGTCGCACGGCTTCCTCTATGGCGTAGGCGTCGAACGGGTTGATGACGCTTTTTACGCCTTCGCGGATGAGGGTGTTGGTGACGGGGTCTATCCGGACGTCGGTCGTGTCGGGTACCTGTTTGATGCAGACGATTATGTTCATGGTTGGTATTATTCTGGGGCTTGTCCGGGATTTTACCCCGCGAACCCTGGAAGATGGAAACCCTTGCGCCGGTTTCCCCCCGCCCTTGGGAATTTACGGGCGGGGCCCCCCCTTCCGCAAAGGGTTCCCGGGGCAAAATCCCGGCCAACCCCGTGCCGCTTCACGCTTACTTTTTCAGCGTCTCCTTGATCATGTGGGCGGCGACGACGTTGCGCTGGATCTGGTTGGTGCCTTCGTATATCTGGGTTATCTTGGCGTCGCGCATGAACTTTTCCACCGGGTAGTCGCGCATGTAGCCGTAGCCGCCCAGGATCTGCACCGCGTCCACGGCCACTTTCATGGCCACGTCGCTGGCGAAGAGCTTGGCCATGGCGGACTCTTTGGAGACGGACTTTACTCCGGCGTCCACCATGCGGGCAACGGAGTAGGCCAGCGCACGGGCGGCCTCTACCTGGGTGCCCATGTCGGCGAGCATATGCTGCACGGCCTGGAAGGAGGAAATGGGCTGGCCGAACTGCACGCGGGTGCGTGAATAATCCACCGCGTGGTCCAGGGCGCCCTGGGCTATGCCCACCGCCTGGGCCGCCACGCCGGGGCGGGAGGTGTCGAGCGTCTTGAGGGCCACTATGAAGCCCATGCCCTCCCGGGAGATGAGGTTGGCGGCCGGCACTTCGCAGTCGGTGAAGATGACCTCGCGGGTGGCGCTGGCGCGGATGCCCATCTTCTTCTCTTTCTTGCCGAACTCCATGCCCTTGGTTCCCTTCTCTACGATAAAAGCGCTGGCGCCGCGCACGCCCTTGGCCTTGTCGGTAAGGGCGATCACGGTATAGATCTCGGCCTCGCCGGCGTTGGTGATCCACTGCTTGGTGCCGTTGAGGATGTACTTGTCCCCCTCTTTGCGGGCGGTGGTCTTCATGTTGGCGGCGTCGGAGCCGGCTTCGGCCTCGGTGAGGCAGAAAGCCGCCAGGCGCTTGCCGCGGGCTATGTCGGGAAGATATTTTTTCTTCTGCTCTTCGGAACCGTGCAGGAGGATGGGCAGGGTGCCCAGGCCGGTGCCGGCGTAGCCCAGGGCTATGCCGCCGCAGGCGCGCGACAGTTCCTCGGTCACCAGGCACATGTCCATGATGCCGCCGCCCAGGCCGCCGTAGGCCTCCGGGATATAGACGCCGAAAAGGTCGCTTTCGGCCAGGACCTTCATTATGGGCCAGGCGAACTCTTCGGACTCGTCGTACTGCGCGGCCACGGGCTTTATCTTCTCCTGGGCTATCTTGCGGGCCAGGTCGCGGATCATGGTCTGCTGCTCGGTGAGTAGGTAATCCATTGGAAGCTCCTGTTATTTGCGGAAAATCCGGGGCCGCCGTGTCATATCCGTCAGGGGGCCCGATATATAGAGATGTTATCAAAAAGCCAAAATGGTGCGCAATTTTATAATATATATATGTAAAATTTCGGTAACAAGCCTTCTGTACAATTATACGGAGCGCACATCCGGTTTTTTTGGAGAACTTTTTCTTATGGACATAATGACAATAGGCGGCTTCCTCCTTGGCGCGGCGGTGGTGTTCTGGGGTATTTTCACCTCCGGCATCGCGGACAAGCTGATGGACCTGCACGGCATCGTGATCGTGCTGGGCGGTACCCTGGCGGCCACCGTTATCAACACCTCCTTCAAGCGCTTTGTGACAGGCCTTAAAGCCTTTGTGGATATTTTCTACGCCCCCAAGACCCCCTCCGTGGACTCGGCGGTGCGAATGCTGGTGGGCATGGCCGAAACGGCGCAGAAACAGGGCGGCATCATGGCGCTGACCAACACCGATCCGGCCTTTGCCGGCGGGTTCCTCAAACGCGCGGTGGGCGTGGCCATGATCAGCGCCGAATCCCGCGAGACCCGGGCCATCCTGGAGGAGGAGATCCGCCGCCGCCGCCTGGACGTGCAGGAGGACTCCAACTTCTACCGCACCATGAGCGTGCTCTCGCCCATGTTCGGTCTGATCGGTACGCTGTTCGGCATCATCCAGACCCTGAGCAATATTTCCGACCCGACGATGATCGGCCGTTCCATGGCCGTGGCCATCAGCTCGGCTTTCTTCGGCATAGGCCTGTCCAACCTGGTCTTCGTGCCGGTGGCCAACAAGGTGCGCCTGCGCGCCGTGGAGGAAACGCTGGTGCTGCAGCTTATCCTGGAAGGTGTGATAGACATCATGAGCGGCAAGACCCCCCACCTGGTGGAGATGCACCTGCGCGGCTACCAGCTCATCGAAGGCGCCTCCCAGGCCGGCGGCCGGGCGGCCAGGGCTTAAGGCGATCCCTATGCGCTTCTACGAACGCGAAGACGAACTGGAGAACGAGCTCAACCGCGGCGCGCTGTGGGCCATCACCTACGGCGACATGATGAGCTATCTCATGATCTTCTTCATGATCCTGTTCGCTTTCTATAGTTCCAAGAACATCGCCACCCAGTTCACCATGAAGGGGCTCGAGGAGACCTTCGGCAAGGACACGCAGATAGCCAGCACGCTGTTCTCCAAGCACGGCATCCAGCAGATAGCGCAGGTGGAGATCTCCGCCAACAAGATCAGCATCAATTTCTCCGACCCCATACTCTTCGCGCCCGGCAGCGACATCCTGAAGGAATCCTCTTATCCCCACCTGCGCCGCCTTACCGCCGTTTTCAAGGACCTGCCCAATCCCATCCAGATAGAGGGCCACACCGACAACCGGCCGCTGGGCCGCGTGGTCCGGTTCCGTTCCAACTGGGAGCTGTCCAGCGCGCGGGCGTTCTCCGTGCTGCAGTTCTTCATCCGGGAAGGGGTGGCCCCGGAAAAGCTTTCCGCCGTGGGCTACGGGGAATTCAAGCCGATAGAATCCAACGAGACCCCGGAAGGCCGGTCCAAGAACCGGCGCATCGAGATAAACATAATCAGGCACGAGATCTAGCGCCATGAAACTGACTACGAGGTTCCTGCTGATCCTGCTGGCGATAGCGGTACTGCCGCTCTTGCTGACGGTCGGCTGGAACATCTACCAGTACAATTCCTCCGTGGCCAGCTACTTCGAGCTTCACAAGGGCCTTTCCCGCCTGTCCGCCGTCAACGTGGACGAATGGTTCCTCAATACCAACCGCAATCTAGCTTTCCTCTACGAGTTCGAGAACCCCCTGCGCGGGAAAAAAGTCGAAGAGTCCCAGGTCATCCAGCAGGCTTCGCGCATAAATTCCGACATCATGTCCCTCTCGCTCGTGGCCAAGGACGGCAAGGAGCTTTTTTTCCTGCAGAGCGAGACCGTAAAGGAACGGCAGTCGCTGGCCGGGCTGCAGGCGGCCCTTATCGCGCGCGCCCGCGACAGCGGCATCGTGTCCACGGGCGAGGTGCTCTGCTCCAGGGGGCAGGCCTTCTTCCCCCTCGCCTACCCGCTGGTGGACGGGCGCGTGGTGGTGTTCCATTTCTCGATGGACAAGCTGCTGGGCAAGATCAATTCCCAGAAGACGGGCCGCAGCGGCCGCGTGTTCATAGCCGACGGGCAGGGCCGGCCCCTTCCCTGCCAGGACATGGCCGGGCTGGCCTACGAACCCGACCTGCTTAAAAAGGTCTTCCGGGGCGGCGGCCGCACCGGCACGCTGGCCAAGTTCCTGTTCTCCGGCGAGGAATACGCCGGCGCCTACGCCGCCATAGACAAGCTGGACTGGGCCGCCGTGTCGGTGCAGTCCGAGGACGAACTGTACGGCAAGCAGCGCAAGTCCATCCTCGTCTTCGCGCTGCTGGCCGTGGCCATCTTCGGCGTGACCATGGTGGTGGTGTTCCTGATCTCCAACCGCATCATCCGGCCCATTACCAACATGGTCAACGGGGTAAAGCACTTCCTCAAGACCCAGCACCTGGATTCCGTCATTCCGCAGGAAGGCTGGCCGGAGATCCGCACCCTGGTGGGCATCCTAAACCGCCTCATGCTGGAACTGCAGGCCTACCGCGCCTTCCAGCTCAACCAGATCGTGGAGGAGAAGGGCAAGGCCCAGGCGCTGATCGACACCATTTCCGACGGCGTGCTCCTGATAGACGACCGCGGCGCCCTGATCTACTCCAACAATACCGCCCTCAAGCTGCTGGGCATCCCCAAGATCTCCTCCGACGTCTCCGTCCCCCGGTCGGTCAAGAACGAGGCCTTCTTCAATTCCCTCACCGACATGCTGGCCCTGAAGGACAAATACCTCATGGCCGAGGTAGAGGCCCCCATCTCCAACGAGACCTCCACCGTGACCAAGAATTTCCGCGTCATTTCCAACCAGTTCCTGCTGGCCACGCTCAAGCGCCCCGGCCGCGTCCTTATCATCCGCGACATCACCGGCGAAAAGGAGATAGAAAAGGCCAAGGAAGATTTCTTCCACATGATCACGCACGACATGCGCGCCCCCCTTTCCACCATCCAGGGCTATACCGAACTGCTGATGAAGAAGATCGGCGCCTCCCCCGCCACGGACAAGTACCTGCAGAGCATGCTGTATTCCTCGCGCCGCCTGCGCGGCATGATAGACGACATCCTTAATACCACCAAGCTGGAGCGCGGCACCATGTCGCTGCAGCTCGACAGCGTGGACGCCGAGGCGCTGATCACCCGCATCAAGGAGAACCATGAACCGGTGGCGGGTCCGAAAGGCATAAAACTCTCCGTTTCCGTCCCCGCCGGCAAGATCCAGCTTACCGCCGACCCCATCCTGCTGGAGCGCGTCATCACCAACCTGATGGGCAATTCCCTCAAGTTCACCCCCAGCGGCGGCAGCATAACGCTTTCCGCCTGGCAGGACGCCGAAAAAGTGTTCTTCGCCGTGGAGGACACCGGGCCCGGCATCCCGGAGAACAAGCGCAAGGAAATTTTCGTGAAGTACTCGCAGATGGAAGAGCACAAGAGCATGGGGTTCGGCCTGGGCCTGGCCATGTGCAAAATGACCGTGGAACTGCACAAGGGCGAGATCTGGGTGGAATCGGAAGTGGGCAAGGGCAGCAAGTTCATCTTCACCGTCGCCAAGTCCATGGCCGCCCCGCCGCCGCCGGTGCCCAGCCCGTCTTGATATGCGGCGGTACTTTACACTATACTTACTGAAATTCCGGAGTCTGGAGAGCTAAGATGAGCCTGATGCTTATAATCGACGACAATGTCGAGTTCCGCACGATGGTTTCCGATTATTTCACGGACCTGGGGTTCAACGTGCAGATAGGGGGTGACGGGCGCGAAGGCCTGGCCAAGGCCAAGGAACTCAAGCCCGACGTGATCCTCTGCGACGTCATGATGCCCGATATCGGCGGCATAGAGGTGGTGCGCAACCTGCAGGCCGACGACGATACCCGCAATATCCCGGTGCTGGTCATCACCGGCTCCTTCTTCGACAAGAACATGAGCGAGCTGTTCCGGCAGGAGACCAATTGCCGCGAGTTCATGAGTAAAACGGTGGAACTTTCATTCCTGGAAAAGAAAGTGATGGCCCAGCTCCCCAAGCGATGAAGCCCCGCCCGAAAGTCCTGGTAGTGGACGACGAACCCGATTACCTGCGCATCGCCGCGCGGATAGCCGCCAAGGCCGGCTGTTTTGTGATCACCGCCCCCGCGGCCCTGGAGGGCGTGCGCCTGGCCTCCTCCGAGAAGCCGGACATGATCCTGCTGGACGTCGGGCTCCCCGACATCAGCGGCTTCGAGGCCGCCCGGCGCATCCGCAGGGACCCCGCGCTCGCGCGGGTGCCTATCATCTTCTTCACCGTCAGGTCCGAAGTGGACATGGTCTCGGAAGGCCTGGGGCTGGGCGCCGCCGGCTACGTGCTGAAGCCTTTCGATCCGGACGAACTCCTGCGGCGCATCAAGGCCGCCGTTTCCCCCGCATGAAGCCCGTTGTTCACTGCGTTACCGCCGACGCCGCCGTCGCCGCCTTCGTGCGGGCGGCGCTCAAGGGCCTGGTCCTGAAATTCTATCCCTCAGCCGGGAAACTGCTGCGCGCCTGGAAAGGCGCCGGTCTGGCCGTGATAGACGCCGGCCTGCCCGACATGGGCGGCGGCGACCTGGTGGCGGTCCTGCGCGGCGCGCCCGCCACGGCCGCCTCCCTGCTGGTGCTCACCGGCGCCGGCGCTTATTCCCCCGCCGCCGCGGCCGCGTGTTTCGACAGCGGCGCGGACGAATATTTTTCTTTTCCCCCGGACCCGGCGCTTTTCCGCGCCAGGCTCCTTAACCTGCTGGCCCGGGGGGCGCGGCCGGCGCGGCCGGCCAAACCCGCCGAGTACGCCTTTGGCCGCCTGCGCGTGTCCCCTGAAGCCCGCACGGCCAGCGTGGGCGGCGCGGCGCTCAAACTGACAGCCCTTGAGTTCGACCTGCTGCTGTATTTCCTGCGCAACCAGGGCAGGGTGGTCTCGCGCAGCGTGCTGCTGGAGCAGGTCTGGCGGCAGGATTCCCCGGCGGGGGCCAGGGCCGTGGATAAGCGCATAGAAGCGCTCCGGCGCCGGCTGGGGCGTTCTTTCGGTGCCAAGATAAGGACTGTTTTCGGGCTGGGCTACATCTTCAAACTGTAAACCGCGTCAGCTGCCGAGCGGCAGCCGCACTTCCACCAGGGTCCCCCTGTCTTTTTTGTTGGCGGCGCTCAGGGTGCCGCCGTGCTTTTCGGCTATGCGGTTGGCCACGGCCAGCCCGATGCCGGTCTTGCCCTTTTCGGAGGTGTTGAAGGGCGCGAAGAGCTTGTTGAGGGTCTCCTGGGTGAAGCCGGGGCCGGTATCCTCGAAGCTGAGCACCGCCTGGCGCCCGTCTTCGGACGCTTTCAGCGTTATCCGGAGGCTGCCGCCGCCGGGCAGGTGCTCGTAGGCGTTCTTGGCCAGGTGGTAGAAGAGCATCTTCATGCTTTCCGCGTGCAGCCGTGCGCGCAGGCGCGGCGTGGCCACGGCGTAGGAGATGGAAAGTTTGCGCTGCTTGAAAGCGCGTTCCCATTTGCCGGCTTCGCCGGAGAAGAAGCCCGAAAGGTCGGTATCCGCCAGTTCCGGGGTTTCCGGGTCCATGTACTCCTGCCAGCCTTTCATCAGGTTCACCGAGGCCAGCAGGTTCTTCAGTGCCGGTTCCAGCCCCTTGCGTTCCGCGGCCGGGATGCGCAGGTTGAAGGTCTTAAGGTCTTTGGCCGCCCTTTCCAGCGCGGTTATCACCCGCGCGGTGAAATCAGACTGTTCCCGGCGCAGCAGGCCGCTGAATTTGACGTTCCTGCGGCGCAGGTCCTCGTTCTCCATTTCCAGGGCTTCGGTCTTGCGCAGGTCGGTCTTGACGGCGTCCAGGGCCAGGTCGCGCTCCTGTACCGCGCGCAGCAGCTTGGCGGAGTAGTCTCCCGCGGCGGCTATTTTGGCTTTCAGCGATTCTATCTCGGCTTCCAGGACGTTTATCCTGCCGGCGGCCCTCCTGCCGGTCTCTTTCTCCTGTGCCAGGCCGTTCTTGGCTTCCTGCAGCAGGCCGCTGACCTTCTGCAGGTCCGCGGCCCGGGCGGCCGCTTCGGCGGCCAGGGCGGAATTCTGGTCGTGCGCGGCGGTGAGGTCGGTCTTTAGAGCCGCGGCGCGCTTCTGCAGGTCGAAGACCTGGGCCACGGCCGCCGCGAAATTATTCTTCTGCTCTTCGGTCTTGAGGACCTGGGCGGCGGCCTCCTCGCGCAGCCTGGCAGTTTCCGCCCTGGCTGAGTCCAGGTCGCGGCGCAGGGCGGCGGCCTCGGCGGCGGCGCGCTCCAGGGCGGTCTCGCGCTGCGCCAGGGCGGAACGCAGTTCCACCGCCCTTTCTTCCAGCGCGGCGATCTCAGCCGAGGAAATAGAGTTCCTGGCGGCCGCCTCTTTCAGGGCGGCCTGCAGGCTTTCCAGCTCCCCCGCCCGGAGGGCCAGGGAAGAGCGCAGTTCTTCGGTTTCGCGCTGGGCCGCGCTTGCGGCGGCGCCGGCCTTTGCCAGCTGCTCGCGGGCTGCGTCCAGGTCCAGGGCCGTTCTGGCGGCTTCGGTTTTTTCCTTCTCGATCCGGTGCAGCAGGTGCGCGTATACCGAAGGCGGCTGGCCGGAAGCCAAAGAGTCCGCTTCTACCGTGCGTGAAATTTCAGGGAGGGCCGCAAGGCCGTCCAGTTTTTGTTTAAGGGCCTGCAGGGAGGCGTCGCGCCCTTTGAGGGTCTCGCGCAGGACCGAGGTTTCGGCCTGCAGGCGGGCCACTTCCGCGTCCAGGACGGAGGTCTCGCCGTCCTTGCGCAGCAGGCGCTTTTCAAAGCCCTCGCTCATTTCCGCGGCGGCCCGTACCGTTTCGGCCTGCCTGGCGGCATTGTCCAGTTCCCTGGCGCGCTGCAGCGCTTCGGCTTTGAACTTTTCCGCTTCGGCGCGCAGCAGCCGTTCCCTTTCCACGGCCTTGGCCAGTTCGTTCTCCAGGTGCATGACCCGGGAGGAAGCGTGCTCCAGGCCGTCCTTGGCCCTGGCGCGTTCGGCCTGCAGGCGGGCCTCCCCGTCCTGCGCGTCCTTTACCGCCTGCCAGAGGTAGTCGAACTCCGCATGGAAGGCGTCCTGGGAAGGCGTGTTCACACCCCCTCCTTAAGCACTATCCTGCCCTTGGCGTTCAGCTCGATGGCGGCGGAAATTATCTTGGCCCGGGCCCCTATGATCTTTTCTTCCTCGGGGCGGTTGACGAGCAGGTCTTTGACTATCAGGCGCACGTCCTCGGGCAGCAGCTTGGTTACGTTGGCGGCGGCCGTTTCTCCGGCTCCGGCCAGGGCGGCGGCCCAGTCCACGTAAGGCAGCGAGACCACCAGCGGGCGCAGGTTCTTGTCCTCCAGGCGGCAGATGTCGTCGAAAGTCACCATCCGGCGGCGCAGTTCCTCCGAACCTTTGGGGTCGGAGTGGGAAAGGGTGTCCATGATCTCGGCGCGGGCGGATTCGTCCACCAGGGAAAGCAGGCGGCCGAGCTTTTCCGCCCCGCGCAGGCTTTTTTCCAGGCGGGAGCGCAGGTCGCTCTCTATTTCGTAGATCTTTTCCGGCTCGGCCTGCTTGAGCCCCAGCATCTGCGCGCTTACCGCCTGTCTTTTGGCGGGCGACAGGGCCAGCAGGATCTTGGAGGAGATATGGGGTTTGCGGTCGGCCAGGTTGGCTATGATGATGGCCGCGTCCTCTTCGGGCGCCTCGCCCAGCAGCTCGGCGGCTTCCGCCGGCGGGAGTTTTTCCAGAAATTCGAAGGCGGAACCGGCCTGTAGCAGCGCGCCGCCGGAGGCGGCCCGGGCTTCCACGTCTATGATGTCGCCCAGTTCTCCGGCTTCTTCGCCGCCGCCGGCGCCGCCGCCGTAACCGCCGCCCGCGCCCATGGCGGGGCCGGGCGCGTTAAGGCGCGCGTAATCCACAAAACCGGACATCAGCCGCGAGGCCAGGATATAGCCCAGTACCAGCAGGGCGGCCAGGGCCAGCGCGCCGAAGGCGGAAGCCAGCAGCACGGGCCGGATCTCCGGCGCCTCCAGGGCGCTGCGCCACCAGGGCTGCATTTCGGCGCGGGCGGTGATGATGGTGTCGCCGCGGGCTTCGGCGAGCCGGAGCACGTCGGAGATCATGAGCTTTATGGCGTTGACGCGGGCTTCGGGCACGGTCCTGTCGAAAACCAGGGAGACGCTGAGCTTCTTTATGCGGAACTCGCTGGTGCGCTGGCTTTCCTCGCGTTTCTGCTTGAGGTATTCGCCGGTCTTTTCCAGGATGTTGACGGAGGAATAACCGGGGAGGGTGAGGGTGTCTTCGGAGGGGGTGCCGGATTCGAGTTTGCTCTTGAGGACTATCTCCCCCTCCACGGTGACGAAGGAGCGGGCGCGGCCGCGGCCTACCAGCTGCTCCAGCAGGCGGGAGACGTCTTCCTGCATGCGCGAGGAAAGTTCGGCGGCCTGGGCGGTGGGAGAAGGCTCGGGGGCCTCCTGGGCGCCGGCCGCGGCGGCGAAGAAGGCTATGGCGGCAAAAAGGGTCAGCAGTTTTTTCATAATCCGTACTATTATTCTATATAAAGCACGTTACAAAGTTATTACGGGGTGGTGAAAATGTCTAAGGCTGCCGCAGGCACAGGGGGTGTCAAAAACAGGGTCTCGCACACCGTGCTCGCCCTTCCCTGCCTCGGCCCTCGCGCTATGCAAGCTCGGGCCTCCGGCAGGGTTTTGCCTCCCCCTGTGCCCGCGGCAGCCTAGGGTTCCGTGAGGGCCCTCTGGGGCCATACCCCCTGCCTGCCCGGTTACACAGGGATCTCGAACCAGAAGAGGGCGCCGCCGGCGGGGGCCGGGCCGCAGCCGATGCGGCCCTTGTGCAGTTCTACTATGGCCTTGGCCAGCGCCAGGCCCAGCCCGGTACCGCCGTGGCCCGGGGCGGCCGAACCCTGGGAATAGGGAAGGAAAAGTTTTTCCGGCTCGCCCGGCCTGAGGCCGGGGCCGGTGTCCTCCACGTCGACGCGCAGGACTCCCTCCCTTATGGCGGCGCGAACCAGCACCTTCCCCCCTTCCGGCGTGAATTTGACGGCGTTGGCTATAAGGTTGGTCAGCGCGTGGGTGACGAGCTCCCGGTCCAGCAGGGCCTCGGCCGGGCCCGCCGTTGTGAGGGCCGCGAGGGACACTTTTTTCTCGTCCGCTTTGGGTTTCAGGAAATCGACCGCGTCGCGCACCAGCGCCAGGGGATCCTCTTTGGCGGGCCGCAGTTCCATCTTGCCGCGCTCTATCCTGGCCAGGTCCAGCATGGCCGTGACGAAATTGGCCAGGCGCACGGCGTTCTCCCTGATGCGCCGGAACACCGAAATATCGTCGGGAGTGAAACGCTCCTCTTCCTTGAGGAGCATGGAGGCGTAGGTCTCGATAACCCCGAGCGGGGAGCGCAGTTCGTGCGTGACGGAGGCGGTGAAATTCTTTTTCATGGTCTCCAGTTCCAGGAGTTTGTCTGAAGTGGCGTTGAACGCGGCGGCGAGGTCCGCTACCTCGTCAGACCCTGAGACTTCTGCCTTTACCCCGAATTTCCCCTCTCCCAGCGCCGCGGCTTCGGCCGCGAGGCGCCGCAGCCGGCGCGTCAGGCGCCGCGCGAGCAGCAGGGCCAGCAGTACGGCCACCGCCATGGCGGCGGCGAAGGCCGCCGCGAGGTTGCGCCAGACCCCGGAGAGGGCCTCCTTGCGCTCACGGGCCAGCGCCTCGGCGGAGAAATCGATATCGGCGCGGTATTTTTTGCCGCTCAACTGCCGTGAGTGCGCCACGTCCGACTTTGCCGCTGATTTTAGCCTGGGAAGTTTTACGGGGGCCATGCCCCGCCCTATGTCCAGCCGGCAGGCGCGTATCTCCGGCCGCGAAGAACAGAGGCCGGAAAGATAGTCCACCGCCATCAGCGGGTCCCCGGCCAGTTCGGCCTCGCCGAGCATGGCCAGTACGGACTGTTCCAGGGCCTGCAGGCGCGCTTGCTGGGCCTGCCCCACGGTGCGCTCCTGGAATTTAAGGAAGATGCCGCTCAGCAGCAAGGCCGCGGCCAGGGCCGCGGCCATGAGCGCCGCGCTGAATTTATAAAAAAGCTTCATATGGCGTGCCCGCCCTTCGTTCCCCCTTTTCCCGGCGCGCCGGCTAGCGCGACAGGCGGATTATGCGCTCCAGGGCCTTCTTGGCCTGCGTGTTCTGCGGGTCTATGGTAAGGATCTTGCGGAAGGTGTCCGCCGCCTTGCCGTAGGCGCCCTTGGCGTAATGGTCCGCGCCGAGCTGGTAAAGTTTCTCTATCTCGCGGGCGTCCTTTTCCGCCTTGGTCTCCTCTTTCTCGTCCACGCCGGGGATGGCCGCGCCGCTGACGGGCGGCTGCCAGCTGGAGGCCTTGCCCTGCTTTATGCGGGCCTCCTCTATCATCTTGGAGACCTTCGCTTTCTCGAGCGGGTCGGTCTCCAGGCGCGAGGCTTTTTCCCAGTCATAGGCGGCGCGGGCGTAGCTGCCCAGCATGTAGTTGCAGGAGCCGCTCTTCTTGAGGGCCAGCAGGTCGTTGGGCTCCAGTTCCAGCATCTCGTCGAGCTTGCGCAGCGCCTCGGAATAGCGCTTCTTGGTGTAAAGTTCGTCGGACTCGGTCAGTTTGTACTCGGCCCAGCCGCGGCTGAAGTCGGCGGGAACTTTATCGGGCGTGACGCGGGTTATCTCCCCTACGCGGTCCAGGAAGTTGGCCAGGGCGGAGTCCTGCTGGTTGAGGCTCTGGGCGTAGGCCAGCTGCTTCATGGCGCGCTGGTCCGCCCCGTTGAGGAAATCCTTCACGCCGCCGCTCAGGAGCTGTTCCCAGCGGTTCTTCTGGCGCCCTTCCACGGCCAGCGACGGCCAGAAGGCGGCCACGGTGGAAAGGCGCTTGGTCAGCCCCACCACGGTAGAGTCGGGGAGCAGTTCGTTGGCCCTTTCCAGCAGCAGCTTGTTGGCGGCGTAGTAATTCTCGGCCTTTATAAGTTCCTTGATGTCGGCCAGGCGCGGGTCGTTGAGGCTGGCCGTCTCCCGCGGGCTCTTGTAGTCCTTGGCCTCGCGCAGGCGCTTGTACTGCTCCAGCAGTTCGGCCTCGGCTATCTCGGTCTGGGTGGCGGAGCCGAAATGGTAGGTTAGCGCCACCCGGTGGTTGCCGGCGGTCTCTTTTACCGTGCCTATCGGCAGCGAAAAACCGTAGTCCAGCTGTATCTTCTGGATCTTGTAGGACAGGCCCGCCGTGGCCTGCTTGAATTCCCTGTCGCCCGCGCCCAGCGAGGCGCGGACCCCCACGTCGCCCCGGTCCAGGCTCGGGAAGACCTTTTCCGCCGCGAAGATGAACTGTTTGTCGGCTTTGCCATCGGGGCCTTTCTGCAGGCGCGCGTCCGCGGCCAGGACCAGCCAGAGGCTCTTGTAAGAGGCGCCCAGGCGGGTCTTCATTGGTATTTTGTCCTTGTCGCCGCTGCTGAAGGCCACGTTGGCCTGCATGGCGTTGAGCAGGGCGCCGCCCAGCGTCCAGCGCTTGGTCAGCCTGTAGAGGACGCCTACGTCGGCGTCCAGCGCGGCCCTGGAATTTGCGCCGGCCAGGACCGGGTCCGTGTTGCCGTTCTGCATCAGGTCGTTCTCCACGGCGTTATAAGTTTCGTCCAGGCGGGTGAAGCCGTGGGACAGGTACTTGAGCGAGGCGCCTATGGAGAACTTCTCGTAGACGGAGCGGCGGTCGAAGCGGTAGCCCCAGGAAACCTGGGCGGTCTTTTCGGCGTAAACGCCGGAGAGGGAGAACTGCTGCCAGAGGCCGGCCAGGGTCCCCCCGCGGCCGTTGGAGAGCGGGAAGGCGAAGGCGGCCGCGCTGAGGCCCAGGTTGGACCCGTCGCTTAGGCCGCTGTAGAACATGGAATGGGCGGCTATCACCTTGGGCCGCTCCAGGGAGGCCAGGCCGGCGGGATTGTAATAGACCGAAGAGATGTCGTCGGCCACGCCGGTGAAGGCGTCGCCCATGCCGGGCACTCTGGCCCCGAACCCCAGGTCCTCGAAGGCCGCGCGCGCGGGCGCGGCCGCCAGCAGCAGCGCAAGCGCCGCGGCGGCGAAACGGGACCGGTTGTCAGTGCGGGTCTTCATAGTTATCTAATAACAGTAATTGTTCCCTTATACACCTTGGTTTCCACCGCCACCTGGTAGATATACACCCCCCCGGGGGAGTGTCCCGAAGCGTTGGGGCTCCACTCCAGGTCGTAGTAGGCTCCGGAGGCGTTGTCCGTTACCGGCGGGGTCCCGTTGGAGCGCTGCTTGAGGCGCATTTTGGCCACTTCGCGCCCGGACAGGTCGAAGATCTTGGCTTCTATGGCCGCGTCGCGCGGGTTGTAGCAGCGGAAAATGAAGCTGTCGTTGTAGCCGTCGCCGTTGGGGGTTATCATGCGCGTCATGGCCACGGACTGCCCCAGCCCCGACGGGGAGGACAGCACCGCGGCCGGCGCTAAAAAAGCGGCGGCAGCCAGAAAAATGGCCGGGACGGTCTTCATATACAGGTTAATTCTACTTTTCAATTGTGACTATTTTATTGCGGAATTATGGATTTAACGCCGGAAAACCGAAACTTGCCTGTAATATTTCTGTCGCACAGGACTTCTATAATTATAACGTGACCATTAAGAGCGTTGCGCGGGCGGTTCTACTGCTGCTGGCGGCCCTGTTGCCGGCGGCGCCGCTTTGCGCCGCCCGCCTGGAGTCCCCCAGCTTCCGGGACGGCGGCGGGATACTCGGGTTCGGTTCCGCCTCCATGCTCTCCTCCAATTTCCTGATGAACGCCAACGTGCAGGAACTGGGCGTTTCCACGCAGACCTCCGCTGGGTTCTCGCAGCGCGCCGGCAAACTGGCCTTCTTCCCCCAGCCCTCGCCAATAGCCGACATCGAAGTGGTGACGATCTCCAGCTATTCCATCCGCATGACCTGGACCGCGCCTTCGGTGGATGCTTCCCGCGATTTCGGGGCCGTGGACCAGTACATCCTGCGCTATACTACGGCGGGGTTCCTGTCTTCCGATCAGGCTTTTTACGCCGCTTCCACGTATCCGCAGGACTGGACGCCGCTGGCCGCGGGCTCGGCGGAAAGCAGGATCATAGAGGGGTTCAACCCCGGAACCACGTACTACTTCGCGCTCGAGACGCTTAACGACCAGAAGCTCCGTTCGGAACTGTCCAACCCCGCCGCCGCCTTCGCCCTGGTGCCGCTGGCGCCCATGAATTTCAAGATCATCCGCGCCGGCAACGCGGTGACCATGACCTGGATCCCGCCCGCCGGCTACCAGAACCGCATAGGTTTCAACGACCGCTTCTCCCCCTCTTTCCCCTAC
This sequence comes from Elusimicrobiales bacterium, assembly GCA_023701245.1. Lineage (GTDB taxonomy): Bacteria > Elusimicrobiota > Elusimicrobia > Elusimicrobiales > UBA9959 > UBA9959. The sequence goes on along the minus strand of JAMPXK010000028.1, from coordinate 13,171 downwards.
GAGGTCAAGACCTACCAGGTGTTCCGGGCCACCGCCCCGGCCAACGCCGAGTGGCAGTACCTGGCCGAGGTCTCCTCGAATACTTTCTCCTGGACCGACACCATAGCCGAAGGCGATAATTATTACTACCACGCCCGCGCTCTCAACCAGGCCGGGGTTTCCTTCCCTTCCTACGCGCGCAACAGTTTGTCCGGCAATCTCTATTTCCTGGCGCCGGACAACCAGAGCATCCTGGAAGTCCCCGCCGACGGCACAGGGGAGTTCTTCTCCGAGTCGTCCGACCCGCTGGACGCCTACAGCGTGGAGATCACCACGTTCACCGAGGACCTGGCCGGCCGCGTGGTGAAGTCCGTGGCTTTCCGCGCCTACCGCGGCGGCCTGCAGGCCGACGACGACTTCCGCCTTTCCAAGAACGGCATTCTCAAACTTTACTACCGCAAGGCCGGCAGCGCCATAGTCCCCTCCGCCCAGACCGACGCCAAGGCCATCAGCATGTATTATTACAATGGCAGCCGCTGGCTGCAGATGTACGGGCGGGTAAACGACGCGGAGCGCAGCGTGCAGCTGGAGACCACCATGCTGGGGCGCTACCAGCTGCGCACCACCGAGCGCAGCGGCGGCTTCTCCGCCGACCGGGCGGGCCTGACCAACCGGCTCATAACGCCGAACAACGACGGCAAAAATGATACGATGGTGTTTATTTTCGACAACCCGCAGGACAAGGACGTGAAGGGCAAGATCTTCGACCTGCGCGGCGCCCTGGTGGGCCGCATGGTCCCGGGGCCGGTGGGCAACTCCCTGGTCTGGGACGCCAAGGCCGGCGGCCAGGCGGTGCCCGGCGGAGTTTACATTTACCAGATAGAGGCCCAGGGCACCGTCTATAACGGTACCGTGGCGGTGATACGCTAGCAGCTCGGATTTTCTGGAGGAACTTATGAAGTCTTCTTACACCAACATTCCCGTTCAGGGGCGCCTGCGCCGGGCCTTGCTGCTGCTGGGGCTGCTGGCCCCGCTGGCGCTGGCCTGCGCGCCGGGCCTGCAGGCCGCCATAGCGCAGAGCGTCAATTACCAGGGCTTCCTGCTCAGCAAGGTCACCAACCTGCCGGTGGAAACCCCACAGGACATCACTTTCCTGATCTACCCCGGCCCCAGCGGCGGGTCGCCCCTCTTCACCGAGAGCCGCTGCAACGTGGGCGTGACCAAGGGCCGCTACGACGTGGAGGTCGGCTCCGCCAGCGGCGGCATCCCCGGAAACATCTTCGCCGAAAACCAGAACCTGTGGCTGGAGATCCAGGTGGACCCGGACGGCAGCTGCAGCGGCACCTACGAGGCCATGACCCCCCGCATCCGCCTGCAGGCCGCGCCCTACGCCTTCAACTCGCTGTACGCCTCTACCGCTTCGGCGGCGACCCCGCTGTTCTCCGCCGATGTGATCGGGGCGCTGCCGCAGACCACTAACGGCGCCATCACCATTTCCAGCAACCTGTTCGTTCAGGGCGGTATTTCCGTGGGCGACATCTCGCCCGGCCAGCAGCTGTCGGTGGCCGGCATGGTGGTCAGTAAAGGCGTCTGGCCGGCCTGCTCAGGCAACGGTACCTGCGGTTTTAAATTCCCCGACGACACTATCCAGTATACGGCCGCCGCCAACACCATGTGGGAGGGCGGCGCCGCCGATTCCCTGCACAATATCAACGGCGGCAACGTGGGGCTGGGCGAGTTCAGCGACCCCCCCCTGGCCCGCCTGCACGTTTCCAGCGCCATCGGCGATGCGGGAGACCTTCTGCTCGTTTCCACCGGGACTTATCCACTTTTCCGTGTAACCGGCCTGGGCCAGGTTTACGGCGGGCAGTATTACGGCGACGGTTCCACCCTTGCCGGCGTGGTGGCCGAGGGCGGCGACACCATGACCGGCCAGTTGACCCTGGCCGGGTCCAGCCTGACGGTGACCTCGGCCGCGGGGATGCGCGCCCCCAAGCTGAAGTTCCGCGACAACGTGGAGATAAGCTCGGCCAGCGCGGCCCAGAGCGGCGGAGTGCTTATCAGTACGCACGTCCGGCTTATGGCCGGGGCGATCCTTTACGGCGACGGCGGCGGCCTGACCAACGTGGTCACGCTGGACTCCACCAAGGTGTCCACGGCGGGCGGCACCATGTCCGGCCAGCTGACGCTCGGTTTCAACCCGGCTACGGTGGCGGGCAGTTCCCTTACCGTTACCGGCGACGGCCTGGTCCTGGGGCGCCTGAACGTCAACGGCAGCGTGACCGCGGTTTCCAGTATAACGGCGCAGGGCGGACTTTACGCTTCCACGCTCAACAGCGCCGCGCTGGCCGACCTGCAGAATGTCCGGGCTTCCACCGGCACCTTCTGGGGCTATTCCGTGGACGACCCCGACCCGAACAACCGCTACAGCGTCATGACCGCCAGCGGCATAAAGGTCAACGCCGGCAAGGTAGTGGCCCCGGCTTTCGTAGGCGACGGCTCCCAGCTCACCAACGTGGCCGGCACCGACTCCGACAAACTTTCCCGCCACGGCGGTCTGCTCGACGGGCACCTGCTGGTTTCTCCCTCCAGTGTGACCATCTTCTCTTCCGGCGAGAACCAGTTCGGCCTGGTGGTGGCCACTGCCGCCAGCGTGGAGAAGTACGCCTTCGCGGTAAGTACCGCCGGTAACGTGGGCATACAGGTCTATGACCCGACCTCGCCGCTGACCGTGTACAGCCAAATCGGCATTACCGCGGAGAACGACGACGTCCCGGTAAGTCTGGATATGCGCTCCAACTTCCCGAGTTACATCCGCTGGAGCAATGCCGTGGGCAACCTGGGCGTTATGGGTTACAGGCAGCACGTGACTACCCGTGACTTCGTTTTCCAGGCCATGGGGTCGAATACCGGGAACGGCACCGAGGTCTTTCATGTGCAGACCGACGCCGGGGACAATACCGGCGCCACCTGGAAATTCGGCGTGGGCATTACGCCCGCCGAGCGCTTCCACGTGGGAGCCAATATGCTGGTCAGCAACGGCGCGTCGCCAATCCTCAGCGTGAGCACGACCACCGAACAGGTGGGTATAGGCACCGTCAGTCCGCTGCATAAGCTGGAGGTCGATGGCGGCATCATGGCCGTCTCGTCCATAACCGCCCAGGGCGGCTTTTTCGGAGACGGGTCCGGCATCACCAACATCTCCGCCGGCGGCCTGCCCGGGCAGATAGAAGTCTCCTCCATCGCGGCCCGCCTGGACAGCACTTATGGCGCAGTGGTACTGACTTCCGATACGTACGTGAATGGGAAACTTGCGGCCGGAGAGATATTTACTCCGCAGTCCTCCATGCACGTCCGGGGCAATCTGACAATAGATAACCCGTCCTCGGTGCTTGCCGCCGCACTAAACTTTTCCTTGCATGAGTCCGGTGACGCCTTTATAAACTGGAGTGAGGCCGCTATGGCCGGCAGTAAAGGTTCCCTGGGAATTCCTACCAATACCAGGGACCTGGTCTACCGGACAAATATTTCTGGAGAAGAGGTCTTTCGCATCAAGGGCAACGCGGGCGGCGGTAATGGCTGGAAGTTCGGGATCGGTACCGCCCAGCCGCAGGCGGCCTTCCATGTGGCGGCGGACATTTTTATAGGTACGCACACTACGCGCCCGGTGGTCACTCTTTCCACCAGGACGGCCTACCTTGGCATCAGCACCGGTACCGCTGTGGAAGGTATGCACGTGGCCTCCAGCCTGCTGGTAGGCGGCGACCGCGCCTCTGCCTTGCTCTACGTAAGCACCGGCACCTCCTTCACAGGTATCGGTACCGGCAATCCCCGCGCCCTGCTGGAAGTGGGCGACGGGGTAGTGCTAGCGGCCGGCACGCACGACGGGGGCACGCCCGCGCCGCTGCCTGTCACCGGCGCCGGGACCCGGTTCATGTGGATCCCCAAGGATTCCGCCATCCGCGCCGGCGCGGTGCTGGGGACCGAATGGGACACGATAGGAAAGTATTCTGCGGCCTTCGGCTACCGCAACACGGCCAGCGGTTCCGAATCCGCCGTGCTCGGCGGCGACTTCAACCAGGCGGCCGGCCGGTACTCTTCCGTGACCGGCGGGCGCAGCAATACGGCGCAGGGCATACAGAGCATCATCGCCAGCGGCCAGAACAACTACATGACCGGCAGGGATTCGGTGATCCCCGGCGGTTCTTATAACGTGGTAATGAGCTCCAACGCCTTCGCCGGCGGGCACAATATGTACCTGGACACTCCCGCGCAGGGCACTTTCGCCTGGGGCTATGACGACTTCAACGGGTCCGGCTACGTGTTCAATACCTTCAAGCTCAATGACCCGTACCTCTTCCTGATAGACCCGGGCAACATAAAGCAGTACAAGGTAGGCGTGCGTACCCATACGCCGCAGGCCGCCCTGGACATCAACGGGGACGCGCAGTTCGGCGCCGGCGTGACCAAGTCCACGTTCACGGCGGAAGGCTTCTGGCAGCCGCGCGCCATGACCACGGCCGAACTGCAGGCCGCGGGCGGAATTCCTGGCGCCGTCGGCCTGGTGGTGCGCAACTCGAGCATTTCCGACCTGTGCGTTTCCACGGGCACCGCCGTGGGGCAGTGGGCGCTGGTGGGGTCCAAGGGTGTCGGCGATTGTTTCTGATGTGATATAATAGCCCTGTAGTTCTTCAGGGCGGGGTGAGATTCCCCACCGGCGGTATAACCCGCAAGCTTGCGCCGTACGCGCGGGCAGACCTGGCGAAATTCCAGGGTCGACGGTAAAGTCCGGATGAAAGAAGAACCAAGAGCGCGCCGCGGCTATGCCGCCGGCCGCGCGTTGAGCCCTGAAGACAGCTTCGGGGCTTTTTTTATGGCTAAAAAGAACGGTTTCTCCCCTATCGAAGAGATCATCGCCGACATCCGGCGCGGCAGGCTGGTGGTGATAACGGACGACGAGAACCGGGAGAACGAAGGCGACCTGGTCATGGCCGGCCGCTTCGTTACCGCGGAAAAGATAAACTTCATGGCGCGCTACGGCCGCGGCCTTATCTGCGCGCCGCTGACCTCCGACCGGGCCGCCGCGCTGGACCTGTTCCACATGGAGCGCGACAACAAGGACCCGTATAAGACCAACTGGCTTATTTCCGTGGACGCGGCCCGCGGCGTTACCACCGGCATCTCCGCCGCCGACCGCGCCCGCACCATAAAGGTGCTTTCTGACCCGGCCTCGCTCCCCGGCGACCTGACCCGCCCCGGCCATATCTTCCCCCTTAAGGCCCGGCCCGGCGGGGTGCTGGCCCGCGCCGGTCACACCGAAGCCTCTACCGACCTGCTGCGCCTGGCCGGCCTCGGCGGCGCCGGGGTTATCTGCGAGATCATGAACCCGGACGGCTCCATGGCAAGAGTGCCGCAGCTGGAGCGCTTTGCCGCGCGCCACAAATTGAAGATGGGGACTATCGCCGACCTGATAGCCTACCGCAGGCGCAAAGAGACCCTTGTTGAAAAAGCGGCGGTGTCCACGCTGCCTACCGAGTTCGGCACTTTCGATATCGCCGTATATAAGGAAAGGCTGACGGGCCTGGAGCATGTGGCCCTGACCCTGGGCGCCATCGGCGACCCCGCGCTGGTGCGCGTGCATTCGGAATGTCTTACCGGGGACGTCTTTGGTTCGCGCCGCTGCGACTGCGGCCCGCAGCTGCACGCCGCCATGCGGCTTATCGCCAAGGAAGGCGCCGGAGTTATTCTCTATATGCGCCAGGAGGGCCGCGGCATAGGCCTGGCCAACAAGATAAAGGCCTACAGCCTGCAGGACAAGGGCTACGACACCGTGACGGCCAACGAAGCCCTTGGCTTCCCGGCGGACCTGCGCGATTACGGCATAGGCGCGCAGATACTTTGCGACCTGGGCCTGCACAGGCTGCGCCTGATCACCAATAACCCCAAAAAACTGGCGGGCCTGAGCGGTTACGGGCTGCAGATATCAGGCCGGGTGCCGCTGGTGATAGCCCCCAACAAGCATAACGCCCGCTACCTGCGCACCAAGCGCCACAAGATGGGCCATTTGTTCGCTCTTAAGCATTAGGACCTTACGGAGGATGACCATGAAAACCATAGAAGGCGGCTTCAAGGCCGATAAACTGAAGTTCGCGATAATTGTTTCCCGGTTCAACGATTTCATAACCGGGCGCCTGCTGGACGGCGCGGTGGATTCGCTCAAGCGGCACGGCGCCGCCGAGGCCGACATTACCGTGGTAAAGACCCCGGGGGCCTACGAGATCCCGGTGGTCTGCGAGAAACTGGCGACGGGGCCTTACGACGCCATCCTCTGCCTGGGCGCGGTGATCAAAGGCGACACCCCCCACTTCGACTTCGTAGCCCAGGAAACCGCCAAGGGGATAGCCGCGGTCTCTATGAAGCATAAGGTCCCGGTGGCTTTCGGGGTCATTACGGCCGACAACCTGGAGCAGGCCATAGAGCGCGCCGGCGTCAAGCACGGCAACAAGGGCGCCGAGGCGGCGGTTTCCGCCATAGAGATGGCCAACCTCTTCAAGGCCCTTAAATAGTCATGCCTGCCGGCCGTCACGAGACCCGCATGGCGCGCGCCATAGAACTGGCGCGGCGCGGGCGCTTTGGCGCCCATCCCAACCCTATGGTGGGGGCCGTGATAGTCAAAGGCGGCAGGATAATAGGCGAAGGCGCTCACCTGCGCTTCGGGGGGCCTCACGCCGAGATAAACGCCCTGCGCGCCTGCCGCGTCCGCCCCGCCGGGGCAGACCTTTACGTGACGCTTGAGCCCTGTTCCACCTACGGCAAGACGCCGCCCTGCACCGAGGCTCTTATAAGGGCCGGCATAAGGAATGTATATATAGGGGCACTCGACCCGAACCCGGCCAACGCCGGCAAAGCGGCGGGTATACTGCGCAAAGCAAGGCTAACGGTAAAGACCGGGATCCTGCGCAAAGAGTGCGGGGCGCTGAACCCGGCCTTCAATAAGTTCATGAAGACCGGCCTGCCGTATGTTACCGTGAAGATAGCCCAGAGCCTGGACGGCCGCATAGCCGACGCCGCCGGGCGCTCGCGCTGGATCTCTTCCCCCCAGGCCCGCCTGGAAGCGCATAAGCTGCGCGCGCAAGCGGACGCGGTGCTGGCCGGTATCGGCACCGTGCTGGCTGACGATCCCCTGCTGAACGTCCGAGGGGTTAAGGTTCGCCGGCAGCCCTGGGTAGTGGCGCTGGATTCCTCGTTCAGGGTGCCTAGAGAGGCCCGCATTCTGGCGAACGAACGGGTTATCGTGGCCACAACGCGCAAAGCTTCCGTTACCGCAATGAAGGGGTTCTCCAAAGATGTGAAGATCCTGGTGCTTCCGTCGGAGAAGGGCCGGGTTTCCCTGAAGGCGCTGCTTAAGGCTCTGGGCGGCCTGGGAATAAGCCATGTCCTGGTGGAAGGCGGCGGCCAGGTCGTCGGCTCTTTCATTTCCGAAGGGCTGGCGGACAGGTTCATCTGTTTTGTGTCGCCGCTTATCATCGGGGGCACTGCTTCGAAAAATTCCATGGTGTGGCCTGACGCGTTGAACGCGGCGCGTAAGGAGTTGGGGATAAAGACGAAGCTGGTATCTATCGGCCGGGCCGGGCCGGACCTTATGCTGGAACTTGAATTCTAATGTTTACGGGAATAATTGAGGCCGTCGAAAAAGTTAAATCCGTTTCCCTCGGGAAGCTGGAGTTGTCCATTCCCAGGGATTGGCGGCTGTCCGACGGGGAAAGCGTGGCGGTGAACGGAGCTTGTCTTACGGTCACAGGTTTTACGCCGGGGCTGGCGTGTTTTGCGGTAAGTCCTGAAACCATTTCAAAGACTACCCTGCGCTCCTTCAAGGCGGGAACACTGGTGAATCTGGAGCGGGCCTTGGCTATAGGGGCGCGCCTGGGCGGCCACTTCGTTACGGGACATATCGACGGCACTTCGCGTCTGTTGTCCGTCCATAACGACGGGAATAGCCAGGTCATAGAGATCGAAAAAACGGCCGATGCCATACTGGTGGAAAAAGGTTCCGTGGCCCTGGACGGCGTCAGCCTGACCGTCTACGACGTGAAGGCGGGGTCCTTCAAGGCCGCGGTAATTCCCCACACCTGGGCCAATACGGCCCTCAAGAACCTAAAGCCGGGAAGCCTGCTCAACATCGAATACGACATCCTCGGTAAATACGCCGCCGCCGGGTCCCCCGGCATCACCAGAGAGTTCCTCAAAGAGAACGGGTTCATATAATCCCGCCGTTACAAAGCAGGACCGCCGGGAAAACCCGGCGGTCTCGTTCTATGCGGCAGCGGCTAGAACCAGCGCGCGGCCTGGGCGGCCAGGGAGAGCAGCGGGCGGGAGAAAAGGCCGGCCAGCAGGACGCCGGCGGCCATGAGGGCGATCACGGCTTCCGCCACGCCGGGCGCTTCGTAAGACCGTTCGCCGGCGGCGGGCTTCATGTACATCGTTACCGTGACCTTCAGATAGTAGTACATGCTCACGGCGCTCATCAGCACGGCTACTACCACCAGCCCTGTGTAGCCGGAGTTGACGGCCCCGGCGAAAGCGTAGAATTTTGCGAAGAAGCCGGCCAGCGGCGGCACCCCGGCCAGCGAGAACATGAAGGCGGCCATGGCGCCCGCCAGCCACGGCCTGTCCTTTGCCAGTCCCGCCAGGTCCTCTATCAGCGGGCCCTTTTCCCCCTTCTCCAGAACTACCGCTACGGCGAAAGCGCCTATGGTGGCCATGGCGTAGACCGGCAGGTAGTACAGCAGCGCCTGCGCTCCCTGCGCCCCGCCGAAAAAAGCCACCGCCATGTAGCCCGCGTGCGCTATGCTGGAATAAGCCAGCAGGCGCTTAAGCCCGCTCTGCGCCAGGGCCGCGAGGTTGGCGAAGACCGCGGTTATTACCGTCAGCCACCAGAAGATCTGGTGCACGGGGCCGCCGTCGAAGAGCGAGAAGAGCCGCCAGAGCACTATGACGCCGCCGGCCTTTACCGCCGCGCCCATGAAGGCGGCCACCTGCGTGGGGGCGCCTTCGTAGGCGTCGGGCACCCACATGTGGAACGGTACCAGCGCCGTTTTGAAAGCGAAACCGGAGATCACCAGCAAAAAGCCGGCCAGGGCCAGCGGCGAGGCCGGCCCGGACCGCAGGACTGCGAAGGTGAGCGCCGGGTAAAGCGCGTTGAGGATGGCTATGCCCATCACCGTCATGCCCGAACCGAAAGCTCCCAGCATGAAATATTTGTAGGCCGCTTCCAGCCCCGGCTTGGAGCGCCGGATGCCCGCCAGCGCGTACACGGGCAGGCTCAGCAGTTCCAGGGCGATAAAGGCCGTGAAAAGGTCTCCGGCGGCTACCAGCGTCATCAGGCCTATGGCGGCCATGAAGAGCAGGAAGTAGTATTCCCCCTGGCTCTCCGGCGGCGCCGCCGGGCGGGCCACCGACAGCAGCACTACCAGGGCCAGCGCGGCCAGCGCGAAAGCCCACAGGTAGGCCGAAAGCGGGCTGATGAGCAGGGCCCTGTTGAAGAAGCCCACTTCCGCCGCAGGCGGCCAGCGCAGGAAGAACAGCAGGGAGGTCAGCGAGCCTATGGCGATGAGTCCCTGCGTGCCCCGCAGCTGCCGCACGAACAGCGGCAGCAGCAGGCAGATCAGCGAGGCTATTACCAGCAGCAGGGGGATGGCCAGGGCGCGGGAGGCGTAGTCTATGATTTCGGGGGTCACGGGAGTTTGCCTCCGAGGGAGATCTTAACGTCGGCGGGCGGCGGCGCGGCCTGCCGCTGGGCCAGGGAGATGTAGCTGCCCACCGCCGGCATGGCGCGCTTGAGGACGGGGTTGGGCCAGACGCCCAGCAGCACTATGAACGCCAGCAGCGGGGCCAGGTACAGCCACTCCCGCGCGCTGAGGTCCGGCAGCACCTTGTTCTCGGTGTGGCGCAGCGGTCCGAAGACCGTCTGCTGGTACATGCCCAGCATGTACACGGCCGAAAGTATCACTCCGGTAACGGCGAGCCCGGTCAGCCACGGGTAGACCCTGAAGGCGCCGAAAAGGATCAGCGCCTCGCCGACGAAGCCGTTGAGCCCGGGCAGGCCTATGGAGGACAGGGTGACCAGCATGAACACCGCGGCGAACCCGGGCATCACTTTGGCCAGGCCGCCGTAGTCCTCTATCAGGCGCGTGTGGCGGCGCTCGTAGAGCACGCCCACCAGGAGGAACAGGGCGCCGGTGGACAGGCCGTGGTTGACCATCTGCAGTACCGCGCCGGCCACCGCCGCCGGTTCGAAGGCCATGATGCCCAGCATCACCGCGCCGAGGTGGGCCACGGAAGAGTAGGCCACCATCTTCTTCATATCGCGCTGTGTCCAGGCCACCAGGGACCCGTAAATTATCCCCACCACGCCCAGCCCGGCCAGCCAGGGCGCGAACACGGCGGCCGCCTGCGGGAACAGCGGCACGGCCAGGCGCAGGTAGCCGTAAACGCCCATCTTGAGCAGCACGCCGGCCAGCAGCACGGAGCCGGCGGTAGGCGCCTCCACGTGCGCGTCGGGCAGCCAGGTGTGGAAAGGGAACAGCGGCACTTTTACGGCGAAGGCCAGGCCGAAGGCCGCGAACAGCCAGAACTGGGCCTGCCCGGTAAGGGTCCCGGAGTAAAGCGCCGGGATGGAGAAGGTCCAGGCGCCGGAGGCGGCGTGCTGCGCCGCCGCTACCCAGAGGATGGCGGCCAGCATCAGCACCGACCCGGCCATGGTGTAGATGAAGAACTTCAGCGCGGCGTAGATCCGGCGCGGGCCGCCCCAGATGCCGATGAGGAAATACATCGGGATCAGCATGGCTTCCCAGAACAGGTAGAAGACGAAGAGGTCCAGCGCGGCGAAAACGCCTATCATGCCGGCTTCCAGGAACAGCAGGCAGGCGTAATAGGCGCGGCGCCCTTCCTTGATGTAGTTGAAAGAGGCCAGCACCGAGATGGGCATCAGCACGGCGGTGAGCGCTATCATCAGCAGGCTGATGCCGTCTATGCCCAGGAAGTAACTGATCCCGTAGGCCGGCAGCCAGGCGCGCTGCAGGGTGAACTGCATCGCGGCCAGGGCCGGGTCGAAATCCGCGTAAAGTTTCAGGGTCACGAGCAGGACCAGCAGGGTGGCCCCCAGGGCCCCCCTTTTCAGGAGGTGCTCTTTCTCCGGAGGGACAAGCAGCAGCAGCGCGCCGGCCGCCGCGGGCAGCATTACCAGGAGGGAGAGCGGGTTGGTCAGCAGTTCCATTTATATTATCCAGTAAAGCATCAGCGCCACGCCCGCGGCGAAGACCAGGGCGTAGAGGTCCAGGCGGCCGTTCTGCGCCCTGGCCAGGAACCTGCCGGCCGCGTAAGAGGCCCTGGCCGTGCCGTTCACCAGCAGGCCGTCTATCAGGCCGGCGTCCACCAGGTGGAAAAGCACCCTGTTGGAGAAGGTCTTAAGGGGCTTTATGACGGCGAAAGCGTAGATCTCGTCGACGTAGAACTTGGCGTAGACGATGGCGTGCAGGTGCGACATCGTGTTCTTAAGGAAGTTGGCCGGCCGGGGCAGCGTCAGCAGGAAGGCGGCGGCTATGCCCGCTATGCCCGCGGCGACCGAGACGGCCATGAGTTTAAGCGCTTCTCCGCTGTGGCCCGCGGCCGGCACGAAGGCCGGGTCCAGGAACACGAACAGCCTGTCCTTGAGCAGGAAGCCGCCCGCCAGGGCCAGCAGCGCCAGCGCCGCCATGGGCAGCGTCATGGAAAGAGGCGACTCGTGGGCGTGCTTCTGCGCCCGGCGTTCGCGCAGGAAAGTGAGGACGAACAGACGGGTGGTATAGAAAGCGGTCAGGCCGGCGGTCAGTACGCCTACCGCCCAGACCAGCGGCCCGCCGTGCTCGAAAACTTTTTCCAGGATCAGGTCCTTGGAGTAGAAGCCCGACAGGCCAGGCACCCCGGCGATGGCCAGCCACCCGGCTGCCACCAGCAGGAAGGTGAACGGCATCTCGCGGCGCAAGCCCCCCATCTTGAACATGTCCTGTTCTCCCGACATGCCGTGGATCACGGAGCCGGCGCCCAGGAACAGCAGGGCCTTGAAGAAGGCGTGCGTGGCCAAATGGAAGACGGAAGCGGAAAAAGCGCCGGCGCCCGCGGCCATGAACATGTAGCCCAGCTGGCTTACGGTGGAGTAGGCCAGCACTTTCTTTATGTCCTTCTGCAGCAGGCCGATGACCGCGGCGAAGAACGCCGTGAAGCAGCCGGTCAGCATGACCACTTCCAGCGCTTTTGGAGCGAGCAGGTAGAGGAAGTCCAGGCGGGCCAGCATGTAGACGCCAGCCGTTACCATGGTGGCCGCGTGGATGAGGGCGGAGACCGGCGTGGGGCCGGCCATGGCGTCCGGCAGCCACACGTAGAGCGGGAACTGGGCGGATTTGCCCGTGGCCCCGAAGAAGAGCAGCAGGCAGATGAGCGTGGGCGCGCCCATGCCCAGCACCGTGAAAGAGGTCAGCAGCGGCGCGTGCTTTTCCAGCGAGGCGAAGTCCAGGGCGAATACCCCCCGGGAAGCCAGGAGCGCGGACAGCAGCATCAGGCCCAGCAGGAAGCCGGCGTCGCCCACGCGGTTGGTGATGAAGGCCTTCTTGCCGGCGGCGGCTTTTTCCGGGTCCTCGTACCAGAACCCGATGAGCAGGTAAGAGCAGAGTCCAACGCCCTCCCAGCCGACGAACATCACCAGCGGGTTGTCGGCCAGCACCAGCGCCAGCATGAAGAAGACGAAAAGGTTGAGATAGGCGAAATAACGGTTGTAGCCGGCGTCGCCTTTCATATAGCCGGTGGAATAGACGTGGATAAGGAAACTTACCCCGGTAACGATGAGCGCCATCACCGCCGCCAGCGGGTCCAGGCGGAAGGCCGCGTCCACGGCGAAGGTGCCCGCCGAGATCCAGGAATAGAGGGTGTCGCGCAGCAGGCGGTGGTCGGGCGGGAGGTTCAGCAGGTCGCTGAACGAGAGCGCCGTGAAGACGAAAGCCACGAGGATGGCCAGCGAGCCTGCGATGCCGCCTGCCCGTTCGCCCAGCAGTCTTTTGCCCAGCAGGCCGTTGAGCAGGAACCCGGCCAGCGGGGCGGCCAGTATCCACTTCAGGAGCGGGTAGTAATTGCCTTCCATCAGCCTTTAAGCTCCGTGATG
>JAMPXK010000027.1 GCA_023701245.1 Elusimicrobiales bacterium | reverse complement strand
GTGGGCATAGCCGAGGAGCACGCCGTCACCTTCGCCGCCGGGCTGGCCGCCGACGGGATGAAGCCGGTAGTCGCCATCTATTCCTCGTTCATGCAGCGCTCTTTCGACCAGGTGCAGCACGACATCTCCCTGCAGAAACTGCCGGTGGTGATAGCCATGGACAGGGCCGGCCTGGTAGGCGAGGACGGACCTACCCACCACGGCGTCTTCGACATCTCCCTTTTCCGCATGCTGCCCGACGTGGTGGTAATGGCCCCCGCCGACGAGAACGAACTGCAGCACATGCTGGCCACGGCTTTCGCCTGCGGCAAGCCGGTGCTGCTGCGCTATCCCCGCGGCAAGGGCTACGGCGTGCCCATGGACGCTGCCCCGGCGGCGCTGCCGCTGGGCAAGGGGCGGGTGCTGCGGCCCGGCCGCGACATGACTTTCCTGGCGATAGGCAACCGCGCGCACCCGGCCCTGAAGGCCGCGGAGCTGCTGAAGGCCCGCGGCATAGACGCCGGCGTGGCCGATATGCGCTTTATAAAGCCGCTGGACGGGGAACTGCTGCTGTCGCTGGCCGGCGCGCCGCTGGTGACGGTGGAAGATAACGCCCTGTGCGGCGGGTTCGGGTCGGCCGTGCTGGAACACCTCAATGCCTCGGGGGTGACCGCCCGCGTGCTGCGCCTGGGCATTCCCGACGAATACGTGGAACAGGGCCGCCCTGACGAACTGTACACGGACCTGGGGCTGAGCCCGGAGGGCCTGGCCGACGCGGCCGCGGCCTGGCTGGAGAAGAACGATCTGGTAAAGAGCGACAACTGAACAACGATGGGGAAGGAGTCAACGTGAAAAAGAAACAGAAGGTCAGCAAACAGGTTTTAACGCTCCGCAGGTCCAAGGCCTACCGCAAAGCCTACCTGGACCCGGAATTCCTCAGCAGCGACGCCATGCGCCCGGTGCGCCTGCAGCTGGAACTGCAGAAGCCGGAAATGACCCTGCACGACTACGGGGTTAAGTCCACCGTGGTTGTCTTCGGCAGCGCGCGCATCTGGGACAAAGAACAGTCCGAAGCCCGCGTGGCCGAACTCAAGGCCCTGGTCCGCAAAGCCCCCAAGGACCTGGTGCTGCGCAACAAGCTCGCCTCCGCCGAACGCCTTAAAAAGTCCGAGAAGTATTACGAGGTCGCCCGCGACTTCGGGCGCATCGTGTCCACTAAGGACTGCATTCCCGGCCGCAAACTGGTGGTGGTCACCGGCGGCGGGCCAGGCATCATGGAAGCCGCCAACCGCGGCGCCTACGAAGCCGGCGCCAGGAACATCGGCCTCAACATAACGCTGGACATGGAGCAGGGCCCGAACCCGTACGTGTCCCCGGAGTTCTGTTTCCGCTTCCACTACTTCGCCATCCGCAAGATGCATTTCGTCATGCGCGCCCGCGCCCTGGTGGCCTGCCCCGGCGGCTTCGGCACCATGGACGAGTTGTTCGAAGTGCTGACCCTGGTGCAGACCGGCAAGAAGACCCGCCTGCCCATCATCCTCGTCGGCAAGGACTACTGGACCGACGTGATGAACTTCCCCAATATGGCCAAGTGGGGCTATATTTCCAAGGAAGACCTGAAGCTGTTCCGCTACGCGGAGACCGGCGAAGAGATCTGGCAGCACATCGCGGATTTCTACCGGAAGTACCCGCTGGCTAACGGAAAATGACGCGCGCGAGGGGGGCGGCTGCCTGGCTGCTGGCGGTTCTGGCCGCCGCGGCCGCGCTTGCCGCCGCCGCCCTCCTGGCGTTCTACCCGCCTCCAGCCACCTTCTCGCTGCTTTACCCGCCCCAAAGTTCCCACGTGCGCGCCGGCCGCTTTGCCCGCCAGGTCTGCAACGGCGTGCAGTGCCGCCTCTGCCCGTACGACTGTTTTCTGCCGGAAGGGGCGACCGGCCGCTGCCGGGTGCGCGTTAACTGCGGCGGCAGCATAAAGACCCTCGTTTACCCGCAGTCTGCGGCGGCAAAAACAAACCCGATCTAGCGCGGCCGGCCAGGGCGCCGGTCAGCCCGCAAGGGAGAGGTATGAAAGAGTTATTCCTCGGTTTTTCCTGCGTTTGCCTGCTGGCGTCAGCGGCGACGGCCCGGCAGCCTGCCGCGGCAGGCCGGTTCTACCCGGCGGACCCGAAGGAATTGGCCGCCCTGGCGGATGAATATTTAACGGTGCCGGCCGGAGAAAAGCCCGTGCCGGGCGCGGTGGCGGTGCTGGCGCCGCACGCCGGGTACCAGTTCTCCGGCAGGCTGGCGGCAATGGCCTACCGGGCAGCCGGGGAAAAATACGACACCGTTGTGATCCTCGCCACCGGCCATACCGAGGGGGTAAAAGGCGCGGCGCTGCTGGCCGGGGAAGCGTACGAGACGCCGCTGGGCAAGGTGCAGCCCGACCGCGACCTGGCCGCCGCCCTGCTGAAGGCCAGCCCGCTCTTCGAGGACAGGCCGTCTGCCCACGTCCGAGAACACGCCGTGGAAGTGCAGCTGCCGTTTCTCCAGCGCAAGCTGAAAAAACCTTTCAAACTGCTGGCCGCCACCCTGAACACCGGGGAACTTTCCGATCTGAAGAAGATCGGCGCGGCGCTTGCCGCCGCCCTGCGGGGGAAGAACGCGCTGCTGGTAATTTCCGCCGACTTCTCTCATTACCCGGCCAAGGCCGACGCGGCAGCTTCGGACGGGGCGCTGGCGCTGGCGATAAGCTCCATGGACCCGGCCCTGGTGCATGCCGCGGCCGGGCTGATAATGGCTAAAAAGATCCCCGGCCTGGAAACCTGCGCCTGCGGCCTGGCCGCCCTGGAGGCGGGCATGGAAGCCGCGCGCCTGCTGGGCGCCAAGTCCTTTCTGCCTCTCAAGATCTCGGATTCCAACGAGGAAAATCCCGGCGCCGCCGGCCCCGAACGCGTGGTGGGCTACATCTCCGGCGTATTCTCCAGAACCGGGGCTCCGGCCGAACTGGCGCTTTCTAAACCGCAAAAAGAGGCGCTGCTGAAAGAGGCCCGGCAGACGCTGGTCAACGCCTTCGACGGGGTCCGGGCCCCCGCGGCCCTGGCCGCTGACCCGCGCCTTAACCTGCCCGGGGCCGCTTTCGTGACGCTGACCCGCGCCGGGCGCCTGCGCGGCTGCGTGGGCACGGTAAAGCCGGCGCTGACGCTCCTGGACGCGGTGCGCCACGGCGCCGCCGGAGCGGCTTTTAACGACGGGCGCTTTGCCCCGCTGGAACGGGAGGAACTTGAACAGGTTAAGATCGAGGTGTCAGTGCTCTCTCCGATGCGCCCGGCGAAAGCCGCCGAGATAAAACCCTGGAAGCACGGCGTGCTGGCGGCGGCCGGGGGCAGGTCCGGGCTTTTCCTGCCCCAGGTCTGGGAACAGATCCCGGCCAAAGAGGATTTCCTGGGAGAGCTCTGCTCGCAGAAGGCCGGCCTGCCGCGCGACTGCTGGAAAGATCCCGCGACGGAGCTTTCTATCTTTACGGTCGACGCTTTCGCGGAGTAGGCCCGACCGACGAAGTTTGATATTATTACCTAACATGAACGAGACCACTTCCGGCAGGGAAAGCGCGCTGGCGGCGGGCCTTTTCGGGCTGCTGGTCTTTTTGCCGGTCTTTTTCCTCTCCGGGACGGTAGCGGCGCGGGAAATAAGCCGGTATTACTCCCTGGCCTGGTCGCTTTTCACGGCGGGGATAGGTTTCGCCATCTTCCGCACCGGGCGGGTGTCCTTCTACCGGCGGCTCTTCTTTTGCGCTTCCGCCCTGGCTTTCCTGGTCCATTTCAAATTCAGCCTGTTCTCTAAAATGTTCGAGGCGTCCTGTTTCCGTGAGGCGCCGTTCTGCCATATCGCCATGGCGCCGTATTTCCTTAACTACCTCAGCCAGCAGTACCTGGCCTTGGTGAGCGGGGACTGGCGCCTCTGGGGGCCGCTGACGCTGGGCGCGGCCTGGCTTTTTGTCACGCTGGCCATAGGCCGCGGCTGGTGTTCCTGGGCCTGTTTCTACGGGGGCATAGACGACGGGCTCAGCGCCCTGCCCCGGCGCGCCCTCATAAAGCCGGGAAAGTGGTCTTTCGCGCTGCGCCACCTGCCCGCCGTGCTGCTGGTCTTCCTGCTCGGGGCCTCTTTCGCCTACCTGCTGCCCGTCTTCTGCCTCTGGCTCTGCCCTTTTAAATTGTCCGGGGCCTTCCTGGCGGCGGAGGCCGGCGTGCGCCGGGCGCAGTACGCCCTGATGGCGGCCGCCATAGCCGCGCTGGTACTGGGCCCACTGCTGACCAAGCGGCGCATCTTCTGTTCCTATCTCTGCCCTTTCGCCGCCTGGCAGGCCTTCTGGGGCAGGCTCAACCCTTTCCGCATAACCGTGGACCATTCCAGGTGCGGCGGCTGCCTGGCCTGCGTGCCGGCCTGCCCCATGACGGCCATAAAGTGCGAGCCGGGGGGGAAAGCCGCGGTGAGCGCGTATTGCAACCTCTGCGGCGAATGCCTGGATAAGTGCCCGGGCGGCGGCTTCCGGTACACGGTGCTGGGCGCGGACCTGCCGGTCCCGGCCGCGCTGGCGCGCCGCCTTAACGCGCGCGTCCTTTTCGTTTATTCCGCCCTTACGCTGGGCGGGGTGTTCGCTTCGCTCTGGGCTCCCGCCGCCCTGCGCGATATCTTTAAACTGGCGGCAGGCTGAGGGAGGACGAATGAAGGACGGAAGGTGGCTGGCCCCGCGTTATACCAGCAAAGAGATCTTCGAGAAGGACTACGGCAACCTGGACCTGGGGGGGATGGAAGTGAAATGCCCCGGGTGCAAGGACCGGGTAGCCCTGCACCGCAAGAATAATTTCGGCCGCAACGCCGGCTGGTGCAAGCGCTGCAACCGGGCCGTGGACGTCTGACGTGCCGCCGGACGCGTATGCCGCGCGGGCCTCGTGCCAAAGGAGCCGGGTTGACATTCGTCATAGGCCCTTGGGCCCAGACCAGCCTGGGTCTTTTGGCCTTGCCGGGTTTTCCCTTTAGACCCTATAATTAATAGGCATTGATAAAGGTCAACAAGGAACACGGCATAATGAAACTTCTACTGTGCGCAGCCCTCCTCTCAACGTCCGTTGCGGTCAACGCCGAAAGCTCCCGGCCCGAAAATATCTCCTTCAACCAGCTGCTCGCGGAGATCACCGCTCCCGAAGCCCTGCAGGTCCCCGAGCCTTCCCTGGATAAGACCATCCTGGCCGAAAGCCTGGACAACCGCTACTGGGTCACCGTCAGGGCGCAGGATAAGTACGTGCGCACCCGCCTGCTGGAAGCCGGTCTCGACATAGTAGAGATAAACAAGGACACCGTTTCCGGTTTTGCCGGCCCTTATACCATGGGCCTGCTCTCCGCCAAGGCCTTTACCGTTCTCAGCCGCGTGCCGGCCGCCCAGTATATCTCTGGTCTTACCCGGGATTTTCCCGCGCAGGACGCCGCCTACCACAACTATAAGGAGACCTCCGACCTGCTGGCCCAGATGGCCGCGCGCCATTCCGACATCGCGTCCCTGTTCTCCATTGGCAAGACCGTGGAAGGCCGCGACATGTGGTGCCTGCGCATCAATTCCACCGCCAAAGGTTCGGCGCCCAGCGCCAAGCCGGGGGCTTTCTTCCTGGGGAATATGCACGCCCGCGAGCACCTGGCCAACGAGATCCCGCTGCTGTTCGCGGCCTGGTTGCTGGACCACCGCAACGATGTCGATGTGAAGAAGTATATCGGCTCCCTGGACATTTACATAGTTCCCATGCTCAATTCGGACGGGGCAGAATTCGACATCGCCAGCGGCAGCTACCAGTACTACCGCAAGAACATGTCCAAGAACGCCAACGGGTCGCGCGGGGTGGACCTTAACCGTAACTTCGATTCCTGGTGGTGCGAATCGGGCGCTTCCTCCTACCCCGGGTCCGACACTTATTGCGGCCCCAAAGCCTTCTCCGAGCCCGAGAGCCAGGCCGTCAAAAACTTCATGGAAGCCCGCCGCAACATCAAGACCCATATCAGCTACCACACTTACGGCAGCACCATCCTCTACCCCTGGGGCGGCAGCGAGGACGAGGTTTCCAACCCCAAAGACAAGCAGGCTTTCATTAAACTGGCGGGGGAAATGGGGAAACTGACCGGCTACCTGCCCCAGAAGTCAAGCGACATGTACGTGGCCACCGGCGACAGCTGCGACTGGGCCTACGCGGCCACCGGCGCGCTGTCCTTTACTTTCGAACTGGAAGGCCGCGGGTTCTACCCCGGCGCGGCCATAATAAAGGCGGCGGTGGAAAAGAACGTGAAGGCCGCGGTCTACCTGCTCAGCGTCACCGACAACCCTTACAAAGCCATCTGAACGGCGCCGGCCGATAAAAAAAGCCCGGGCAGCCGGGCTTTTTTTACGCCCCGGCGGGCTCAGGACTTCAGCGTCAGCATGAAGGACTTTATCTTGAAGGCCGGGTAATAGGATTCCTTGGCCTTGGCCAGGCCCGGCTTGCAGAGGTCGCTTTCTTTGTTGATGAAGGAATACTGCGGCGGCAGGTGCCGGGCCAGCTCATTGTCCAGGAACTGGTAGAGGCCTTTGACGTCCTCCAGGGCCTTTTCGAAGTTCAGGACGAAAACCCCGTCGGAAAGCCGCGAGCCGAAGGCGAAGCCCGAGATCTCGCCGTCTATCTTCACCAGGACGCCCTTCATCTCCAGCAGGTCGAAATGCTTTAGCCCGGTGACTATGGCCTTTCGCTCGCAGTTGAGCATGTCCAGGCGGGCGCCGACTTCCGGGTCATGGGCCCAGCGGTCCAGGAGGCTGAGGCAGGCGCCGTTGTTGCGGTGGGTCAGCGGCTCCACCTTCACTTTGCGCGCCGCCGCCGTCTGCTTGCAGAACTGGGCGATGAGGTTGCGCTTCTTGGAGTACTTGTGGCCGGCCAGCGCCGCCATGTCGTGCGCGCGGTACAGGTAGTCCATGTAGCCGGGCTGCTCCTGCGCCGTGAAAAGTTCGTCCAGGCCGGCCTGGTGGCGTTCGTAATAGTCCTGGGGCACGTAATAGTAGCGGGTGTGCCGGTTGCGGCGCGCTATGTCGGCCAGCTCGGCGGGGGGGACGTCCCTGAAAGGATGCGGCAGCGGCATCAGCAGGCGTTTGGCCGCCGGCGGTTCCAGGTCGGTTTCCGCCACCAGCAACAGGTCGCCCTCCTGCTTCCAGGTGACCTCGTAAAGGCAGCGGTTCCAGACTATGATGGTGGCGGGGGAATACTCGCAGAGGGCGTAGCGGTGCTTGTCGAAGAACTTCTTTATGACGGGGTAGTCTTCCGGCTTGAGGCGGTTGAACATGGCGTCAGACCCGGGCGCCTTTTATCAGCATGGGGGCCGCCCCGCGCAGCGCGCGGAAACCCAGGCGCGCGTAGAAACTTTCGGAGTTGTTCTGGGCTATCAGGCCTATCCAGGTTATGCCGTCCTTGCGCAGCCGGCGGCAAAGGGCCGCCACCAGGGCTTTTCCCGTGCCGGCGCCGCGTTCCGAGGGGAGCACGGCCACGTCCTGCAGGTAGGCGTCGCCGGCCCTGTCGCTGATGGCCCGGCCCATGCCGATCACGGCGCCGCCGCGCTCAGCCACCAGGAAGCAGTGGCTGCCCCGCAGCAGACGGCCCAGCGCCGCGGGCCCGTCTCCCGGGGTCCACCAGCCCTGCGCGCGGTAAAGCGCTATCACCCCGGCGGCTTGCGCCGCGGAGGCTTTTTTCAGGAACCGGTATTTTACAGCGCCGTCCATAAGGTTATAATATCAATTTACGGCGGTTCCCTTAAACCGGCCGGCAGGGGGGCAGATGCATATACAGGAAAAAGACGGGCTGAAAATACTGCGCTTCGACAATTTCAGGGACGTGACGGAGGCGGATTGCGCCGTTTCCACACGCGCCGGCGGCCGCAGCGCCGGGCCTTACGCCGGGTTGAACCTGGGCGTGGGCACCGGCGACAAGATAGAGAACGTGGAAGAGAATCTGGCGCTGCTCTGCGGGGCGCTGGGCTGGGACCCGGCGCGCGTTGCCCGGATGCGCCAGCGCCACACGGCCAACGTAGCCGTGGTGGAAGGCGGCGGCGCCGTGCCGGCGGAGAACACCGACGCGCTGGTGACCGCCTCCCAGGGGGTGCCGCTGCTGGCCGTCTCCGCCGACTGCGCCCTTACGGTCTTCTACGACCGGCGCCGCCGGGTGCTGGCCGTGGCCCACAGCGGCTGGCGCGGGGCGCTGCTGGGCATTTACGGCGCGGTAATTAACGTGATGCGCCTGCGCTGGGGCACGCAGCCGGCCGACGTGCTGGCCGGGGTTTCGCCCATGATCTCGGCCGGGCAGTACCCGGTGAAAGGCGATTTTCTGGAAAAGTTGAAGGCCTTCCGGCCCGGGGGCGGCGACCGGCGCTTCCTGACCGTAAAAGACGGCCTGCATTTCTTCAACCTGCGGGAACTGCTGCGCGCGCAGTTGGAGGAAGAGGGCGTAAAAGACCACGAGTTCATGCACCTCTGCACGTATACGGAGAAGGACCAGTTCTATTCCTGGAGGCGGGACGGGGAGAAGACGGGGCGGTTCGGCCTTATAGCCGCGCTGAAATAGGCGCTATTTGAACAGGTCCCAGGCGATCTTGGCCAGCAGGGCGCCGGAGACCAGCAGGAGCATCGGGCGTATTACCCACGCGCCTTTTTTCAGCGCCAGGTGCGCGCCGGCATAATTGCCGGCCATGCCCGCCAGCCCCATGGCCAGCCCCAGGCGCAGGTCCACCCGGCCCAGCCAGAGGAAAGCGGCCAGGGCGGCCAGGTTGGAGACCAGGTTGAGCAGTTTGGCCAGGGCCGTGGCGCGCAGCAGGTCGTAACCGCAAAGCCGGGTAAAGGCCAGCGCCAGGAAAGTGCCGGTGCCGGGGCCCAGCAGCCCGTCGTAAAAACTCACCCCGAACCCTATCGCGCCCGAGCGCGCCAGCAGGGCGCCCTCCGAGAACCTGCGGCTGGTGTCGCCGAAGCCGAAATCCTTGCGGGCGGCCAGGAAGACGGCCACGGGCGGCAGCAGCACCAGCAGCAGCCAGCGTACGGTCTCGGGCGGGACCAGCGAGATGGCCCACGCGCCCAGCCCCGCGCCAGCCGCGCCCAGGAAGACCAGGATGAACAGCAGGTCCGCGCGCAGGCGCGCCTCCCTGAAAAAGCGGAAGGCCGCCACCGCCGTACCCATGGAAGAGGAAAGTTTGTTGGTGCCCAGCAGCAGGGCGGGGTTGAGTCCGTAGGCCAGGTAGGCCGGCAGGGTTATCAGGCCGCCGCCGCCGGCGATAGAGTCCACGAAGCCGGCCAGGAAGACCAGCAGGGTGAGCGGCAGGTAAGGTTGCGCGAAAGCCAGGAATTCCATGACCGGGAATATTATAGGATATTGTTTTGCGCCGGCCGCCGCTAAAAGGTAAAATTACTCACGTTATTTATAAAGGGGCCCATACCATGGAACACGACTCCAATCTCGCCAAACTGAACGCCACCATAGAGATCTCCGGCGGCGGCAAACGCGTAGACCTGCTCTTGAAGAACGCCAGGGTGATCAATACCTTCTCCGGCGACATCCACCGCACCCATGTCGCCATCCACGGCGGCAAGGTGGTGGGCTTCGGCGTGTACAAGGCCAAGCAGACCATGGACCTCAAAGGCGCCTACGTGGCCCCCGGCTTCATAGACGGCCACGTGCACATAGAGAGCTCCATGGTGAAGATCCCGGAATTCGCCCGCACGGTGCTGCCCTGCGGCACCACTTCCGTGGTGATAGACCCGCACGAGATCGCCAACGTGCTGGGCCTCGACGGTATCAAGTACATGCTTTCCTCCAGCCTCAACGCCGTGCTGGGCGTTTACGTGATGCTGCCCAGCTGTGTGCCCGCCACTAACCTGGAGACCGCCGGCGCCGAGCTGGATGCCCACGATCTGTCCCTGCTGCTGGGCGACGAAAGGGTGCTGGGCATAGGCGAGATGATGAACTATCCCGGCGTCATCTACCGCGACAAGGGCGTGCTGGAAAAGATCGCCATCGCCAGGAATAAGGTGATAGACGGGCACGCGCCGATGCTCAAGGACAAGCAACTTTACGCCTACGTCTCCGCCGGCATCAAGAGCGACCACGAATGCACAGACGTGGCCGAGGCCCGGGAGAAACTGCGCGCCGGCATGTATATCATGATCCGCGAGGGCACGGCCGCCAAGAACCTCAAGAACCTGCTGCCGCTGGTCAATTCCGAGAATTCCCGCAAGTTCATCCTGGTCACGGACGACCGCCACCTGGAGGACATCGAGAACCAGGGCCATATCGATTACCTGGTGCGCACCGCCATAAAGCTGGGCGTGGACCCGATACGCGCCATCCAGATGGCCACCATCAATACCGCCGAATACTTCGGCCTCAAGAACCTGGGCGCCATAGCGCCCGGCTACCAGGCCGACCTGGTGATCTTCCAGGATCTCAAGACCCTGAAGATAGCCAAGGTCTTCAAGAAAGGCCGGCTGGTGGCCAGCGACCGCAAGATAACCCCCGGCGTGATCAAGGAATACGAGGGCAAGGCCCGCGGCACCGTGAACGTGAAATGGATAGAGCACGAGGACTTCGCCCTGAAGGCCGAGGGCCCGTACGTCAGGGTCATCAACGTGATCCCCGACCAGATCGTCACCAAAATGACCATCGAGAAAGTGAAGCAGGACGGCGGCTACGTGTCTTCGGACACGGGGCGCGACATCCTCAAGATCGCCGTGATAGAGCGCCACATGGCCAGCGGCCGCATAGCCCGCGGCCTGGTGAAGGGCTTCAACCTCAAGAAAGGCGCCATCGCCTCTTCCGTCTCCCATGACTCGCACAACATCGTGGTCATCGGCACGCACGACGGGGACATGTACACCGCCGCGGTGCAGGTGGTAAAGATGCAGGGCGGCATAGTGGCGGCCCTCAACGGCCAGGTGCTGGAGGCCCTGCCGCTGCCGGTGGCCGGCCTTATGAGCGACCGCAGTTCCGAGTTCGTACGCGGCAAGCTGGCCCGCCTTACCGAGGTGGCCCGGATGCTCGGCTCCAAACTTTCCGACCCGTTCATGGCCATGGCCTTCCTTACGCTGCCGCCCATCCCGGAACTCCGGATAACCGACCGCGGCGTGATAGACGCCGTGAAGTTCAAGGTGGTGCCGCTGTTCTGCGGGGCCAAGGGCAAATGAGGACTTTCCAGGCGGTACTCCTGCTGCTCCTGGCCTGCGCGCCCGCCCGGGCCGCGCGGCTGGAGCGCGGGCCCTACCTGGAGAACATGACCAAGGACATGGTGGTGGTGCGTTTCAGGGTGGAAACGGCTACCCCGGCCTGGCTGTCTTTCGGCGCGGTGCCGGACTGCGAGCGCTTCATGACCACGGTCCCGGCGCTGAAAGAACAGAAAATCCCGCTGTTCGGCCTGATGCCGGACACTACGCATTGCTACCGCATTTACCTGCCGGCCGACGAGAGCACCGGCGTCTACAAGGCTTTCGAAGGCCGGTTCAACACTTTCCGAGACGAGACCAGGCCCTGGTTCTCCTTCCTGGCCGTTTCCGATTCAGCGGGCGGTTTCCCCGAGCAGCGCCAGGTGGCGGCCCAGATGGAGAAGCATTCCCCCGATTTCGTGCTGCACTTGGGCGACATGATAGAGTCCGGCCTGGACGAAGACGCGGACGAGGAATATTTCGGGCCGTATTCCGCGCTGCAGGCGCGCGTACCTTTCTTCCAGGCGCTGGGCAACCACGACTACGGCCCGTCGGCCAGGACGGAGGCGGGGCGGGGTTTCCTGAAGGCCAATTACGCGCCTTTTCACAGCGTCCCGCTGACCGGCCTTCCGCCGCATTACTATTTCTTCGACATCGGCAATGCCCGCTTCTTTGTGCTGGACGCCAATGCGTTTTACGGCGGTAAGTTCGCCCCGGGCCTGGAGCCCGGCTCCAAGCAGTACAAGTGGCTGGACTATTTTTTAGGCAAAGCCTCTGACAAGACCTGGAAGTTCGTGGCGGTGCATGAACCGCTTTATTCCACCGGCGCGCACGGCACTATCGAACCCCAGGTCAAGGCGCTGGAACCCCTCTTGCTCAAGCACAAGGTGGACATGGTGCTGCAGGGCCATGACCACAACTACGAACGGACCATGCCGGTGAAAGAAGGCGTGCCGGACGAAGCGGGGGGCATAATCTACCTGACGCTCGGCGGCGGCGGCAGCACCATCTACATCCAGCGCCGCAACGAAGATTGGTCCGAGAAGTTCCTGCCCACCTACCATTACGCCGCTTTCGAAGTGAAGGAAAGATCCCTGATCCTGAACGTATACAACAAGGACGGGGAAACCCTGGACACGCTGCAGCTGCAGAAATGACCTGAAGTCGTTGCCTGCCCGCGAATTTTGTGCTATACTATATCCGCGGGGTAGAGCAGCCTGGTAGCTCGCAAGGCCCATAACCTTGAGGTCGTTGGTTCAAATCCAACCCCCGCAACCATAAGCCCTCGGATCAAAGCCGAGGGCTTATGCTTTTGGGGGCGGGAAAAAAAGGCGGTTTTTTTGGTAAGATATACCCGCAACATCTTTCAGGAGGTTTACCTACATGAAGAAACTACTTTTAGCTGTGTTCGCCTGCTTCATCGCGGGCTCCGCGACCGCCGCGGACCTGACCGAGGACCAGAAGACCCTGTACTTCCTGGGCAAGGCCGTCAGTTCCAAGATAAAGCAGTTCGAATTCACCGCCGACGAAGCCAAGTACATCCAGCTGGGCTTTTCTGAGTCCCTGGCCGGCAAGCCGTCCCAGGTGGACGACACCTACGGGATGAAGCTTAACGAATATCTCGCCAAGAAGCAGGAAACCATAGTGGCCAAGCAGAAGCAGGCAGCCAAGCCCTTCCTCGAGAAGATGGGCAAGGAGACCGGCGCCGAGACCCTGCCCAGCGGCGTGGTCTATATCCCCGTTAAAGAAGGCACCGGCGTAATGCCCAAGGCTTCCGACATGGTGAAGGTCCACTACCACGGCACTTTCCCGGACGGCAAGGTGTTCGATTCTTCCGTGGAACGCGGCACCCCGGCGGAGTTCCCGCTGGCCGGCGTGATCCCCTGCTGGACCGAGGGCGTGCAGAAAATAAAAGTGGGCGGCAAGGCCAAACTGGTCTGCCCGTCCGACACCGCTTACGGCGACCAGGGCGCGGGCGGGGCCATTCCCGGAGGCGCCACGCTGGTGTTCGAGGTGGAACTGCTGGAGATCGTCAAACAGCCCGAGGAGCCCAAGGCGGCCGCCAAACCCGCCAAGCCCTCCAAGCCCGCTGCCAAGCCTGCCAAGGCTGAGCCCAAGAAGTAATCAGGGCGAGCGTATATAAAGGAAGAAGCCCCGGGAGACCGGGGCTTCTTCTTTTTTGGGTGGCGCCGGCTAGGCGGCGGGCTTCTGGGCCGGTTTGATGGCCACCGACAGCAGGATGGAGATGGCGAGTATGCCCAGCACCACCCCCAGTGAGATGAGGGGGTCTATCTTGTAGTAGCCCGAGATGGTCATCTTGATGCCGACATAGAACAGGATTATGGCGATGCCGTACTTCAAGTAGCGGAACAGGTCCATGACCGAGGCCAGCAGGAAGTAGAGCGAGCGCAGGCCCACCACCGCGAAGACATTGGAGGTGTAGACGATGAACGGTTCGCGCGAGATGGCGAGCACTGCCGGGATGGAATCCACCGCGAAGACCAGGTCGGTGGTCTCGATGACCAGCAGGGTAGCGAACAGGGGCGTGGCGTGCCAGACCTCCTTCTTCACGAAGAAATCCCCGCCGGAGGCTTCCTTGTCTATGGGCATCAGCTTGCCCAGGAGCTTGAGCAGCGGGTTCTTGCCGGGGTCCAGGTCGCCCTCTTTGTGCAGCAGCATCTTGACCGCCGTAAGGATGAGAATGCCGCCGAAGACGTAGATGAGCCAGTGGAACTTGTTGATGAGGCCCACACCGGCGAAGATCAGGATCAGGCGCATGAAGACGGCGCCCAGGATGCCCCAGGTCAGGATCTTCGGCTGGTATTTCTTGGGCACGCCGAAGTAGGAGAAGATCATGATGAACACGAACATGTTGTCCATCGAGAGGGAGTACTCTATAGTGTAAGCCGTGAAGAACTCGACCATGCGCTCGAAGCCCAGCATGTAGCCGGTCAGCGCGCCGAAGGCGGAGGCGACCAGGATCCAGAAGGCGCAGAGCAGCATGGCCTCTTTGCGGCCTATCTCGTGGGCGCGCCCTGCGGAAAGCTTGATGTCGGCGACGAAGAGCGCCGTAGCCGTTACGATGAAAACCATCCACATTATTTCGATGGGGGTCATATAGTAAGGAAATTATATAAAAATAGCCGCCGCCGTTACGCCTTGAATTGCCGGCCGATATTGTTTAGAATTTAATCATCCGATCCAGTGAGGAGGAAAGATGAACGAAACTTTCGATATAGTGCTTCTGCTGGCCCTGCCGGCTTCCGGCAAGTCCGAGGTCCGGCGGTTCCTGGCCAACGTGGAGCCCGAGCGCCTTAAAAAGGAATTCCACATAGGCCCCAACCTGCAGCTGGACGATTTTCCATACGTCCACATGATGCGCCGCGCCGACGACGAACTGGCGAAGC
Source organism: Elusimicrobiales bacterium (assembly GCA_023701245.1). Lineage (GTDB taxonomy): Bacteria > Elusimicrobiota > Elusimicrobia > Elusimicrobiales > UBA9959 > UBA9959. The sequence goes on along the minus strand of JAMPXK010000027.1, from coordinate 16,093 downwards.
TGGGCAAGGCCCGCCTGTTCTTCAAATCCGGCGACCGTCCGTTCATCGATACCAAGGACTGGGGCACCCTGATACACCTGCTTAACGAGGACTACCACGACCTGATGAAGAAGAACGTGGTAAAGACCGACTCCGCCGCGGACCTGCTGATGCGCCGCATAGACAAAGCGGGAGAGAAGGCGAAACTCGCCCCTCGCCTGGCCAAACTGGACAAAGACACCTGGGCCAAGGTGGCCAAGGAACTGGAGAAGGAAGCGCGCGCCATGCTCGACGAGAAGCACGCCGCCTATCCCGCCTCCTTCGAGGGCAAGACCATCGTGATAGAGGCCGCGCGCGGCGGTCCCGACAAATCCACGTTCCCGCTCAAGGACCCGCTGGGCTACCAGTATTCCCTGCGCGAATTGGACCCCGAGATCCTCAAACGCGCCGTTATCCTCTACGTCTGGGTGACCCCGGAGGAGAGCCGCCGCAAGAACACCGCCCGCACCAACCCGAACGACCCGGGCTCCATCCTGCACCACGGCGTGCCGATGGAAGTGATGCTGGGCGACTACGGCTGCGACGACATGGACTACCTGGAGAAGAACTCCGAGGTGCCCGGCACCATCACCATCGCCAGGGACGGCAAGAAGTACCACCTGCCGATCGGCCGCTTCGACAACCGCGTTGACAAGACCTCTTTCCTGCGCGTGGAGAAGAAGGACTGGGACCCCAAGATGGTGGCCGACGTCACCAACGGCATAAAGGGAGCCACCGACAAGCTGTACTCGATGCTCGCCGCCGCCGGCAAGTAGAACACAGGAACAAAAAGGGGCCGCGGCTATCAGCCGCGGCTCTTTTTTTGTACCCCAGATTTATAATTTGATACCATAGCCCCCATTATGAACGACGCTCTCTCTCAGCAAGGACCTGTCTCGGGTGAGGCCGGCACGCGCGGTTCCTGGGGTTCCAGTTTCGGTTTTATCATGGCCGCGGCCGGTTCCGCGGTAGGCCTGGGCAACATCTGGGGTTTCCCGATGCAGGTGGGCAAGGGCGGCGGCGCCATCTTTGTCCTGTTGTACCTGTGCTGCGTGGTCTTTATCTGTTTTCCCATACTTGTGGCGGAACTGGCGCTGGGGCGAGCCTCTGGCAGGGACCCCATTGGCGCGTTCCAGGTTACCAGCCCGGCGACTCCCTGGTGGCTGGTCGGGGCGCTGGGTGTGACCGCGGGGGTGGGCATACTTTCCTTCTACTGCGTCATAGCGGGCTGGACGCTGGCCTACATCTGGTACTCCCTTAGCGGGGCGGCGGGTCAGAATCCTCCGGCCTTTTTCGGGGCTTTCGTGGCGGACGGCGGCAAGAACGTGTTTCTCTCTTTCGTGGTGCTGGCTATTACCGCCGGGATAATACTTGGCGGCGTGCGCGAGGGCATAGAGAAGGCCTCCAAACTGATGATGCCGGCGCTCTTCGCTATCCTGATATTGCTGGGCGTACGCGCACTGTTCCTCCCGGGAGCCGCCGAGGGCCTTGTCTACTATCTCAAGCCGGATCTCCGCGAGATCGCGAATATCTCCGTCCTCAACGCCGCCCTCGGGCAGGCCTTCTTTTCGTTGAGCCTGGGGATGGGCGCCATTATAACCTACGGCAGCTACCTTTCCAAGAAGACCAACGCGGTAGGTTCCGCCGCCTGGGTGGCCGGCCTCGATACCATGGTGGCGCTGCTTGCCGGTTTCGTGGTCTTCCCCGTGGGCTTTTCCATTTCCGGGTTCAACCCGGCGGAAGGCGGCCCGGGCCTTATCTTCGCCGTGCTGCCAAGCCTCTTCTCGTCGATGCCCGGGGGGGCGCTGTTCGGGGCGGCTTTCTTTGTGCTGTTGAGCCTGGCGGCTCTTACCAGCGCGATCTCCCTGCTGGAGGTCCCTACCGCCAGCCTGGTGGACAGGGGCTGGCGACGCGGCAAGGCGGTACTGCTGATGACAGCCCTGGTGGCCGCCATAGCCGTGCCTTCCGCGCTTTCGCAGGGGGCAGTGCCGTGGCTCGCCAAGGTGCCGGGTACAGGCATGGATTTCCTTTCTCTCATGGCCGTTGTCTGGAACAACTGGGCGCTGCCCATAGGCGGCCTGTTCATTTCCATCTTTGTGGGCTGGGTCTGGGGCGCCGACAAAGCGCTCGCGGAGCTGGCCCCGGAGGGAAAGATCTTCCCCGGCGCCCGCCTCTGGGTCTTCCTGATACGCTATGTCTGCCCGCTGGCGATACTCTTCGTCATCGTGATGACGGCGCGCGGCATGTTCGCGGGCTGACAAGCCCGCGCCCTTTTGAACTGGGCCGGCTAAATATATATAATAATAACGTTGCCGAGGTAGCTCAACGGTAGAGCATTCGCTTCGTAAGCGAAGGGTTGTGGGTTCAAATCCCATCCTCGGCTGAAATTTTCGATCCAGGGGTTTAAAGCAGTTCCTCCCGCGGTGCCTCGGCAAATCATGTCCAAAAAAAACAACCCGGCCCTCAACGAGTTCGACGACATTAATTTCGCTCCCGGCGTCAGTTTCGCCAGAAAAGCCATCTGGTGGTGGGTCCCGCTGCTCTATCTCCTCATCTCCGACACCTTTTACCTGCGCACCTACGATTCCGCCCAGGTCAAGATCACCCTCCTGCAGATGGGTGGGTTCGGGCTTATCGGCATGTGGGTCTCGCTGCTGCTGCTGGAAGGCCGCCGCGCCTTCCGCCGCGAGGACTTCATCTTCCTGGCCCCGTTCTTCGCCTACCTGCTTTACGTCATAATTTCCTTCTTCCACGCCCCGTACCCGGGCCCCAGCGTGGACGACTTCGTGCGCTACACCATCTACATGTCCGTAACGCTGATCGTGATACGGGAATTCACCACCGAGGCCATAGACCGGCTCACCAAGATCCTGATCATAACGGCCTATATAGCCGTGCTCTACGGCGTGGTCCAGTTCCTGGATTTCCATTTCTTCCCGCCCAAGCACGAGGGGCCCGGCCTGGACCCGTTCATCTGGCGCGGGGCCTTCGGACGCCGCATCTTCTCCACCTACGGCAACCCCAACTTCTTCGGCAACTTCCTGGTGCTGATCTTCCCCATCGCCCTCACGCAGTACCTCAAGAAGCGCTCCGTCTTCCTGCTGCCGCTGGTCTTCCTTAACCTCTTCTGCCTTTACGCCACGGAGACCAAGGGCGCGCTGCTGGGCTTCGGCATTTCCTCTTTCCTGTTCGTGGTTTTCTACGGGTACTTCTTCCTGCGCGACAAACTGCCCATGGGCCGCGTCAAATTCCTGCTCCTGGCCCTGCTGCTGCCCATCGGCGCGGTCGGGGTGATCTACAAGATCGGCAACACGGCCTCCTACACCTTCCGTATCTCCACCTGGCTCTCCACCTGGGAGATGGTGGAGTCCCGCCCTCTCACGGGCATCGGCGTGGGCAGTTTCAAGGTGATCTACCCGGCGTACCGCCGCCCGGTCATCTTCCACATCGAGGGCAAGCACAATACCGAGACCGACCACGCCGAGCAGGAACACCTCGAGCAGTGGATGGACAACGGCCTGATAGGTTTCGGCCTCTATCTCTGGATCATAGCGTTCGTGACGGTGATAGGCCTGCGGGCGCTGGGCGTCCTCACCGAGAACCTCAAGGGCGCGCGCCCGCCCCCTGTCGCCTACGACCTGCTGGGCTACCTGGTGGCGCTGCTGGGCATGCTCGCGCATAATTTCACCGACGTCAGCATGCGCTTCGTTTCTTCCGGGGTCTACCTGGGGCTGCTGCCCGGGGTCATCATAAACCTGGCCCGCGGCCACGCGCTCTGGGAACTGCATTACAAGGAAGAGTCGCGGCCGCAGGCGGAACCGCCGGCCCCTTCGCCGCTGGCCTGGTGGACCCTCTGGGCGGGCCGGGCTGCGGCGCTGGCCGTCACGTTCTACACCGCCTCGCTGGTCCTGGGCGAGTTCTCGGGCCTGCAGGGGCCCCTGCGCAATTATACCGCCGGCGGCGAGATCCTGCAGTGGTACCTGGCGTGGATGCTGGTGCTGGCCTGCGTGGGCGGCGCCGTGTACGCCTTCTCCGGCGTGCTGCTGCGCGGCCTTTCCCCGGCGGTGCCGGTGGCGGTCATCCTTACCATGTTCCCGCTCTATCATTTCTGGGGCTGGTTCAAGGGCGACGTGTACCACAACATGGCCATCTTCTTCTCCAAGCAGGGCAAGTGGGAGGACGCCATCGGGTATTACCAGAAGGTGAACAAGCTCAATCCCAATTTCATCATGCCGTATTACTTCACGGGCAACGTCTTTAACGACAGGTTCAACATGGAGAAGAGTTACCGCCCGGAGTGGGGGGATTCCAAGGGAACGGCCCGCGACGATTTCCAGAGGGCGATGGACGCCTACGAGAAAGTCCGCTCCATAGCCCCCAACTACGTCCAGATGCACCACCAGGTGGGCACGCTGTACCTGAAGATGCACGAGTACCACTCCCGCGCCGGCCGCGCCGCCGAGGCCGCGCCGTACCTGGATATGGCGCTGGCCCGGTTCACGCTTTACGAGAACCTGGACCCCGTCTACCCTCTCAACTACTACCGCAAGGCGCAGATCCACATCATGCGCCGGGATTTCGCCGCGGCCGAGCGGGAATACCTCAATAATATCAACGCCTGGCGCTGCTACCGCAAGGACCACCTCCACATTGAAAAGCCGGACGCGTACGTGAACCTGGGCAACGTGCAGTACGCCATGGGCAAACTGCGCGAGGCCGCGGACAGCTACCGCAAGGCTCTCGAAGTGGACCCGAACTACGAGCAGGCCAGGCGCAACCTGGCCATAGTCTCGGGCAGGGCGCCGGCTCCCGCGCCGGGCGCCAGATAGAGGCGATGGCGGACCCCCAGGACAATTTCCCGGTGTCCCGCGGCCTGCTGGCCGTCCTGCTCGGCACGGCTTTTTTCGTGTCGCCGCTGCTGTTCTTCACCGGGCTTACGCGCAACCCCTATTACCTCCAGATCGTCCTGCTGAACGTCTCGCTCCTGGGCGCGGCCGCGCTCTTCGTGCGCGCGTCCCTGCGCCTGGGCGCCTGGCAGCTGCGCCCCACGCCGCTGTCGGTCCCGCTGGCGGCGCTGGCCCTGGTCTACCTGGTCTCTTTTCTCTTCTCCTACTTCGGCCACGCCGCTTTCTTCCGCCCCGCCATGGCGGCGGAAGGCCTGCGCGCCGGACTGTTCTTCCTGGTCAACTGCCTGGGGGCTTTTTACCTGGCCCGCTCGCTGCCTTTCTCCGGCGACGACGACGTGCGCGCCGGCGGCTGGCTGGCCCTGATACTGGGGTGGGGCGCCCTGTGGTTCCTGTTCCCGTTCGTGCGCGCCACGGGCGGCGGGGACGGGCTGCTGGACCGCCTGACCGACCCTTACGGCCTGCTGGTGTGGACGGCCGGCTTCACGGCCGTCTGGCTGCTGATACGCCGAGTCCGTCAGGAAGACATCCTCCACCTCGCTCTTTCCGCCGGGGCCATCGCCTCCCTCTACGGCATCCTGGAGTACTTCCACGTCGAGCTGGTCTGGGCCAAGCTGGTGAACCCCTACGGCAACCGGGCGGTGTCCACCTTCGGCAATCCCAACTTCATCTCCTCCTACGTGGTGGTGCTGCTGCCCCTGGCCGCTTCGCTGCTGATGAAAGCCGACACCCGCGTCAAGCGGTTCTATTACGGCCTGGTCTTTCTCTCCTACGAAGGCATGCTGATGTGCAGCCTGACCAGGTCCTCCTGGATAGGCGCCGCGGCGGCGTTCATCTTCCTGTTCTCCTTCGCCTCCCACCGGAAGGTACTGAAGGCCAACCGCAGGTTCCTGTACCCGTTCTTCGCGGCCGCCCTGGCCCTGGCCGTGCTCTGGCCGGCCGACTCGCTCAAACCGTTCAGCTCCGGGCTGGTGGAGCGCGTCGCGCAGGTCACTTCCGGGGTCGGCGGCCCTTCGGCCGTCAGCCTGTCCGGCGACGGCGGCAAAATATACTCCTCTTTCCACCAGCGCCTGCTTATCTGGACCAGCGCCTGGCAGATGGGCCTGGAAAGCCCGCTGCTGGGCAAAGGCTGGGGCCAGTTCGAACTCTTCTACCCGTTCTACCAGGGCCGCCTGCTGCTTAATTTCCCGGTCATCCGCAACCTGCGCACCCACGCCAACAACGCCCATAACGAGGTGCTGGAGCAGTGGTCCCAGGCGGGCCTTATCGGACTGGGCGTCTATCTCTGGTTCCTGGCGCTGCTCTTTTACGGCTTCCTGAGGTTCTACCGCGCGGCGGGGGAAGAGGCGCGCTACGGCGCGGTGCCGCTGGCGGCGGGCCTGGCAGGCATGCTCGCGGACAACATGCTGAACGTGTCGCTTCATTTCGCGGTGCCGGCGCTGGCCTTCTGGTGGGTGGCCGGCGCGCTTTCGCTCAAGATCTCCGGCCAGACGACGCCCTGCCCGGCGTGGCGCCGCCCAGCCGCGGCCCGGGGCCTGGCCTGGCTGCTGCTGGCGGCCTGTCTGGCCGGCGCCTGGTTCTGGCAGCGCCAGTTCATGCGCGAGTTCCATTACTTCAACGGTTTCCGCCTGATGCGGGTGGGCAACGTCGCGGCGGCCGCCAGGGAACTGGACGCCGCCTGGCGCTCCCACTCCCGCGAGGTGAACAGCAATTACGAGATGGCCAACGCCTATGTGCGCTCCGGCGACCTGGACAAGGGGGCCTGGGCTTACGGGGAGGCGCTCAAGTCCAACGCCGGCTACGACGAGATCTATTTCAACACGGCGATAGTCCTCAAGCGCCTGGGGCGCCTGGACCAGGCCCGCGCCTACCTGCAGACCTCCACCATAATCAATCCCCTGAACCGCCAGGCCTGGCAGGCCATCGCCGAGATCCACCTTGCCGCCCCGGATAAGGCGGCCGCGGCTCCCGCCGCCATCGCCGATATGTCCGAGGCCGTCAGGGCCTTCCCGCACGACGCGACCATGTGGAACACCCTGGGATATTTCAGGATGCTCGCGAAGGATTACAAGGGCGCAAGGGACGCCTATGGCAGCGGGGCCAAGGCCGAGCCGGAGAACAGGATGCTGGGTGAGAACCTGGCCGGAGTTTCCCGGCAGCTCGGGGTAAAGGACGATCCCGACCTGGCCTGGCTGGCGTCCTACGGCCGGCTGGCGTCGGCGCTCGCCTCCCAGCAGCCGGATGAGCGCCTGCTGGCCCGCGCGGACGCCCTGGTGGCCGCCGCTCCGGGCAGCCTGAGGGCGCTCTCCCTGCGCGCCAAACTGCTTTTCAAGGCGGGCCGCCTCGACGCGGCGGCCGCGGACCTTCAGGCCGTCCTGGCCGCGGACTACGCCGACAATTCCGCCCGCTACGGGCTGGCCGTGATCTACGAGAAGAAGGGGGACATCCAGGCGGCCCGCGCCCAGTGGCACGCCTTCCTGGACCTGGAACCCGGCAACTCCGCGGTGGCGGCCCGCATGAAAGCCCTCGCCGACAAGCCCTGAGGCCCTCCCAGGCCGTCAAAATCCTGTAACAATCCTGTAATAATTAGGCAAACAGGAATAAGGTTAAATATAGGCGTGGAAGAACCAACGAAAGATTTAGTGGCGGAGCATGCGATGAAAAACAAGAACGCGGTTAAATCTGTCCTGTCGGGGCTGCTGCTGGCCCTGGCGTTCGTCCCGGCGGCCCTTTTCGCCCCGGCGGCGTACTCTCAACAGGCCGCCAAAAGCGGCATCAGCCGCTCCATGGAGCAGGCCATCCGCCTCTACCACGAGGGGGAGGATACCGAGGCCATGGACCGCTTCATGGATATCATGGTGAAAGGGACGCCTTCTGAAAAGGCCCTGGCCAACGAATACATCACCAAGATCACCCTGCGCATGAATACCGGGGTGAACACGATCAAGGACCGGGGCAACGAGCCGTCCGCCCTGAGCGAGGTTTCCACTTCCAAGGTCAAGCAGGCTTCACGCGGCCCCGCGGCCCCCGATTTCGCCGCGGATTACGACGAAGAGGGGGACAGCCGCGCGGCCGCCGACGCCCAGCGCGAGCGTGTCTCCCAGAAGGTGGCGTCCAAGATAGCCCTGATGCGCCGCGACCTGATGCTGGAACTGGGCCGGGGGGACGCGGTGCGCATCTATATGGGCGAGGCCCTGCCCAAGGCGATCACCCTGGACCCCAACTTCTTCTTTTCCGGCGAGACGAATTTCCGCCCCGGCAGCGATAAAACGCTGTCGGCGCTGGCCGCCCTGATCTTTACCCTGGGCAAGGCCAACTGCCTGCTGCTGCCCGAAGGGACCGCCGACGGCGACGTGAAGATAAAGAGCATACGCCGGGCCATAGCCCTCAACTCCTATCTCGAGTCCCGCGGCATTTCCCGCTCCCGCCTGGAAGTGAACCTGACCGGGGCGGACGTCCGCTTCCCCAGGGAACTCACGAACATAAGCGGAATGGTCATCATATTCGATTATGATAAGGCCCCTCGGCTCAAGGAGAGCGAAGATCCCCAGACCAAAGGGCCCAGGGTTTCGCTCGGCGTCTACCCCACGGCCCTTTCCATCCAGAACGACGAGGGCGCCATCGTGGAGTTCTCGGCGTTCGAGTCGCCCGTCAGCCAGCCTTCCTGGAAATTCCAGGTCTTCCAGATCCAGAAGGACGGGACCCGCCTGCAGCTGCAGGATATTTCAGGCTCCGGGCCCCAGTACAACCAGAGCTTCTGGAACGGCCGCAAGAATTTTTTCGGGGCGCCGTACGCTTCCGGGAAGTATATGTTCACCGTGACCGCTTCCGACGTGGAAGGCCGCCAGACCTCCCTGAGCCGCCTGCTGCTGGTGCGGCCCACGGCCGAAGAGGAACGCGCGGCCCTGCTGGCCAAGCCCTCCCGGCAGGAGGGAGCACAGAAAGAGACGGTTACCCCTTCAGGTGTCAAAGCCCGGGCGATAAATCCCAAGGCCAGCGGACTTAAGAGCGGCAAGGTGCTCAAAGGCAAGGCCGGGGCCCGCAAGGCCAAGGTCCCCGCCAAGCCCGCCCGCAAGAAGGCAGCGGCCCAGCCTCCCGCGGCCGAAGGCGACGCCGCGGACGCCGGGGAAGAGGCCAAGCCGGCCGCCGGGGGGGAGAAGCCGGAGGTCTCCAACCAGGTCAGCTACAAGATCTATTTCAAGGAGAACACTTCCAGCCTTACGGCCAACAGCGAGAAGCGCCTGGCCCAGGTGGCGGAAACCCTGTCCTATTACCCGATGGCCAACATCTCGCTTACCGGCTACGCCTATTCCGGCGAAGCCAACGCGGACACCATGGCGGAAAGCCGCGCCAATTATGTGGCTACCAGGCTGGCCGAGAAGTATAAGATAGACCGGGCCCGCATGGAGGTGAACTCCACGGTTTCCGAGGTGCCCAAGAGCATAGTGGAGATAAAACTGACCGGTAAAGAATAGACAATTATCTATTATATTATTGTAGAATTTAAAAGTTATGGGCAAAACTGACGGGAAAAACTACCTGGGCATCTATATCTCCCCGAAGGAGATATCGATAGCCCAGGTGCGCGTGGGCAAGGACTCCAGGCCGGAGCCCGAGCACCTCGTTAAATTCCCCACGGGTTTCGCCGTAAAAGAGGGGATGCTCCGCCCGCTGTCCCTCAACCACGAGTTCTTCAGCGAGAAGGCCTCCTGGATAACTCCTTTCAAGCAGGCCATAAAGTCCGTCGGCTGGGATTCCTCCATGGCCGTCGTAACCCTCTCCTCCCAGTTCTCCATCCTGCGCTATTTCGTCATGCCGGCCATAGAGCGCCGGTTCTGGAGCAAGTCCATCCCGCTGGAATCCAAGAAATATATCCCGGTCTCTTTCGAGGAAGTCGTATACGATTTCAACGCCGTGCCGGTGGACGGCGGCAAGAAGCTGGGAGTGCTCTTCGGCCTGACCCAGCGCAAGAGCGTGGAGTTCATCACTGAAATCCTCAAAGCAGCCAACCTGACCCTGGCGGCGGTGGAGATAAATTCGGTCTCGATGGAGCGCCTCTTCGGCTTCGCCGACCAGAAGGACCACGACGCCAAGGGGTATATCCATTTTTCCGGCAACAGCACCCTGATGCTGTTCTCACACGGCAATTTCCCCGTGCTCTACCGCGAAACGGAGTCCGACTCCGGCGGCACCATGAACGAGCGCAAACGCCTGGACGTGAAGGGCGCGGTGCAGTTCGTGGACCGGTACGTGGGTGGCAAGGACTATAAGACCATAATGCTTTCAGGCGACGGCGCCGAGGTATCCAAGCCGGCGGCGGAGCGGGAAGCCGCCCCGATAGCCGTGGAGACCTGGGACTGCGCCAAGGCCTGCGGCCTTAAGAATAACGACGCGGCCGCCGTCTTCGCGGTGGGCGCGGCCCTCCGGGAGCGGGTGGAGTCCAGGCTCAAACTGGATATCTCCGGAGTCAGTACCGCCGCCGCCCTCGAAAAGGAAGTGCAGTCCTACGTCTGGAACATCACCTTCATCCTGGGCGGCTTCATGCTGCTGCTCTCTCTTATAAGCCAGGTCCGGCTCTTCGTCATAAGTTCCCAGCTTTCCTCGCTTAATTCCAAGGTGTCCGGGGTAGCGGAACTGGAAGGCAGCGACCCCGACGCCATCCGCAGCAAGATAGAGCGCCTGCAGTCCGACGTAAAGATGCTTTCCACCCTGATCGCGGATACGGACCCGCTGGCGCCCAAGCTGTCCGCGCTGGTGGACCAGATCCCGCCCGAACTCTGGATGGTGGACCTGCAGTACACGAGCCCCCTGGGGGTTTCCGAAGTGCTGGGCGGCGCCACCGAACTTAAGTTGATAGGCGAGACTTTTCTGAAAGGCGAGACCAAGCTGCGGGCCGTGGATATTTTCACCAAGGGCCTCAAGGCCACTGAGGAGTTCAAGGCTTTCGCGTCCCCGCGGGGACGTATGGACAGCACTACGGATTCCGAGGGCGGCCAGCAGGGCGGAGCCCGCCCGCTGGGCGAAGAGTCGGCGGGGCCCCGGCCGACAGGTTTTTCCGTGATGTGCGTTTCCAAGAGACAATAAAGTTATGCCACCGTATATAGCCGCTATTCTCTGGAAAGTGCAGTCCTTCTTCAAGGACATGCTCGATAATATCCTTTTGATCTACGGGGAGAAGGGGATAGAGCCTTTCCGCAAGCCGCTTATCATAGCGCTGCCCACCCTGCTGATCATCTACACGGCCGTTGACGGCCCCCTTGGCCGGAAACTGGACAACGCCGCGGCGCGCCTGCGCAACAGCGAGACCGTGGCGCGCTACGCCGACGATTATGTCAGCGGCAAAAGCCAGCTGACGGCTTTCCAGCGCAAGCTCCCCCTGACCAAGGATAAGGACGAATGGCTTAACTACATCATCACCAATACCGCGCGCTCCTACGGTATCTCCTTCGACGGCGTCAGCGGACAGAAAGAGATCGAGGTGGGGAACTTCCTGGTGGTCTCCCGCGAAATTACCGTAACCACCACCTATTCCAAGCTGGGCAAGTGGCTGGCGGAGATAGAGAATTCCCCTATCTTTCTGCGGGTGGTGGAACTCAGCTTGCGCCGGGACGAGGCTAATCCCCGCACCGTAAAGGTCACTTTCCGGCTTTCCACCATAATCCCCAGGTACGGGGGTGGCGGGTCATGAAGAACCTCGGTTCCCTGGTAGGCTGGACCCTGCTGCTCGCCGTACTGGCGGTGCCCTCCTTTCTTTTCTACAACTGGTGGACGGAGAACAAGCGCCAGGCCTCCGCGGAAACCGCGGCAGAACCGGTGCAGGCCAATATCTTCCCGGCGGCCGAAAAAGACCGCCCGGCCGCGGAACCGGTCGCGGCCGCCCCGGCGCAGCCGCTGCCGGCCGTCGCCGCCCGCCCGGCCGCTATACCGGCTCCCCAGCCGGCGCAGAAGCCCGCAGCCGCGCCGGCCGCTCCGGCGGCTTCGCCCGCTCCCGAACCGGCCCCCGCTGTCGCCGAAGTAAAACCCCAGGGGCAGGCCGTTCAGGCTTCCACCTCCGCTTTTCAGCCGGTCGCCGTGTCTTCGGGGCCTAAACCGGTTTCGTACTATGCGCCAAAGTCCGACAGGGACCCGGTGCTCTCCCCGGCGGATTACAGCCGTATCAAGGAAGCCGAACTGCGCCGCCGGGAGCTGGAGCGCCAGCAGCGCGCCGCCAGCCGCAAACCCTCCGAGCCGCAGATCGAGAGCCGCCTGAAACTGCAGGGCATAGTGGGCAGCGCGGCCATTATCAACGGCGAGATGTATTCCGCCGGGCAGACGGTTTACGGCGCGAGGATACTTAAAGTAGGCGCCGATTATGTGATAGGCGAGTACAAGGGCCGTAAATTCCGCAAGGTCCTTAAGTAGGAACGGGGCAAAGGCCCCGGCGGTCTGCGGACGCAGCATCAAGCGGAGTCGGATAACGGAGGAGTTATGAAAACCATGAGAATTTTACTGGCGTGCGCGCTGGCCTTTGAACAGGCGGTGCTGCCGGTTTCCTGCCTTTTCGCCCAGGAGGAGCTCCCTACCGCGGAAAAGAACTTCGCGCAGGACCTCCAGGGACCGTCCGGGGACGAGGGGGGGCCCATCCTGGAAAGCGCCAACCCCGCCACCGACGCCCCGCCTCCTTCCGTGATGCCCCAGGGCCAGGTGCCCGGCGCCCCCATAGAATCCGTCCAGATAGGCGGCGGCGCTCCCAAGGACGCCCCGATGTACGAGGAAGCCGAGTCTATTTCTCCCCTGGACCGCAAGATCGGACCCATCCGCCTCAAGGGCGCCCCGCTCTCTACCTTTCTGGACGTGGTCAGCGCCCAGTCTAAGGTCAACTTCATCATTACCGAAGGCCTGGAAGCCAAGACCATCACGGTCTTCCTGCGCAAGACCACCGTGCGCGAGGCGCTGGAACTGCTGCTCCGCGTCAAAGGCCTCACCTACCAGCGCATCGGCAAGAGCAACACCTACGTGGTGCAGAAGCGCTCGGCGGACATGCCCAACCTCATCACCAAGATCTACACGCTCAACTATATCCCGCTGATACCCATTTCTTCCGTGGGAGAGGAGATAACCTCCATCACCTCGCAGGATGTCTCCTCCGGGGGCGAGCAGGGCGGGCAGCAGAACAACCAGCAGGGCGGCCAGCAGGGCGGCGCCAAGGACGACGATAACGGGATAGCCATCCTCACCATCGTCCGCAGCGTCCTTTCCAAGAAGCACGGCAAACTGGCCACGGACCCGCGCACCAACACACTGGTCATTACCGACGTGCCCGAAGTCTTTCCCCAGGTAGAACAGATCATAGCCGAACTGGACAAGAAAGCTCCCCAGATCCTCATCGAAGCGCAGATAGTGGAGATCAACACCGACCGCGTCAACGAACTGGGCATAGAGTGGGGAGGTTCGCGCGGCGAGATGGCTTACTTCGCCGGCCCGGCGCGCCTGACCGACTACGGTCTGCGCCCCGGCTTCTTCTCCGGGGACCAGTGGAAACAGTTCTTCCCCAAGACCACCGACATCGGCGAAGCCGCCAGCGGCGGCAGCGCCAGTTCCGGTATCGACCCGATCTTCTCCACGGGCCAGCAGAGCTCCAAGGGCGTCTATTACGGCGTCTTCAGCCTGGCGCAGCTGCAGGCCATCTTCCGCGCCCTGATCTCCAAGGGCGAGGCCCGCTACCTGGGCAAGCCCAAGATCGTGGCCATGAACAACAAGACCGCGCTCATCCAGATCTCCAAGGACGCCGCGATGGGCACCCAGAGCACCGTCTCTTCCGCGGGCGGGGCCTCGGGCTCCTCCTCCACCAGCGTGGAACGCCGCCGCATAGGCCTGGTGCTGAAGGTGACGCCCCAGGTGAACAAGGAAGGCTTTATCACGATGGTGGTGCAGCCGGCCTACTCCGACGCCGTTTCCTCCGCCATCACCGTGCAGGGCGAGACCGTGTACGACCCGGTGAGCCGCGGCGCCTCCACCATGGTGCGCGTGAAGAACGGGCAGACCGTGGTCATCGGCGGCATGCTTTCCTCCACGGAGAACAAGACCATCAAGAAGGTTCCGCTGCTCGGCTATATCCCGATAATCGGCTGGCTGTTCACCAGCGTGAGTTCCAGGCGCACCAATACGGACCTGGTGATCTTCCTCACGCCGACCATACTGGTGGACTAAAGACGGGGCTTTTACCGGGAGCCGGACTAACTTATGGCACATAAACGCATAGGCGAGATAATGATGCAGGCGGGCTGGATAGACGAGGACAAGCTTAACCGCGCCCTCAAGTTCCAGTCCCAGCAGGGCGGCCTGATCGGCGAATGTCTGGTCAAGCTGCATTACGCCACCGAAGAGCAGGTGGCGCAGGCCCTGTCAAAGCAGTTGGGCATCCCCTTCGCCTCCAGGGAGAACCAGATCCTGAACCCGGAGAAGGGCCAGGGCCTGGAGAAGATAATCCCCGAAAAGTTCGCGCGCGACAGCGCCGTGGTGCCGCTGTTCATAGAGAACAACGTGCTGGCGGCCGCCATGACCGACCCGACCAATATCATGATGCTGGACAACATCAAGCTGGTGTCCGGCATGGAGATCCAGCCCTTCATCTCCACCAAGGCGCAGATCCTGAAGGTGATAGACGCCTTCTACCAGGGCGGCAGCCTCATCGACCGGGTCATAGAGAAGGGCGTGGGCCAGGGGGCGGGGGAATCCACCGACGCGGACGTTATCACGCCGGACGGAAAGCTGGACCTGGACAAGGTCATAATCGGCGAATCCAAAGGCGCGCAGTCCATCAAGCTGGTCAACGCCATCATGAAGCAGGCCATCAGCGAACGCACCTCGGACATCCACCTGGAAAAGTTCGACGAGAAGGTCTCGCTGCGCCTGCGCATCGACGGCGTGCTCTACGAACGCAGCGCCCCTCCCAACGACATCGTGGACGCGATGATCTCCCGCGTGAAGATCCTTTCCAAGCTGGATATTTCGGAACGCCGTCTGCCGCAGGACGGCAGTTTCTCCATCAAGTACCAGAACCGCATCATAGAGATCCGCGTCAGCGTCTGCCCTACCGTGTTCGGCGAAAAGCTGGTCATGCGTATCCTCGACAAAGGCTCGGTGGAGCTCAATATCAATATCATCGGTTTCGAGCAGCGCCAGCGCGAGGACTTTCTCAAGGCCGCTTCCTCTCCCAACGGGCTGATCTTCCTCACCGGCCCCACCGGTTCAGGTAAGACCACTACGCTCAACGCGGTGCTCAACACCGTGAAATCGCCCGAGCTCAATATCATGACGCTGGAGGACCCCGTCGAAATCAAGATGGAGGGCATCAGCCAGGTGCAGATAAAGCCCCAGATCGGCCTTACTTTCGCCTCCGGCCTGCGCTCCTTCCTGCGCCAGGACCCCGACGTCATACTGGTCGGCGAAGTCCGCGACAACGAGACGGCGGAAGCCTGCCTCAAGGCGGCCATGACCGGCCACCTGGTGCTTTCCACGCTGCATACCAACAGCGCCCTGGAGGCCGTGCCCCGCCTGCTGGACATGGGCATAGAGAAGTACCTGCTCGCCAGCACCCTGCTGTGCCTGGCCGCCCAGCGCCTGATCCGCCAGCTCTGCCCCGACTGCAAGGTGCCTTACCGGCCGCCGCAGTCGGAGATAGACCAGTTCGCGGCGGAGTCCATGATGAACCCCATGCCCGACCTGACCCGCCTTAATTTCTACAAGGCCAAGGGCTGCCCCAAGTGCAATAACATGGGCTACAAAGGGCGCAAGGCCATCTACGAGGTCTATTTCAACACTGAAGAGATGAAGCGCATCATCTACAAGGACGCGGACGTGCAGAAACTGGCGCTGGAAGCCGCCAAGGGCGGCGCCTGGAACCTGCGCGCCAGCGGCTGGCGCAAGGTGCTGGCCGGCGTCACCTCCGTGGACGATATGCTGTCGGTCACCATGACGGAGCGGTAAGCCTTTCTAAACCGCGGGTATTTTTGCTAGATTAGGGGAAACATGGCTAGATTCATCTATACGGTTCAGGACGCCCAGGGAACGGTAACTACCGGGGCGGTGGATTCCGAAGACGAAGATTCAGCGGTACAATCCCTGCAGTCCAAGGGTTTGTTCATCCTGTCCATCCAGTCCGAGGCCGTAAAGTCCAAGGGCATCTTAAG
>JAMPXK010000002.1 GCA_023701245.1 Elusimicrobiales bacterium | reverse complement strand
CGTCGCCTTCACCATCGCCTACCTGCAGGACAAGGACGGCCTGGTAAAGGCCCTGCCCTCCTCCGGGAACAAATACCTGATGGATAATTGCGAATGCTACGACGGGCTGCGCGCCTACCAGGAATTGGCCGCGGCGCTGGGCCACGGCAGGGACCCGTATTACGAAACGGTGGCCGCGGCGATAAAGAAAGGCGTCCTTGGGATTTTATACGACGCGGAGAGGGGTTTCTTTCATTGGGGCATAGCGGAAGGCGTGAAGACGCCCTTTAACGCGCAGGTTCTTTACCCGGACGCGCTCTCACAGATCTTCCCCTTCCTGCACGGCGTAAACTCCGACACAGGGGCGTTGAACGGCTTCCTGGAAAGGTACGGGGCCCTGGAAAAACTCCCGTTGGAACAGCGGCTGACGGTGGAAATGGCGCGCAGGAAAGTTACGGAGTGTTCAACCGGTTCAGGCGCGACTTATAGATGTAATTAGCGCCCTGGTAGAAGGAGACGGCTTCTTCTTCCAGGGCTTTGTCCTCGCGCCCCTCGGCGAGCGCGCGGGCGGGCTCGTCCCAGTTGTAGGACTTCAGGTATCTCTTCGGGCCCAGCACGGCCAGGCGGCCGTCCTTCAGCAGGCCCATCTTCTGGAAAGTGGAAAGGAACGCGCGGCCCTCCGGCCGGCCGTTGAGCATGTCCCTCCCGAAAAAACGGCTCTCATAGGCCGCGTTCATCAGACCCAGGACCGTAGGGGCCAGGTCCGCCTGCGCGGAGAGGACCTCTACCGCGCGCGGCTTCACGTGCGCCGGCGAGTAGACTATCAGCGGTATATGGTAATTGCGCACCGGGATCTCGGCTTTACCGGCCGAATTGGCGCAATGGTCCGCGGTTATCACGAAGACGGTATCTTTGAACCAGGGCTTTTTGCGCGCCTCGGCCAGGAACTGCCCGATGGCGTAGTCGGCGTACTTTATGGCCCCGCGGCGGCTCTGCGAGGCGGACGGGATATCTATCTTGCCGTCCGGGTAGGTGAACGGCCGGTGGTTGGTGGTGGTCATCACCATGTAGAAGAAAGGTCTGCCCGCCTTGTGGTCCGCGTCGGCCTCCTTCAGGGTCTTGGTCAGCAGGTCCCCGTCGCACACGCCCCAGATATTGGCGAAGGTTATCTCGCTCTTGGCGAAATCCGCGCGGTCCACGATATCGAAGCCGTTGCCGGAGTAGAAGGCGTTCATGTTGTCGAAATAGCCGTACCCGGCGTAAATATATTTATTGACGTAGCCCAGGTCCCGCATGACCGAACCCCACGAGAAGAATCCCCCGTTGTCCGGCCGCTTGACTATGGACGTGCCCGGCAGCGGCGGGATGGACAACGTCATGGCCTCAAGGCCGCGCACCGTGCGGGTCCCGGCGGCGTAATAGCGCTTGAAAAAGAGAGACTTCGCGGCGAGAGCGTCGAGGTTGGGCAGGGTGTCGGCGCCCTTGGCCGCCCCGAAAGCGGCCAGGTACTCGGCGCTGAGGCTTTCCTCCACGATCACCACTACATTGAGTTTCTTCAGCGGGCCGCGCGCGCTCACGCGGCGCAGGATATCCTCCTCCCCGCCTATGAATTGCACGCCGGGCTGGGCCAGCGCGGCGCGCAGCGTCCCGAACGCGGCGGCCTGGTCGGCGGCGGCGTAAAATTTCTCATAAGGCAGCTCGTTATTGAGAAAAGCGGAACCGAAAGAGTAGAGGCCGTTCATGGCGGCCTCGTTGGCGTATTCGTTCTTCGACACCTGCGCCAGGCGCCCGTCCAGGAGCAGGAAGCACAGGCCGGGCAGCGCCAGCGCCGGCAGCGCCCAGCGGGCGCGGCGGCCAAGGGGCAGGGCGTCGGCGAAGCAGGAAGAAAGCCGCCGCCGGAACAGCCAGAGCGACCCGGCGGCCAGCGCGGCCACCAGCGGCAGCACTACCGGCAGGTTGTAGGATTCCCTGATATTGCCCACAACTTCGTTGGTGTACACCAGGTAGTCCACGGCTATGAAGTTGTAGCGCACTCCGAACTCGTAGAAGAAATAATATTCGGCCGCCAGGTTGAAGGCCAGCAGGAAGGCAGAGACGAAGAAGAGCGCGTACATTACGGGGCGGTGCCAGCTATGCGCGTAGACCCGCTCCGGCAGCAAGAGCAGGTAGAGGACCAGGGGCGCGCCGGCGTAGGAGAATGCCGCGCAGTCGTAGACCACCCCAACGCAGAAGATCTTGAGCAGGACCCAAAGCCCGCCGTCGAGTTCCGGCCAGGCCAGCGCCAGCAGGGTCAGGCGGGTCAGCAGGGAAAAACCCAGGAAGAGGAGCAGGAAATTCAGAAAAAGCCCGCGGCGGTCCTTGTTCATAGGGGCTATTTTACAATTTTACCGGGCGGGCACGGCGGGGGAAGGGTCAGACCGGCTTGAGGCAGTCGGGGGAATCGTTGGCGGGGTCGTTCACCACGTCGGAAACCCTGTAGCCGTGCATCAGCGCCGAATCGTAGGCGCGCAGCAGGGGCAGCAGCGTTTCGCTGTCCCGGAACTTGGGGTCCAGCCACAGGGCCTCGTTGCGGCGCTCCAGCAGGACGGGCATGCGGTGGTGCACCGTCCGCACCAGGGCGCTGGCCGCGGCCGTTATGATGGCGAAGGTGTTGCTCTTTTCCTCGTAGATGCCCGCCATCCCGAAAAGGGACTTGTCCTTAAGTTCGAAGCGGTACGGGACTTTGGCGCCGGCGCTGCTCTGCCATTCGAAAAAGCCGTCGGCCGGGATGAGGCAGCGGCTCCTGTAAAAAGCGGACCGGAAAGCCGGGCGCGAGGCTATGCCCTCCGCCCTGGCGTTGATGAAACCTTCCCTCTCCTGCGGGGCCGCGGTGGCGGGCTCCGTCTCTTCAGAGAATTTTTTTTCCAGCGTGTTGCCCGCCGAAAAGAGCGGCATGGACGGCCCGAGCCCCCCAGCGCCCGCGGACCAGCCGGGAATAAAACCCCATTTCATCAGGCGCAAACCGCCGGCGCACACCACGGGGACCTGGGTCCCGGGCGGGATATTGTAGCTGGGCCGCCAGTTAAAAGGCGGCGGCTTTATCCCGAAGCGCTTCACAACTTCGGCCAGGTCCAGTGTCTGTGAATATCTGCCGCACATATTAAACCGCCTTTTGAACCGGCGCCGGCCGCTTGAACGGGATGGAGAACCGGAAGACGACGCCCCGGCCCTCCGGAGATTCCACCCAGATGCGCCCCCCGTGGGCTTCCACCGCGAGTTTGCAGAAAGCCAGGCCCAGGCCTTTGCCGGCCCATTTCCTGGGGGAGGGGTCCTCTATCTGCACGAATTTTTCGAAGATCCTGGCATGGTATTCCGGCGGTATCCCCGGGCCGAGGTTCCGGACGAAGAACTCCGCGCCTTCGGCGCCGGCCGAGGCGCCGGCCTCGATCTCGGTCCCCGGCGGGGCGAATTTTACGGCGTTCATCAGCAAATTGTCCAGGACCCGGCGCAGCATCTCCATGTCGCCGTAAAGCTCCGGCAAACCGGAGGCCGCGCGCGTGCGTATCTTCTTCTTTTCCTGCTCCGCGGCCATCTTCAGCCCGGCGGCCGCTTCCCGCAGCAGTTTTTCCGGGCGGAACAAGGCGGCCTTCAGCGGCATCTTGCCCTCTTCCAGGCGGTTGATATCCAGGATATTGGAAACCATCCCGCTCATTTCCAGGGACAGGGAATTGAGGATGCGCAGCGTTTCGCGCTGCTCCGGGTTCATCTTCGCGGAAAAATCCTCTTCCAGCAGCTGGGCCGCCACGATTATGGAGGACAGCGGGTTCTTAAGGTCGTGCACTATGGTATGCGTGAGGAAATCCTTCATGCCGGCCAGTTTCTCCCGCTCCGAGGAGGCGATGGCGAGCGCCGCGAAATCGGCCACCGCGGCCAGCAGGCTCTGCTCGTCGGGCCCCCAGGGCGCGGCCCGGCTGAACCGTTCCGCTGAGAGCACGCCCGCCACCTTCTGCCCGCTGGCGATGGCTACGCAGAGTATGGAGGCGATATTCTTGGGCTTGATGTACCCCTCGCGCAGGTCCCGCACCCTGAAATCCGAGCGCGCGTCGTCTATGACCAGCATGCGCTCGCGCTCCAGCAGCCGGAAGAACGCCGGGTAGTCGGCGGCGGCAAGGGTTGGACAGTCCGCCTGGGCGTGGACCGCCTTGTCGTACATGGAGCGGCAGAGCAGCTGGGAATGGTCCTCGTTGAACAGCCAGAGCCCCACCCGGTCCGCCTCCAGGGCCGAGGCCGCCGTTTCCACCGCCTCCCGGAAAGCGGCCTTGGTGTCGGTCCCGGAGGCGGCGCGCCCGCGCCCCAGTTCCGTCAGCGCGGCATTATGGTTGCGCAGGCGCTCCTTGGTAACGCGCAGTTCAGTCTCTATGAGCCGGCGTTCCGTCATGTCGCTGAAAGTTATGACCGCGCCGGAGGCCTCGCCGCCGGAGAACATGGGCCTGGCGGAATACCTCACGTAGAACCCGGTGCCGTCCTTGCGCCAGAGCATCTCGTCCTGGATGACGCTCTCCTTGCTGCCAGAGTAGGCGGCGTACATGGGGCAGTCCTCTGCCGGGTACGGGCTGCCGTCGGGCCGCTTGGCGTGGATCACGTTGTGCAGGTTCTTGCCGCTGAGCTCGGCCAGCGTCCAGCCCAGCATGCTTTCGGCGGCCTCGTTCATGAAAAGTATCTTACCCCTGTTGTCCACGCCTATAATACCGTCGCCGACGGAACTCAGGATCAGCCGGCGGAACCCCTCGGATTTGCGCAGGGACTCTTCCGCCGCTTTCTGCTGGGTGATATCGTCCAGGCAGATAAGCAGCTGGCGCTCTCCCGCGGTCTCGATAACGGCCGTGGAAAGCAGGAAATACGCCTTGCCGTTCTTTGTGTGCATCTCGGCTTCCAGCCGGGAAACGGGTTTTCCGGAATTCATGGTGCCGACCACGGCCCGGCGGACCTGGCAGCTGCCGCAGGCCTTGCCGCGCCCGCACTCTCCGACCCTGGCCCGCACGCAGCGCAGCACCTCGCCGATAAGCCCGCCCTTCTGCGCGGGCGCGTTGGTGCGGAGTATACGCAGACGGCTGTCCAGCAGCACTATCAGTACCGGCGTCCTGTCCAGGACGGCCTTGAGTTCCGCGGTCCGCTCCTCTACCAGTTTTTCAAGCCCGGAGCGGTAGGTCTCCAACTCTTCCCGGTTCTTGACCTGGGCGGTAATATCGTGGGCTATCCCGTCGATGGAAACTACGCGCCCGGAAGGGTCCCTGACGGGGATCTCGAACACCTCCAGCCAGCGGCGGCCGCCGTTGGCGTGAAGGGTCTCTACCCTGTATGGCGGCTGCGGGTTGCCCTTAAGGCTCTCCCGGGTGTGCAGAAAAACGCTCTTGTTGAGCGGATTGTCGCTGAGGTACTGGGTGAAATGTTTAAGGAATTTAGCCTGGGAATAACCCAGGACGTTCTTTATGGAAGGGCTGACGTAGGTGAACACGCCCTTGCTGTCGTGCTGGTAGAAGAAGTACTCGCCGTTGAGGCCTTCGACCAGGCGGCGGTAGCGCGCCCGCGCCTCGCCCAGTTCGCGCAGGGCTTTTTCCCCGTGACCTATGCCGCGCGCGATGCAGAGCACGCAGGGCTTGCCGTCCATGCGGGTAAGGTCGCAGCGGGTCTCGGCGTGAAAAACGCCGCCGTTCTTGCGCCTGTAGCCGGTAGTAATGGTAAGTTCGCCCTCGGTCTTGAGCTTCTTTATGCGCTCCGCGAGCAGTTTTTTATAGGGCGCCGCCACCAGGTCGGCCACGCTGCGGGCCAGCAGGAACTGGCGCTCCCAGCCCAGGGTGCGGCAGACGGTGTCGTTGACGTAGAGGATACGGCCGTCCATGCCGTAGACCAGGATAAGGTCCTTGAGCGAGTCCAGGATCCTCGTTTCGCTGCCCCGGTCTGTTCTTGTTCTAGCCATATCCCCCCGGCCGCAGCCCCCCTCAGACCAGCGTCTTCAATCTTTCTATCCGGTCCTCCAGCGGCGGGTGGGTGGAGAACAGGGCGAAGAAACCTTTTTTGCCGGAGATCTTGAGCGTGGCCAGGGACTGCTTGTCCGTAAGGTCCGCGTAGGCGGCGGTCCGGCGCAGCGCCTCCAGGGCGGCTATCATCTTTTCGCGGCCGGCCAGGCGGGCCCCGCCGGCGTCGGCGCGGTATTCGCGGTAACGGGAGAAAGCGGCCACGGCCAGCATCCCCAGGAAGCTCAGCGCCACTTCCAGGAGCAGGACCACCAGGTAATTAGGCGCGGAGGAACTTTCGGAGTCGCGGCCGCGGTTGGCCAGGAAGAAAGCTATCACGCGGGCCAGGAACATCACGAAAGCGTTGATAACGCCCTGCACCAGCGTCATGGTGACCATGTCGCCGTTGGCCACGTGGGCTATCTCGTGGCCCAGCACGCCCTCCAGCTGCGCCCGGTCCATGCGCTGCAAGAGGCCTGCGGAAACGGCCACCAGCGCCCGGCTGCGGGTGGGCCCGGTGGCGAAAGCGTTGACTTCGGGGCTGGGATAGTACCCGACCTCCGGCATTTTGGGCAGCCCGGCCGCCGCGGCCAGGGTGTGCACGGTGTTGACAAGTTCGGCCAGGGCCGGGTCCTGGGTGGCGGGGTCTATCACCACTACGCCCATCATCCACTTGGCCATTACGCGCGAAAGCGCCAACGAGATAAAGGCGCCGCCCATGCCCCAGACCAGACAGAAAGCCAGGAGCGAGCCGTAGTCGATGCCGCGCGCGCTGAAATAAGCGCCGACCCCGAGCAGGTTCATAGTGAACGAAAGGGTTATAAGGATCAGGAAGTTTACTGCCAGGAACACCATTATGCGTTTAGCGAATCCGAACATAAGCCCTCCTAAGATGCGGTATATATATATTCTATCACACCCCGGGGCGCCCGCGGCCGCCCCGCCATAAGGCCCGCCCCGCTTTAGGCCTTAAGGCCCTGACGCCCGGCCTTTGCCTCCCGTATACTATGTATGGAGGGTCCAATGAAAATCCTGACCGCGCTCTTGTTGTATTCCGCGTTCTCTTCTGCGCAAGTTTCAGCCCAGTCCCTTGAACAACTTTTTTCCGCCTCCAAAGCCTCCGACGTAGCTGTGCCGGCCCCGGCCGCCGTCTCCGCCGAAGAGGACCCCATGCCTTCCGAACCCATGCCGGAAGAGACCGCCTTCCTGATCAAGGGCGCCATACCGCAAAGCGACAGGGGCGAGGACCGCCTCTACTCCGACCGGACCAAGATCCCCTACCTGATGGCCGCCACGGCCCAGGCCAACGCCCAGGGTGTGGACCTGGAACTTATCCTGGCCATCATCCAGCAGGAATCCTCTTTCAATCCCAAAGCCAAAAGCTCGGCTGGCGCCTGCGGCCTTATGCAGCTGCTGCCGTCCACGGCGAAGTGGCTGGGGCTCAAGGACCCGGCCCAGGTCTGGACCCCGGAAGTGAATATCCGTTACGGCACCAAGTACATAAAGTACCTCTGGGGCGAGTTCGGCCAGGGCTCGCTCGCGGATATTTCCAAAGAGGCCATAGACCTCAACACCTCCCAGATGGCGCTGGCCGCTTATAACGCCGGCCCCGGCAACGTCAGGAAGTACAACGGCGTGCCGCCCTTCAAAGAGACCAGGAAATACGTGGTCAACGTGACCGCCAACTTCAAGCATTACACCGACCTGCCCGCCCTGCAGCAGCCCTGATGGCGGCCTTTACAGCCATAGACTTTGAAACGGCCGACCACGGGCGGGATTCCGCCTGCGCCGTGGGCCTGGCCCGCGTGGAGGACGGCCGCGTAACGCGTACCGCCTACCGTCTTATCCGGCCGCCGCGCCCGGACATCCTGTTCACCTACATCCACGACATCGCCTGGGAGGACGTGGAGAACGAGCCGCCTTTCCGCGAGGTCTGGCCGGGGCTGGCGGATTTTTTCGAAGGGATAGACTTCATAGCGGCCCACAACGCCCCTTTCGACAGGGGCGTGCTTTACGCCTGCTGCGCGGCCGCGGGCCTGCCGGCCCCGGCGCAGCCGTTCGTGTGCACGGTACAGCTTTCAAGGAAGGAGCTTGGCCTTAAGCCGGCTACGCTGGCGCACGTCTGCCAGCGCCTCAGCATCCCGCTGAAGCACCACAACGCGCTCTCCGACGCGGAGGCCTGCGCCAGAATAATGATAACGGTGGAACAGGCCAGGGCGGAAAAAGCCCCGGCCCGCGGCTAAGGCCGCGGGGTCCAGGCGGCGAAAGCCGCCACCACGGCCTCGGGGATACGGCTGGGGCGGCCGGTCTTGTAATTTATCCACACCCACATGGTCCTGCCGCAGCAGGCCTTCTTGCCGTCCGACAGCCTGAAGATCTCGTAATGCCGCTCCGAGGACGCCTTCTCGGCGGTCTCTATCCAGGTGCGCATTTTCACCGTCTCGCCGGGCATGACCGGCAGCAGGTAATCTATCTCGTGGCGGCGCACCACCCAGCCCTCGCCCAGGGCCAGCAGCCGCTCTATGGCCCAGCCCGCCGCCTCTGAGTGCCTGGTGGCGGCCTGCATGAACCAGTCCAGGTATACCTGGTTGTTGACATGGCCCAGCCCGTCTATCTCTTCGGGCGTCACCTTATGCTCGTATTCGAAGACTTTTGAAATAGCCATATGAGCAATAATACTAAATATCCTTTTTGGCGCCGGCGCGGTAGATCGCGGAATTGCCGAAACGCCCCCTTATCCTCTCTATGGCCCGGTGGGCTTTTTCCCGCCGCGCGTCGCCTTCGTCCTCGAACAGGCTCTCCTTCTCCTGCGCCGGCAGCAGGCCGGACACCTTGACCCCCAGCAGCCGCACCTTTTTGCGGCGCCGGTCGAAGGCCGCGTAAAGGCCCAGGGCCTCGCGCGCCAGGACGTCCGCGTAGTTGGTGGCCAGCGTCAGGGTCCTGGCGCGGGTATGCGTTTCGAACCCTTCCAGGCGGACCTTAAGCGTTACCGTGCGGCCCTTGAGGCCGGCCGCCCGCAGCCGGGACGAGACCTTGTCGGCCAGCGCCGCCAGCGACTCTTTTATCTCCCGGGCGTTATCGGTATCCTTTTCGAACGTCACCTCGTTGCCAACGGACTTGGCCTCGCCTTCCTCGCGAACCTCGCGGGGGTCTTCGCCCAGGGCCAGCGCCCGCAATTGCGGCCCGTGGGACCCGAGGCCGTCCAGGTCCGGCGCCCGCGCGGCGGCCAGGGCGCCTATTGTGTTTATGCCGCGTTCTCGCAGGACGGCGGCGGTCTTGGGCCCCAGGCCCCAGAGCCGCGATATATCCAGCGGCGCCAGGAAAGCCCGCAGTCCCTCTTCGCGCACTTCCACCAGGCCGTCGGGTTTGCGCAGGTCGGAAGCTATTTTGGCCGCCAGCTTGGTGGGAGCCAGCCCCACGGAACAGGTCAGCCCGGTCAGCTCTTTCACCCGCGCCTTTAGCCGGCGGCAGGTCTCCAGCGGCCCGCCGAAAAGATGCGCGCTGCGGGTGATGTCCAGGAAGGCCTCGTCTATGCTGACCTGCTCTATGTCGGGAGTGAATTCATAAAAGGCCTCGCGGATCCGGCGCGACGCCTGCTCGTATTTTTCAAGGTCCGGCGGCAGGTAGACGCCGCCCGGGCAGCGGCGCCAGGCCTCGGAAATGGGCATGGCCGAACGCACGCCGAACTTGCGCGCCTCGTAGGAGCAGGTGGACACCACGCCGCGGCCCCGGCCGCCTTTGGGGTCCGCGCCTATTATGACGGGTTTCCCTTTCAGCGACGGGTCATCCCGCTGCTCTATGGCCGCGAAAAAGGCATCCATATCCACATGCGCTATGCGCCGTTCCATGTTTTAATCCTATAAAGATATCCCTTAAAGTGTCCAACCGCCACGCCGGTGCCCGGGGTCCTATTTGCAAGTGGGTCTTAATACCGCGCCCGCCTGGGCCATTGGCCTGTAGGCAGACCCCGCCGGGAGTTGTATCCTTGTCTGTAAGAGCAGGATCTTTGGGGAGGTTTACAATGAAAAAAATAACTTTAGCGCTGGCCGCCGTTCTGGCGGCCGCCGGCGCCGCGAGAGCGGCCACGCCGGACACCATGGCCGCCGACCTGGAAAAGGCCGGCTTTACGGTCGGGACCGACACGCACGGGCAGCAGCCGCCCAAACCGGTGCCGCAGCCCGCGCATCCGCAGCCCGGCAGCACCTGGGGCACGCATCCTTCTCAGCCCGCGCATCCGGCGCATCCCGTTCACCCGGTAAACCCGGGCCACCCGGGATATCCCCCGCCGCAGCCGGGCCACCCCGCGCAGCCGTGGAACCCCGGCCAGCCCACGCACCCGGTGTATCCCCCGCCGCAGCCCGGTTATCCCACGCACCCCTGGAACCCTGACCAGCCCGGCTATCCGCCCCCCTACCAGCTGCAGCAGTTCCGCTTCGAGAGCGGCAGTTTCGTGTTCTCCAGCGACGCCAGGCGCTCCATGGAGAACGCCGCGACGGCCCTGCAGCGCGCGGGCTACACGGTGCTGGAGAAACGCAGCAGCTTTTCCTCCTACACCCTGGTCTTCCTGGCGCCTTCCTACCTGAGGGTAGAGAAGTACAACAGCGGCTCCTTCGTTTTCTCCAGCGACGCCAACAAAGCGGCCGATGAATTCGTGGCGGCGATGGAAAGACAGGGCAACGTGGTGCTGGAGCGCAACGTGAGCGGCACCTCCTTCACGGTGAATTACCTCGGCCGCGGCAACGGCTATTACAACCAGACCCAGACCTACACCAGCGGTTCTTTCGTGTTCGGCAGCGACGCCGCCCGGTCACTGAACGAAGCGGTGGAAGCCCTTAACAGCCTCGGCGCGATCGTGCTGGAAAAGCGCCTCAACGGCACTTCTTACACCATCGTCTTCCAGGCCCAGTACCGCCTGGAGCCGCAGACCTACGCCAGCGGCTCCTTCGTGTTCGGCAGCGACGCGGCCCGGTCCATGAACGAAGCGGCCGCCGCCCTGCAGAAAGTACGGGGCCTGGTGGTGATGGAAAAGCGCCTCAACGGCACTTCTTACACCATAGGGTTCTTCTCCCCCACGAGGATAGAGCCGCAGAAGTACGTCAGCGGGGTCTATACCTTCTCCAGCGAGGCCCAGCGCGCGGCGGCCGAGACAGCGGCGGCTTTCGCGTCCCAGGGGATGCTGATCCTGGAAAAGAACGTCAGCGGCACGCAGTTCACCATCACCTACTTCCACCCCGGCTACTACTACTAGCCCGGAGAGGCGTAAAAAAGAGAGCGCGGCCCAGGGGGGGCCGCGCCTCTCTTTTTAAGGGCGGGGTTTATTTGTCTGAAAAATAAAGATACACCAGGGCCAGGGCGGCTATGACAGCGGCCGCCAGGCGGGCCAGCCCGACGAAACCTGGGCGGGTCACCCTTTTTTCTCCGGCAGGATCTCCAGCCAGTAACCGTCCGGGTCCTCTATGAAGTAAATGCCCATCGCCTCGTTCTCGTAACAGACGCAGCCCATTTTCTTGTGCAGTTCATGGGCGGCCTTATAGTCCGCGGCGGTGAACGCCAGGTGGATCTCGTTGTCGCCCAGGGCGTACTTTTCCTTCCTGTCGCGCAGCCAGGTCAGTTCCAGCCGGTGCGGGGTAACGCCGTCGCCGAGGAAAACCAGCGTAAAACTGCCGTCGGCCGCGGTCTTGCGGCGCGTCTCCGCCAGCCCCAACGCCGTCTTGTAGAATTCCAGGCTTTTTTCCAGGTCCAGCACGTTCAGGTTGTTGTGTGAAAAAGTGAATTTCATGAGGCCTCCGGTCCTTATGGTAGCAAAATCACCGGCGCTTTTTCCCTGGGCCTTTTTTAGGCCTTGACAAGTCAACGGGGTGCTGTTATACTCCTAGTGCAGCCTTGCTCTTTTCGGTGCGCCGTCGGTGTGGTGTGGTTTGGGTCCCGGTGAGTCGCCCGGCCCCGGCGCTTCCCCGGTCCGCGGCCGCGTATGGCGGGCGGTTGCCGGGCGCCCGGTCCCCCCGCCTGTTGGCGGCGCGGTTCCCCGGGCTGGCGCTTGGCCCCTTATCCGGGGCGCGCCCTTGGTTCCGGCCCTGCGGCCGGGTGATGGCCCCCGCAACTGCGGGGGCCCTCATTTTCCTGTAAAAGCCGCGCCAAATTTTATATCGTTCTTAAGAGCGAGGTTACCATGAAAAACACACTTATAGCGGTACTGCTGCTGGCGCCGGCCCTGCTGGCCGCCGAACCGCCCCAGCCGCCGCCCGGCGAGACCCCCGAAGCGCGCGCGGCCCTTCAGCAGGAAGCCGCCCAACTGGAGAAGCTGGTACTGGCCTCCCCCTCCGACCCCGAACTATACACGCGCCTGGGCTTTACCTACGCCCGCCTGCGCCAGGCCGACGACGCCCAGCGCGCTTTCGAGAACGCCGTCCGGCTGGACCCCAAAAAAGCCCCGGCCTGGTACATGCTCGGGCTCATCTATGAAAAGAAGGGCCTTAAGGACAAAGCGCTGGCGGCCTGGAAGGCCTGCCTGGAGAACGCCCAGGACGCCCGCATGCGCGACACCGCCGCCCGCCACATCCACCACCTGAGCCAGCCCTGACCTATGAAAAACTTTATCCTGGCCCTGGCCCTGCTGCTTTCCGCCTGTACGGCCCCCAAGGTGGCGGTCAACCCGCGCGCCGATTTCTCGGGCATAAAACGGGTAGCCGTCCTCTCTTTCTCCGGGCCCAAGGGCGACCTGGCCGCGGACGTGATGACCCAAAGCCTGCTGGAACGCGGCGCCGACGTGGTGGAGCGCCAGCGCCTGGACTCGGTGCTGCGCGAGCAGTCGCTTACCGCCTCTTCCGCTTTCGACCCGGCCACGGCCAAGCAGCTGGGCCGGCTGCTGGGAGTGGACGCGCTCTTTGTGGGAACGGTGGCGGAAAGCACCCCGCAGAGCACCTACATAGTCAGCCAGTCGGCCAACCCGCAGTCCAACGTCACACAGGTCAGCGGCAATACCGTCTACTCCGAGGGCGCGGTCATGGGCCTGCCCACGGCCCAGCTGCTCAGCACCACGGCCAACGTTTCGCTGCTGTCGCGCATGGTGGACGTGCAGACCGGGTCGGTCATGTGGTCCGCCTCCATGGCCTACGAAGGTTTCGATATCACCTCGGCCATGAGCAGCATCACAGACGCCTTCATCCGCTCCCTCTCCCCCATCTGGCCGGAGTTGTCGGCCAAGTAGGCCCCGGGGCGCAAAAAAGCCCGGCAGATGCCGGGCTTTTTCATTTTAAGCCCCCCCGGCCTAATCCATCAGGCGCCGCTGCCCCTGCAGGGCGCGGATCTCCTGCACGTCCTGGGTGAATTCCAGGCAGCCGATATAGTTTTTCTTGTCGTCGCGCAGGGCGAAGAACTCTATAAGCATCTTGTGCTTTGGTTCGCCCTTTACAACTTCCAGGTCTATCCAGAAAGTCGCCTTGTCGCGGGTGCCGGCCTTCATCTCGCCTATCAGGCGCTCTACCAGGTCCAGGCTTTTCTGGGGATGGCACTGCCTGAAATTCATCCCCATGGCCGTCATGGGCCGCCTGAAAACGCGGGTCTCGTGCTTGTTCCAGCCCACCACCTCGTCGTTGGCGTCTATCACCGTGATCTCCGCCGGGATGGTCTCTATCAGGGCCTTCACCATGTCCGCGCTCATTTTATCGAAAAGCATACAGCCTCCTGTGGGTAAAACAAGATTATAGGAAAATAAAAAGCCCCGCCGGGGCGGGGCTTTTCGTCCGAGGACCGGCTTCAGCCGGCGGTCTGGATGGTCAGGACCAGGCCGGAGTCGTTGAACGAGAACCCGGTCAGGTGCAGTTCCCCTACCAGGCCGGGCGGGATGAACTGGCCCATGATCCTGGAGGACACGGTGGCCCGCAGGGTCCAGTCGGCCTTGTTGTACTGCATCCGTACCACGTCTTCGGCCTTCATGGGGATCTGTTTTTCCTTGAGGAAATTGTTCAGGGCGGTGTAGACGCCTTTTATCATGACGTCCATCACCTGCATCATCACCTCTTCCTCGTTGATAACGGGCAGCGACGCGGCCTTCACGGACGGCTCCATGGAAGCGTGCAGCTGTATACGCTGGACGCGGATGGCCAGGCGGTTCTTCGCCTCGAGGTAGGGCTTCAGGGTCAGCGTGGGGGTCACGCTGATGCCGTTGGCGTCGATGTGGATGTTGCTGATCCGGAGGAACTCGCCGGATTTGAAGACCACCGGGGCGTCCTTGTTTATGATGGTCAGGCGCCGTTCTCCGGCCGCCACCATCAGCGTGGCTTTCTTGAGGGTCTTGTAAGGCACCCGGACGTTCATGTCCACGCCTATCAGTTCGTCGGCGGCAACCTGGGGGGCCGGGGCCCTCACATCCGCCTGGATGACGCGGATGTCTTCGGCGCCCAGCGCGTCCAGGCCGAAGTCCGAGGCGCTGGCGCCGCCGCAGAGCAGCAGGCCGGCCGCGGCTATCAGCAGTTTAAAGGTGTTGTTTTTCATAAATTTTCTCCCTGGCCGCGGCTTACAGTTCGAACCCGAGGTACATAAGGCCGTTGACTATCCGCAGGTTCTTTATGACCGCGCCCTTGGCGAAGGAGGGCATGAAAGCGCTGTTCTTGAGGACGATCTGGACGGTCTTGTCGTCGAGCTTGGTGGCGGTCATCACCTTGGCCAGTTCCGGGTTGGAGACCAGGGTCTCGGTGATGGAGCGGATGACCTTACCCTGGATCCAGTTGTTGATGAAGCCGGGGATGCCGATGCCGTAAGCCTGGTCCACGTCCACGCGCTCCACCTTCACCTTCAGGGTGTTGGGGCCGGTGAGCTCGGGCAGGATGGTGGCCTTGAAATACACGTTGGGCTTGCCGAACACGTCGCGGGCGTAGATCTTGCCGGCCACTTCCAGGCGGCCGTCAGCGCGGAACTTAAGGCCGCCCTCTTTGCCCTGGGGATGGAATTCGAAGTCGGTCTTCTGCGTGAACTGGTTGATGAAATTGTCCAGCAGGCCGTCGGACACGGTCAGGTTATAGCCGGCCAGCTGCGCGGCGCTGGCGGACCCGGACTTCACGCTCAGCGCGAAACCGGCGTCGTCGAAGGTGAAATTGCTCAGGCTCACGTTGCTGATGAAGCCGGGCAGGAGCGGCGCGATGAACTTGGGGTTCACGGTGGAACGCATGGTCCAGCTGAGGCGGTCATAGTTGAAGGTCAGCACGTCCCTGGCCCGCAGCGGCACCTTGTTCTTGGAGAAGGCGGCGTCCATGGATTCCAGGATGCCGGTGGTGAGGTTGGTCATCACCAGTTCCATCAGGCCGTTCTTGTCCATCTGGGCGTCGAAAGCGGCCTTGGCCTTGGGCCCGAAGGCTATGTCGGCCTCCACTTTCACCACTTTGATGGCCAGGCGGTTCTCGCCTTCGAAAAAGGGTTTAATAATAAGGGTGGGCTCCACCTCTATACCGTTATAGTCCACGGCCACGTTGCCGAAAACTATCTGGTCGCCCCTGCGGAAAAGCACGGGGGAAACGGAGCTGATAGGGCGCATCTTTATGCCGGGCAGGTCGGCCAGGCGGGAGCTGAGGGAGCTGAAAGGCAGTTTAATGGTCATGTCCAGCAGGGGGGCCGGCTGGTTGGGGGCCTTGGTCATGGCCGCTATCTCTTCAGGGGCCGGAACGCTGAGTTCCAGGTTCTCCTGCGACGCCTTAAGGTCGGCGAGGCTCAAAGAATCGAGCGCGAACTCCCCGGCGAAACCGCTCCCGGAGAAGTTGACCGCCGCTATGACCGCGAGGATAAGTTTTCTCATGGTTATAGTCTAACAGGCACCCCTGGGACCTGAAAGTGTCCAAAGGCCTACCCCTGGTACCCAATAGGCCCTCCCCCCGGCCGCGCAATAATTGCGCAACAGGGCCGGGATATACTTATACTGGGGGGTACCCCCAAGGAGAGGCCATGAAAATACAGGTCAAAATAGCCCTTTGGCTGCTGGCGGTAGCCGCGCTTATAGCCATACCCGCCACGGAGGGCAGAATACTGGACTCGCTGAAAGATATGATGGAAGGCGGCCCGCATACCGGGGCGTCCCTGGCGTACACCCACGGCACCCCCGCCCAAGCGCCGCTGCCAGTGGACACGACCCCTAAGGCCGTCACGGTCTCCCCCGCCCAGGCGGAGGCGGCCAGGGAAGGCTTCGAGCGCGGCCTGAAGTTCTTCCAGGACAAAAAATACCCCGAAGCCTGGAAAGAATGGCTGGCGGCTGAAAAACTGGACCCGAACAATCTGGACATCAGGACCGGGCTTAAGCGCCTGGAAGGCATTTCACCGGGCACCCGCCCTCAATAAACGGCGCGCCGTAAAAAAGAAGACCCCGGAACTTTCCGGGGTCTTCTCTTTTTACCTGCCCTCCCGCTCAACTGCGGCGCTTGTCCATAAAGGCCTTCAGGGCCTCGGCCATGGACCCGGCCGGGGCTTCCTCGCGGCGGGGGCGATTGTCGGGGCGGCGGTCCCTGTTGAACCCGGGCCTGGGTCCCGCGGGCTGTGCCGGTTCCTGGCGGGGGCCGCGGCTCTCGCGCGGGCCTACCACCGGGTTGGACTTCATGGACAGGGCTATGCGGTTGCGCGGCAGGTCCACGTCTATCACGGTCACGCTCACCCGCTGCCCCACTTTCACCACCGCGGCCGGGTCCTGCACGAACCTGTCCGCCAGTTCGCTGACATGCACCAGGCCGTCCTGGTGCACGCCGATGTCCACAAAAGCGCCGAAGGCGGCCACGTTGGTCACTATGCCCGGCAGTTTAACCCCGGGCTTCAGGTCGCCTATCTTCTGCGCCTCGCCGAAAACGAAGGCCTCGAACTGCTTGCGGGGATCCCGGCCGGGCTTGGCGAGTTCCGCCAGGATATCTTTCAGCGTGGGCTCGCCAACGCCGTCCGAGATATACTTGGAGATGTCTATCCTGGCGCGCAGGGCGGCGTCGGCCATCAGGTCCTGCACCTTGCAGCCCAGGTCGGAAGCCATCTTCTCGACTATTTCATAACGCTCGGGGTGCACGGCGCTGGCGTCCAGCGGGTTCTTGCCGCCGGAAAGCCGCAGGAAGCCGGCGGCCTGCTCGAAGGCTTTGGGCCCCAGGCGCGGCACTTTCTTGAGCGCGGCGCGGCTGGGGAAAGCCCCGTTCTCGTTGCGGAACTCCACTATGTTCTTGGCCAGGGCCGCGTTCAGGCCCGACACGTAGCTGAGCAGCTCGCGGCTGGCGGTGTTCACTTCCACGCCCACGCTGTTGACGCAGCTCTCCACGGTGGCGTCCAGGCTTTTCTTCAGGCCGTTCTGATCCACGTCGTGCTGGTACTGGCCCACGCCTATGCTCTTGGGATCTATTTTGACCAGTTCCGCCAGCGGGTCCATCAGGCGGCGGCCTATGGACACGGCGCCGCGCACGGTAACGTCCTTGTCCGGGAATTCGTTGCGGGCCACTTCCGAGGCGGAATACACGGAGGCGCCGCTTTCGTTGACCATCACTATGATCACACCCTCCAGCTTCAGGCCGCGGGCGAACTCCTCGGTCTCGCGGCCGGCGGTGCCGTTGCCTATGGCTATAACTTCGGTCTTGAACTTCGCGGCAAGTTCCTTCACCTTGGCCGCCGCGGAGGCGGCCGCGCCGTCGCCGCTGTGCGGGTAGACCACGTCGTCGTGGAGAAGCTTGCCGTTGCTGTCCAGGCAGACCAGCTTGCAGCCGGTGCGGAAGCCCGGGTCGAGCGCCAGGATATTCTTATGCCCCAGCGGCGAGCCCATAAGGATCTCGCGCAGGTTG
Organism: Elusimicrobiales bacterium; assembly: GCA_023701245.1. Lineage (GTDB taxonomy): Bacteria > Elusimicrobiota > Elusimicrobia > Elusimicrobiales > UBA9959 > UBA9959. The sequence continues at coordinate 94,737 of JAMPXK010000002.1, read as the reverse complement.
CGGGCGAACACCTCAATGGCCTGGGCGTCGGCCCGCTTCTTGGTCTCCAGCCGCGCCTCGCCTTCCATGGACAGCGCCAGCAGGCGGTTATAAGAATCGGTCACGGCCTCTTTCACCTGCCGCCCGCAGGCGCCGGCGTTCTTAACGAACAGCGGCTCCAGCAGGCTTATGGCCTCTTCGGCCTCCACCTCTATGCGCATGGAGAGAAAGCCCTCGGTCTCGCCGCGGCGCATGGCGAGGATGCGGTGGGACGGGGCCTTGGCGGCGGGCTCTTTCCAGTCGAAATAATCCTTGAATTTGGCTCCCTCGGCCTCTTTGCCTTCCAGCACCCTGGAGTGGAATACGCCTTTCTGGGAGAAAAGAGATCGCAGGCGGGCGCGGGCGGCTTCGTCCTCGCTCACGCGTTCGGCTATGATGTCGCGCGCGCCGGCCAGGGCTTCTTCGGCCGTCTTCACGCCTTTCTCCCCGCTGATGAACGGCGCCGCGAGCGCGGCGGGGTCCTCGCCGCCCTGCGCGTAAACCTGGTCGGCCAGCGGCTCCAGGCCTTTCTCTTTGGCTATGGTGGCGCGGGTGCGGCGCTTGGGCCGGAAGGGCAGGTAAATGTCCTCCAGCTTGGCCAGGGTCTGCGCGGCGTCTATTTTGGTTTTCAGCTCGGGGGTGAGCAAATTCCGCTCGGTGAGGGATTTCAGGATAGCTTCGCGGCGGGCATCCAGTTCCTTCAGCTGCTCCAGCCGCTCGTGGATCCTGCCCAGGGCCACCTCGTCCAGGCCGCCGGTGGCTTCCTTGCGGTAGCGCGAAATGAAAGGGATAGTGGCGTCTTCTTTGAAGAGGCCTATGGCCGCGGCCACCCCGGCGGGGTTCAGCCCCAGTTCGGCCGCTATTTTAGGAACGTAGACGTCGCTCATTACATCCTCCGGAATTTTTACGGCGCACGACTTCCGGTATAGGATATAAAAAAGCCGGCCCGGCGGGCTACTTCGCCGGCGGAAAAGAAAGGCCCGGCGGCGTCAGGCGCCGCTTACCGGTTCCACCCGGTAGAGCACCATGGGTTTGGATTTGCCTTTCATCAGCACGGGCGCGCCTTCCAGAAAAGCCACGCCCGGGAACTGGCTCTTATCCAGCCCCAGCACCACGTCCTCGCTGGCCAGCAGCTGGGTGGCGGAGATCTTGGTCTGGCTTTCTATGCGCGACGCCACGTTGACGGTATCGCCCAGCACGGTGTACTCGAGCCGCGACTCGGTGCCCACGTTGCCGGCCACCAGGCCGCCGCTGTGCAGCCCCACCCCGAAGAAAACCTCCGGGTAGCGCTTCTGCGCGTTGAACCGCTTCAGGGCTTCGCGCATGCCGAGGGCGGCCCGCAGGCCCGCCGCCCGGTGGTCCTCCACGCCGAACACCGGCGAAAAAATGGCCATCACGGCGTCGCCTATGAACTTGTTTATCACGCCCTTATTGTCGGCTATCGGCTTGGTGATGTAAGTGAAATATTCGTTCAGAAAGCGGATCAGCTCCACCGGCGGCAGCTTCTCGCTGAGCGGCGTAAAGCCGCGGATATCCGAGAACAGCACCGTGGCCTGGATCTCCTCTCCGGCCAGATTAACTTTGCCGCTCTTCATTATTTTTTCCGCTATCTCCAGGGAGACGTACCGGCCGAAGGTGTCCTTTATATGGTCCCGCTCCACCAGCCCGTCGAGCATCATGTTGAAATGGCCTTTCAGCTGGCCCAGTTCGTCGGCATACAGCACCGAGGTCTTGCAGTTGAAATCGCCGCCCGCCACGGCCTTCATGCGCTCCACCAGCGCGCCGGCCGGGGCGTGCACGTTGTAGCGGTAAAGAATTATGGATATCAGCTGGAACGCCGTTATTATCACCGTAAGGGCGCTCACTATCACAATAGGGATCAGCGTGCGGATAAGGTCGTAGCCAACGGCCCACAGCCGGTCGGGGCCCGCCGCGCCCTTGAGCTGGGCGAAGACCTCCAGGTTGGTGATTACCGGCATGTACAGGCTCAGCAGCAGCGGCACCATGGCCAGCGAGAAGATCATGAGCGCGTAGCGCAGCGTGAGGTTGATGGCGAAGCCCTGCTTGAGGCCGTAGGGGTTGGTAGCCAGGAAGAAGGGCCGGGCTATCCTGCGGCGGATGTAGAGGCCGGTGAGCTCCAGGTTCAGGTAACTGACAAAGGCCACGAACAGCAGCGACGACACGATAAGCACCGCCGTCACTTTGCCCGGGAGCGGCCCGTACTGGGCGGCGTAGGCCGCCGCCTTGACGAAATAGTGCTGCAGGGCTATTACCCAGCCCAGCGCCAGTATCACCACCGGCAGGTGGATGATGCGGCGCTCTATGACCCGCAGGTCCTGCGGCTTTTTGGAGAAATTGTACCGGTAAAGCGGCCACAGCCAGGCCGCCAGGAACAGGAAATAATACCAGCGTATCTCCTGGCGGTCGCTGTAGGTCACCAGCTTCTCCGTCTTGCCGTCCTTGCGCCGGTAAGTGATCCGTTCGGTGAGGTTCAGCGGCTTGAAGATCTTTTTGGCGATGTCCTTGGGAGGCGTGTATTTTTCACCTTTGGCCCTTAAGCCGCGGTTATGCTCCCACTCCTGCTCCAGCAGGGCGGTGTCTATAAGGGAGAACCTTTCGAACAGGTAGCCCGTCACCCCCCCGAAGTAGACCATCAGCGAGAACAGGACGTACAGCCCCAGGTGCAGTTTATGGAACTTCTCCAGGAGCTTGGATAGTTTTTTCATAGGCGGATAATTATTCTACATTTTAATCCGCCAGGCTGACCGGCGCGCCCGCCTACAGCAGGCCTTTCTGTTTGAAGCTCATGAAGCCCTCCCTCGTCACTATCACGTGGTCCAGCAGCTCTATGCCCAGGAGTTTGCCCGCCTGCGCCAGGCGCTTGGTGAGGCTCAGGTCCTCGTCCGACGGCTCCAGGCAGCCCGACGGGTGGTTATGCGCCACTATCACGCTGGCGGCCAGGTTCTTGACCGCCGGCTCGAACACCTCCCGGGGGTGCACCAGGTTGTAGTTCAGCGTGCCGATGGAGACGATGTCCCGCTTTATCTCCTGGTTGCGCGTGTCCAGGTAGAACACCACGAAGTGCTCTTTCTTCTGGTCGCGCACATCCCGCAGCTCCTCCCAGATGTCGCGCGGCTTGAGGTAAATGCCGGCCTTTTTGCCGTTGAGGTAACGCCGCCCCAGTTCGAAAGCGGCCAGTATTTCACAGGCCCGCGCCGGGCCGAGCCCCGGGTAAGCCCGCAATTCCGCGAAGCCCGCCTTGGCCAGGTCCGCCCGGCCGAAGCGCCGCAGCAGTTCCCCCGCCAGGTCCAGCACCCCTTTGCCCCGCACCCCGGTACGCAGCAGGATGGCCAGCAGTTCCTCCTCGGCCAGTTTCTCCGGCCCGTAGCGCATCAGCTTTTCCCGCGGGCGCTCTACCCGCGGCATGTCCTGTATGGTCCCGGCCCCTTTCATACGCCCCCCTTTTACCTTGCCCCCGCGCAATAGCCTAGCAGACCACCCCGACAGCGTAATGTCGGGGTGGTTTTGGAATTTTGTATCATTTGCCCATAGGGTGGAACAGATGGACCAGAAAACTTTTGAAATTTACGCGCCGGTGCGCAACACCATCAACAAGTCGCTCGGCGTGGTGGTGAAAGTGGCCGGCGACAACGTGACCGTGCAGCCGCCGGCCGGGGACCGCCTCACCTTCCGGGCCCAGTACCTGGCCCCGGCCACCGAGGCCGAAGCCGCTTCCCTCAAGGACCTCATAACCCGCCTCCGGATAGACGAAGAGAACCGCAACAAGGCCAAGGTAATGAAAGCGGACCCGGCCCTCATCCGGGAGGAGTTCGAAAAATTCGTTAGGCATATAGCCGTGCGCTACCCCAAGTCCGCAGAAACCTTCCGGGAATTCTGGGGCGAACTGATGCAGGCAGCTGGCGACCTGCCAGGCCAGACCTGGGAAATGCGGCCCAACACCTCCAAGGCTCCCGGCCCGGTACTAAAGATCTTCAACCCGGCTTCACAGAAATGGGTCTACTGCCTCTCCCTGCTGCCCGGGTGGGGTCTGCGCATGGAGATAAAAAAAGAATTCCTGCCCCCGGGCAGCGAGACGCTTTTCCCCATCGATCACGCCATGTTCGGCGCCGGCCGGGCCGTGGAACTCATCTACCGGGACTTCACCAAAGAAAAGCGCCAGCCCTACGCGGACTGCATACGGGCCATTTACGCCAGGGCGGCCCAGGCGGAGGCGGGCCCTGACGGCCCTTGACAAAAACCCGGCATACGCTAGACTATAACCACGCGCCGGCGCGGCTGCGGCCTTTGGCCCTGGGCCGGCTTCGGTAAAAGGGTAACGCTATGAAACGACAACTACTCGCCCTGCTGCTGCTGGCCTTCGCGGCCGGGGCCGCCGCGGCCGCGGAAGAGACCGCCTGGGACGCCCAGCGCCCGGAATTCAGATTTTTCACCGAGAAGCGGCATTTCACCCAGGAAACCTGGGACCAGCTTCCGGCCGCCGACAGGGAAGACGCCCTGGCTACGGTAAGGGACGCCGCCCAGCAGCGCCAGGACGCCGTCCACAGGGAGTACGAAACCGCCGCCGCCAGGTGGGACCTGCAGCAGGCCCGCCAGCTCACCGACCGCTACACAGCTGCGGAAGTCCGGGCCGTACAGATCTGGGTAGGCCCCGAGCACGCCCAGGCGCTCGGCAGGAAAGTTTCCACGGTGCGCGCGGCGCTGGCCAAAGCGGCCGGCGAAGGCCTCAACGACGCCGACGCCGCGGCCCTGCAGCCCTATCTGCAGCCGCAGGCCATAACGGAACTGCGCTCGCTGAAAGCGGCCGAAGCCCTGAGGCTGCAGGCCGCCGGCCAATTCAGCAAGCATGAACTACCCAGGAAAACGGTGGACGCCACCGTAGCGGGGGTTTCCGGCGCGCTTTCCGGGGATGTAAACCGCAACATGGCCAAGGCCTTCGACGGCAACCTCGCCGGCGGGAACGCCGATGAGGCCGCCACCGCCGGGAAATACGCCCTGCCCAAAGGCGCGCTGAACGGCGCCGTAGCGGGCCTCTCGGCCCAGACCGGGGCTTTCGTGGCCGCCAACACCGCGGCGGCCCTTGGCACGCCGCGCACCACTTCCGCTTCAACCGTAAAATCCGCCGCCCCGGCCTCGCTGGACGAGGCCGGCCGGGCGAAGTCCACCGCCTGGACCTCGGACGCCTACGGCATTACGGTAAAGACCGCCTACGGCGACAAAGCTTTCCGCGACCCCACGGAAGCGGAAGCCTATATAAGAACCCTCCCCCCGAGCGTGATCAAGGAAGTGAAACTCTACGGTCACGGTTCTCCAGGCATCCAGACGGTAGGCCCGGCATCATACGACGCAGGCTCTACCGCGCAACTGCTTAAAGGCAAGATGGTAGATGGCGGGCTGGTCCAGTTCGTCGGGTGCAACACGGCCTCCATAGGCGACGCCTCCCTGAACCCCGCAACGGGCCTTTCCATAGCAGCACGGCGCCTGCTGTATTTCTCCGTCCCCTACTGGAGCGACAGGATCAACGGGACGCCCTCAGAGCAGGCGAAGCAGCAATGGGAGAAGGAGTGGAACGCGGACCTGGCACGGGACACGAGCATAGGACTCGCTTCCAACAACAATGTGATAGTCTGCGGCTACCGCACCTTCGGCCTTGTCCCCGGACGCCTGCCGGTACTGACAAGGATACTGGGCACGCAGGAGGATACCGACCCGACACTGGTGATCGGCAAGAAAGTCTGCTATCAGAACGGCAGAGAGGTACCCGCGCCATGACCGACATTTATTACCTTTTGGAAATGCTGCTGATACTGGCGGCGCCCTTCGTGCCGATAGCGGCGGGAGTGCTGCTGCGCAGGAAATTCCCCGCCTCGGTCGAGCCGGTGCCGACCGCTCACAAACTGGGGCGCCTGGCCGGCACCCTCCTCGTCTGGGGCGGCGCCGCCTCCGTGCTGTTCATGATCATTGTGGCCCTCAACTTCAAGGGCATCCTCTAACGAGGGCAGCATAAAAACAAAAAAGCGCGGCTTGCCGCGCTTTTCTATCGCCCGGGCGCCCTCAGCGGGCGACGGCTTTAAGCTCCAGTATCCTGTCCACCCTGAAAGTGCGCCGTTCGCCGCGCTTAAGGCATTCCGCCACCAGGCCTTTGAACACCCGCTCCTTAAAGCGGCAGTCCCCCACGCTCACCGGCTTCACGGTGCGGCGGCTGCGCTCGTCGGTGGCTTTCAGGTAGGTCATCTCCAGCAGGGCGCCCTTGGCTATGGCGTCGGTTATAAGGTCTATCTTGCGGTCCAGCGGCATGGCCGCTTCGCTGGCCCCGTACTGGTGCCCGGTCACGTAGCGTACTATGCGCCAGTCGGTCATCACGTCGCCGGGCCGCACCGCCCGCGCCAGGCTCAGCCCCTCCAGCGCCGTGCAGCGGCTGAGCGCCACGTAGGTCTGCCCGGCCGCGAAAGCGCGGCGGCCCAGGTCTATCACCGCCCGCCGGAAGGTCTTGCCCTGGCTCTTATGTATGGTAACGCCCCAGGCCAGCTTCAGCGGGTACTGCATAAAAGTCCCGGCGGTCTCGGCCTTTATCTTGCCGGCCGCGGAGTCGTAGGTGAAATGAAAAAGCTCCCAGGCGTGCTTTTCCACCGGTTCCACCGCCCCGTCGGCCAGGCGCACGTGTATCACGTCGTCCGCCCCCGCGGGGCCCTTCATAATGTCCTGCACCGCGGCCATGGTGCCGTTCACCCAGCGGCCGTCGGCGTCGTTATTGAGCAGCATCACCTGCGCCCCGGCTTTCAGGTGCAGCTCCTCGTCGGCCGGGTAGGAGTCGCGCGAAAACTGCCCGCCTATCTCCGCCCTGTAGACATGCGCCCGGCCGTCTATGGCGCGCAATTTCTCGTTATTGATTTCCGCCGCGTCGGCGTTGGTGGTCAAAAGGCGCACCACCACGCCCGCGCCCGCGCTCTCCACGTCCGCACCCACCCGCCGGTTAAGGGCCGCCAGCTGGGCCGGGCTCACCCGGTTGTTGCGGATGGCATTTAGGATCTCTATGAACCCCTGGTCTTTCTGGCGGTAGATCTTTTCCAGTTCCACGTATTCCAGCGCCGCCGTCTTGAACACCCGGGCGTTGAAGAAGTACGGCCCCTCGTAATAGGAGGAGAACAGGCCGCGCTCATGCGCCGTCACTACCGGCGGCAGCTGGTACAGGTCCCCGAACAGCGCCAGCTGGGCCCCGCCGAAGGGCCGCCCCGGGTCGCGCCCGTTGATCCGCATAAAGGCGTCTACGCAGTCCAGCAGGTCCGCGCGCAGCATGGAAGCCTCGTCTATCACTATAGCGTCCAGTTCCCTGTAAACCTCCGCGTCGCGCTTGCGGGCCCGGCGGACCTTGTCCGGGGTGGTGCCGGGCTTGAACCTGAAGAAAGAGTGGATGGTTTCCCCGCCCACGTTTATGGCGGCCACACCGGTAGGGGCCAGCACCACTATTTTCTTGGATGTATGCGCCCGGAAGTAGCGCAGCAGGGTGCTTTTGCCGGTACCGGCCTTGCCGGTAACGAACACATTGCCGCCGCCGTGCTGCAGCAGATGCAGGGCTTTGGCGAACTGCTCGTTGAATTCTATGGAGGCGTCTTCCATCAGGTAATACTATTTTATCATTTACCCGCGCGCCGCCCTCCCGCTATGGAGCGAGCCCAGGCGCATAGGCCTTTGGACCTATATTGATATAGGCCTTTTGGCCCTTGAGCGAAATCAATATGGGCGGTAAGGTATATGCGTCAGCCGTGTAATCCCCGGAATAGGCCGGGGAGCATCCACCTCCGGACCTTAATCCGGATTCACCACGGCGAGACCAGTAGCAATACGCGGAGGTGGATATGCATCACGTGAACAGGCCCGCTCCAGCACCCGTAAAGCCGAACGCAGTTCTTGCCGCCGCCTTATTCCTGCTAGCCGTAGTCCATTTTGCCCCCGCCCCCCTGCGGGCGCAGGCCTTTGAGCAGCTGCTCCAGGCCGCCCCCGCGGTAGAGGTGCCTTACGCCCCCGTACCCCGCAACGCCACGGTCTACACCCCCGCCCCCGGCCTTAACGTCTACTTTCTCAGCGTGGGCCAGGGCGACGCCATTTACCTGGAACTGCCCGGCGGCGCCAACGCCCTTATAGACGGCGGCCCCTCCTCCTCCGCCACCGGCGGCCTGGCCAAATTCCTGGCCGACAAGAAGGTTACCGCCATAGACCACGTGGTGCTTACCCACCCCCATTCCGACCATTACAACGGGCTGAACTACGTTTTCTCCAACGTAGCCGTGGGCAATTTTTACGACACCCGCGTGGACAATAAAGGCGCCACCGGCGACAACGCCGTACGTGCGAAGGCCGCCGCCCTTGCGATCAACACCGTTTACCCCGCCGCCGGCGACCGCCTGGACTGGAGCGCCCCCGGCGTGGAGATAAAGGTCTTTAACGCCTGCGACAAGGCTTTTGCCAGCTCCACCAGCGAGGTCCTCAACAACTGCTCCATAATGCTCAAGCTGACCTACCGCGGTTCCTCCATGCTGTTCACCGGCGACACCGAGGGCGAAAAGGAAACGCTGCTGGCCGAAAAGTACGGCGACGAGCTCCGCGCGGACGTGCTGAAAGTGGGACACCACGGCAGCAAGTACTCCTCCACCGAGGCCTTCCTGGAGGCCGTGCGCCCCGCCAAGGCCTATATAGAGGTAGGCCAGAACAATTACGGCCACCCCACCCAGAACGCGCTGGAGCGCCTGCTTGGCGCCGGCGCCAAGGTTTTCCGCACGGACCTGGACGGCACGCAGGAATTCTGCGTGGCCGGCGACGCCGCCCCCGTGGAACTCCCGGAATAAAGTCCCCCGACAACCCATACTAAAAGCATAGCAGACCAACCCGACAGCGTACTGTCGGGGACAAAAAAGAGGACCGCCGGTATAAAACCCGGCGGTCCTTCTGTTACGGCCGATCTTTTGTTACAGGTTCTCCAGCAGCTGGCGCAGCGTGGTGGAGTCGCCGGAGTCGCGCAGCGGGCTCACCGGGGTCACATCCATCTCCATGAACTCGGGCTGCTCCGTAAAGACCTCGGAAGCCTTCAGCGCGGGCAGCACGGGGATGGTCTGAGTGACGCAGTGTATGGACCCGCCGGAGGTGATGCTGGAATCGGAATTTACGGGCACCACGGTAACTCCGGGCATGCCGGCCTCGTAGGCGGCCTTGGCGGCGGCTTCCTCGGCCGGGTGGCCGGAGTAGGAGGGCAGGATGGCCACATTATTGACCAGCAGCGAGTTGGTATAGGTATACCAGGTGCCGTAATCCTCCCAGGCCTTAACGGTGATGATCTTGTAGGGCTGGCCGTTGGGGGCTTTGTTGGCCTTGAACCAGGCCATAGCCTTGTCGCAGGCGGTCTTGAAAGGTTCGTTCTCCGTCACCGCCAGCAGCACGGTATTGTCGTTGAGCAGCTTCACGTACATATCGATGTGGCCGGTGCCGTCGGCCGGCTCGCCGGGGTAGCCGGCGTAATCGAACACGACTATTTTCTTGACCTTCAGGTAATTCTTCAGGTGGGCGTCCACCTGTTCCCGGCTCATATTGGAATTCCAGAGATAGGTGCGGTTGGTGTGGAAGAGGGTGCCCTGGCTGTCCACCATCAGGTTGCCGCCGTCCATGATGATGGGCATGCCGAACACGTCTATCTTCTTGGCCTGGCCCAGGGCCTGGGGCACGGCATCGTCGTCGCGGCGGTACTGGTAATGGCGGTAAACCGAGTCCACTATGCCGGGGCGGCCGTTGGCGATGCCGAAAGGACCGTAGTCGCGCACCCACACGGTGTCGAGCGGGGCGTTGATGCGGCTGTAGGAGGCGGCGGGTACGCCAGAGATGGAAGCGGGGCCCCCGACCACCCAGAGCTGCGCCTTGCCGGGGCCGGCAGCGGCCCTGGCTATGCCGTTAAGCATGGGAGTGTAGCCCGCCCAGCCCATCACCACGGCCCCCACGGGCTCGTATTCGGCAGGCATGCGGAAACCGGAGGGCGGCGCGCCGCGGCGGCTGGGCGCCATCAAGGGCGGCCGGCCGTCGGCCTTTTCACGGCCGGAGTCTATCCAGTTGGGGAGAGGGTTATTCAGGTCCAGGGCATAGGCCCCGGGAGCGAGAGCCGCGAGCAGCAACAGCGAGAGAAGGTTGTTCTTTTTCATTTTAGCCGCCTTTTCACAAGTTGTACAGCCGCGGCGCCGAACAACAGCCGGCCGCATATATATTTAACCTTAAAAGAACCAGCCGCGCATGGGCTACAGGGCCCGGGCGCGGCTGGGTCTTTTGGGTAAGCGGGACTAGCGGACGTGCAGGTTGTCCACGTACTTGTTAAAGCGCGAGCAGATCTGCGGCTTGGAAACGGTGCCCACGCGCTTGGTGCTGAAGTCCTCCACGGAGAAAGAGCTCATCACGGTGCCGTAGCTCATGGCGCGGCGGATCACGTCGAAATTCTTCCAGTCGGGCGCGGCGGCCAGGTAGCCCATGAAGCCGCCGGCGAAGGTATCTCCGGCGCCGGTGGGGTCCACAACCTTTTCGATCGGGTGGGCGGGCACGGAAAGCACGTTGTCCTTGAAGAACATCATGGCGCCGGCGTCGCCGCGCTTCACCACTATGCCGCGCGGGCCCATTTTCATTATCAGCCGGGCCGCCTTTATCAAATTGTATTCTCCGGTCAGCTGGCGCGCCTCTTCCTCGTTGACGAAGAGCATGTCCACTTTCTTGAGCAGCTTCAGGAGAGACGGCTTCTTGAGGCTGATCCAGTAATTCATGGTGTCACAGGCCACCAGGCGCGGCTTGCCCATCTGGTCCAGCACGCTGCGCTGCAGGTCGGGATCGATGTTCGCCAGGAACAGCACGCCGCAGCGGCGGTGGTCGTCGTTGAGCTTGGGTTTGAACTGCTCGAAAACGTTGAGGTGCGTGGCTATGGTCTCGGCGTTCTTGTAGTCGCGGTCGTAGCGGCCCACCCAGTGAAAGGTCTTGCCCGGCATCACTTCCATGCCTTTAAGGCAGATATTGCGCCGCTCCAGGTAGCCGCGGAACTTTTTAGGGAAGTCCTCGCCTACCACGCCCACCATCTTTACCGGCGAGAACTGCGAAGCCGAAAGGGAAAAGTGCACCGCGGAGCCGCCCAGGGCCTTATTGGTGCTGCCGTGTATGGTGCTGACGGAATCCAACGCTACGGAACCAACTACAAGGATGGTGTTCTTCATACGCTGAAATTATCTCCGTTGGGTCGGGGGCGCGGTCGCTCCGGGATACAGGTATGATACCAAAATGGCCGCGGCGAGTTAAACCGCGGCTTATTTCAGCAGCGGGCGCAGGGCGCGCAGCTCCGCCGTGAAAGCGGGGTTTTTCTGCAGCTGTTTGTAGAGGGTCTCGGCCAGAGCCTTGCCGGCCGCCGTGTCGGTGGGATGGTGCACGCCGCCCAGCACCCGGAATAACGCGGCCTCGTCGGCCCGGGCCAGGAATTCCGCCCGCCTGGAGGGCACCAGGTCGCTCAGTATCAGCGCGAACAGGCGCGCCATGGCCGAATGGCCGCTGGGGTAGGAGAGCCCCTGCACGCGCGGCAGGCAGGGCTGCACCCGGGGGTCGCGCACAAAGGGGCGTTCGCGTTTGTACACGTCCTTCAGGAACTTGTGCGCGGCCACGGAATCGTTCTCCACGTTCTTGAAAAATTGTTTTACCTGCGCCGGGGCCGGGACGGGAAAGGGGCTTATCCTGCCGAAAAAGACGTCGTAATTATGGCTCATCTCGGCCTTGGCGGCGGCGCATTGCGCGGCGGTGCGGCGCGCCTGCCAGTCGAAGATCACCCGGAAATCCTCCTGGTCCTCGCGCGAGCCGGCGGCGGGAGCGGCGGGCACGGCCCGGAAATCCAGCGAAGCGGTATCCAGGTAATGGCCGGCGGCCGCGCTTTTTTCAAGCGCGCTTACCGGCAGTCCCGGCAGCGGCAGCAGGAAAGCGCGCGCGGGCAGCAGGTGTATGCCTAGGTGTTCGGCGGCCTGCTCCAAAGTCTGGGCGGCAGCGGGCCGGCCGGCCGTTATGACCAGCAGGGAAAGCAGGAACGCGCGGAAAAGCGGGGCTTTTTTGAGCATAGGGAGATTATAGAAGGCAGCGGGCCGGCGGCATAAGGGCCTAAAGGCCTAAAAAAGGCCCGGCATTTTACGCCGCGGGCCCCGGGCTTTTGGCCCTGTCGCCCTCCCGCCTTTAAGAGGATAATATACGGATAGGCGGGCGCTCCCGCCAAAGGATACCTGCATGAAGAAAACATTTTTATCAGCGCTGCTGCTCAGCCTCGCCGGCGCGGCCCAGGCCGCCGGTTTCGGAGATCTCGCCATAGACGCCTCCCGCCTGAAAACTCTCCCCGCCCCGGAAACCGCGGCGCTGGCCCCTGAACTTTCCGACATTTTCTCCGCCGCGGAGCGGCCCGCCAAATGGTACGGCAGGGATTCCCGCCAGGCGCGCATGCAGTTCACCGCCTACCTGCACTACAAGCTCCCGGCCAATTATACCGGCGCCGTCTCACAGCTGCTAGACAACCCCTACCACCGGCAGAAGATCACGGAACTGGCGGACCTGCAGCTGCAGCACATGTACGGCGCCTTCACCATGCACCCGGGTTTCACGGACAACCCCGGCATCCCGTCCGGCGACTACAAGCTGACCCTGCTGGGAGCCCAAAAGGTGCCCAACGAACCTTACGCCAAGATCTCTTATTCCTACGACGACGTGGTGGTCTTCGCCAGCCGGATGTTCTCCGGCGGAGGCAGCGTGCGTATAAATTTCGTGCTGCCCAAGGACCCCGTCACCATCTACGCCAGCGGCTTTCCCTCCCCCTCCTCGCGCGTCAACCGCTGCACCGACGAACATTACAACAGCGAAGGGGACTTCTGGTATTTCTGGAACCCCTACCAGGACGGCTGCCCCATAACCGGCGCCGAGCTGGTGGGCGTGCAGACCGACCTTAAGCCCCTGCCCATGACGCGCGGCACCTACCCGGAATACGCCCGCCTTTACGGCGACAACGGCAACAAGGAAGTGCTGCAGGTGTCCTACCTGGTGGGCGTGGACGAGAATTTCCAGAGCAGCGACCTGGGCAAGAAGACCTTCAACGACGCTTTCGCCGGCCTTAAGGCCGCGGGCTTCCGCGTCACCGTGGACGAGGCCCGCCGCAAACAGCTCACCTACAACGCCGGCCCCAAGCGCACGCACGTGCAGATGCTGCTGCTGGACCCCAACAGCGTGGAATTCGCCAAGGAAGCCGTGCGCGGCATGAAATCGGACATCTTCATCTACGACGGCCACTCCGGCCTGGGCGGCTACCTTAACCCGGAGCGCCTCATGGAGGATTCCGGCCGCCCGCTGGCGCTGCCCCAGAACAAGTACCAGATCTTCGTGTTCCAGGGCTGCTCCACCTACGCTTACTACAACAGCGCCTTCTTCCGCCTCAAGAAAAGCGCCGCCGACCCCAAAGGCACCAGGAACCTGGACATCATAACCACCGGCATAGGCGCGGCTTTCGACGTGGGCGCCAAGGTGGACACGGCCTTTATCACCAGCGTCACCATGGGCCAGAAACCCTCCTGGCAGACCATCCTAGACAGGATGAGCGCGGCCGAAGGCGAGAACACCGCCCTCACCCACATCAACGGCGACGAAGACAATCCCCGCGCGCCGTAAGCGCGGCGCGGACAAAAAAGAACGGCGGCCCCGAGGGGCCGCCGTTCTTTTTGCGCGCGGATGTTCAGTTCCAGCTAAGATCTTCGAACCTGGGGGCCAGCCGGGACCAGGCGGCGGCCTGGGCGGCGGTGTCGCCTTTGGACGTGTAGTAAGCGATGGTGCTCAGGCCGAAGTTGGACTTGCCGTCAAGTTCGGAATAGGCGATGCGGAAAAAGCCCTGCTCGCCCCAGCCGGTGTTCCAGCTGTTCTTGACGATGAAGTACTGGCCCGGGTCATTGTAGCCTACCAGCAGCACGGCGTGGCCGCCAAGGCGCTTGCCGGTGACATAACTGTAGACGCCGCTCTTGTACTGCATGAAGTCCTCGTAGACCATCATGGCGGTAGGCAGAGGGCCGTAGGCGGCCAGCGCGGCTTTGATCGTCGCCAGCTTCTGAGAGACCTTGCCGTAATTGACTATCTTGTAGGCGCTGCCCTGCCAGCCGGGGGCGGCCGCCGAGCAGGAGCCGTCCAGCGCGGTGTAGGGGTAAACGGGTTCGAGAGGCAGCCCGGCTTTCTTCAGGTAGCCGGCGTTGAGCAGACCGCCTTTGCAGGAGCCCGCGCCGCTGCAGCTGAGCATCACCTGCTCGGAAAGGTCCAGGTCCTGGCCGGGCTTGTTCTGGGTGCGCAGCGCGTAAGACTCAAGGGCGCCTGTCATGGCGAAAGCCCAGCAACTGCCGCATTTCTTCTGGTCGCGCGGCGCGGTAACATAATTTCCGCCGTTGTCGCGCCAGTCCAGCGCGGCCGGCAGTTCCAGTATGGAGAGCTCCGGGGCCGGTTCGGCGTCGCTCGGCCCGCCGTCGAAGCCCATCAGCCCCTTCCATTCCTCGCGGCTGAAACCCGACACGCTGGTCTCGCCGGCTTCCCAGCCCGCGCCGGCGGCTTTAACGGCCTTCTGCACGGCCTCTATCTGTTCTTTGGCGGCGGCGGAAACGCCGGCCTGGGCCCGGCCGGAGGCGGCCAGCAGCGGCACGGCCAGCAGCGCGGCCAGGGAATAAATTATCGTTCTATTTTTCATTGGTATACCTCTCTACCCGAATTGTAGCCATTGCCCCCCGCCGCAGTCAAATTATTAAGGGACGTTGTTGACTATTTGACTAACTTTTATCGGATGTTCCGGTGGGACACAGGGTCTGTATTGTCGGTTGAGTCGCCTTACTGCCAAGTTAGTCAAATAGTCAACAACGTCCCTACGCCCACTGGCGGCCGCAGAGGGTTTTGAAGGGGCAGGAGGCGCAGTTCTTTTCGTCGGCCGTAGGGGAGAAGGGCAGCGCCGGGTCCAGGATCTCTTCCAGCAGGGCGGTGATGGCTTGCCTGTACGTGCCGAAGATAGCGGCCTTGTCGGGGGTCTTCCTGTTGCGCTCCTTGTAAAGCGTCTCTTCCGTTATATTCTCGGACCCCAGCAGCATCAGCGAAGCGTCCATGCCGGCGGCGCTCTCTATGCCGTGTTCCGCCATGTAAGCCAGAATATAGAAAGGCAGCTGCACCGACTTAAGGGTCCCGGGCCACTCTTCGCGCAGCCCCAGGTCGAAGCGCTGCCAGTTGGGCACGGAGGCGTTGGCGCCCGTCTTGTAATCCAGGATATGCACGGTGCCGCCGCGCTGGTCTATGCGGTCCGCGAAACCGCGCAGCTTCACCTTGCCGAACCGGGTGGGCAGTTCCGCCTTAAGCTCCGTCTCGCAGGCCAGCACGGTCACGCCGACGAGGTTGTCGCGGTGGTAGTCCAGGATCTCGCCCAGGCGCCGCTCAACCTGGCGCTTTATCAGGTATTCGAACCCGGACCCGTGGCCTTTCAGTTTCACGTCGAAAACCTTGCGGGCCGCGGCCAGGACCTCGCCCCGGTCCTTCTCCATGACGTTCAGGGGCCGCCCGGCGCGCTCCTTGAAGAAACCCTCCAGCACCTCGTGCACGATATTGCCTATGTCGCGCTGGTCTATCTCGTCGCCCACTTCGTCCTTCTCGGCCAGGCGCAGGCCGTAGCGGTAGTAGAAGCGCAGGCCGCAGGCCAGGTAAGTGTCTATGGCCGAAGGCGAGAACTGCCGGGCCATCAGCGCCGCGGTCAGCTCCGGCGTCTTGGCCGCCGGGGAGGGCTCCGTCTGCGAAAAATCCACCCGCAGGTGCACTTCGCCCCCGCCCTGCCCCCCGCCCCGGCGCTCCAGGTCCCAGATGAGCTTTTCCACGAAAGGGCTGCGCTCCTTGTCGGCGGAATCCTTGTAGAAGATATGCGCTTCTTTGGCGCCGGCGGCCAGCGCGCTGAAATAGTAGCGTGCCAGGCGTTCGCGCGTCTTGTACGTGGCCAGGCCCAGGCTTTCGCGCACAAAATGCGACAGCACGCTGTCCTCTTTGCGCGCGGCGGGCAGCACGTCGGCGTTGGCGTCCAGGAAAAAGACGCGGTCGAACTTAAGGCCGCGCGTTTCCAGCAGGCCCAGCACCTGCAGCCCCTTGAGCGGCGTGCCGGCGAACGGGTAGGCCGCGCCCTGCAGGGACGTCTTGAAGAACTTGAAATACCCGGCCGCCGCGCCGAAACGTTCCCCCGCCAGGCGGCAATTGCGCAGCCCTATGATATGCTCCAAGGTCTTTTCCACGAACGGCGCCCAGTACGGGTGCAGCGGGGCCGTGCTGTGGCGCGAAACATGGTCCACCACGGCCAGCAGCTTGTCAGCGAAATCGGCTATAGTAGCCAGCTGCTCGAAAGGCCGCACCAGGGCGTCGTGCACGCCTTTTAAATGCGCTTTCACCGCGGCCGGGCTTATGGCGCCGCCGTAATCCTTCAGGCGGGCGGCCGCCCGCTGGTGCAGTTCCGCGTTCTCCTCTATCTCGCGCAGGGTCACGTACTTGTTCACGCGGCGCGACAGGTCCTCCTCCAGCGTCTGGAAGATGACGCGCCCCGGTTCGGCCGCGCCGTCCAGGTAGAGGTTCTTGACGTAAGGGTGGAAGACGAACTTGAGATAGTCGGGGGCGAAGTAGCCGGCCTCGCCGCGCTTGTCCAGCAGGTCGCCCAGCGCGTCCAGCAGCGCGTACACCGGCGTGGCCGCCAGCGGGTAGCCCATGGAGATGTTGTAATCCCCCGCCGCGGGCAGCACGTGTTCCACGAGCGGGAAAAGGGCGGCGGGTTCCGGCAGCACCACCACGTCGCCCGGCGCGGGTTTTTGCAGCACCTCGGCCAGCTTGAAGATCTCGCCGTGGGTGTCCGGCGCGCGGTAAAAATTCAGCTTGGGCGCGGGCCCGGGCGCGGGCTGGACCGCGCCGCCCAGGAAGGAGAACTGCTCTTCCAGGCCTGGCCCCGGCCCCAGCAGCACCTGCGCGCCGCGCGCGGCCAGGTGCTTCAGCACAGTTCTCTCGGCCGCGGTCAGCGCGAAGAAACCGGCAAAGACCATATGCCCGTATTTTTCATGGCCGAAGCGGCCGATCTCCCGCGCCACGCCGGCGTATTTCATGGAGCGCGTCAGCAGGCCCTCCCGCTCCAGTTCGGCGTAGAACCGGCCGTAGAGGGCGCTGAAACTCTCCAGTTTCTTTATGACGGAAGCCGAACGCAGGTCGCGTGGCAGCAGGGAGTCGTAGGCGGCCAGGTCCCTGGGCGTTTTCAGCTCTATCTTCAGTTCTTCGAAGTCCCCGGCGAGTTTGAGCGCCCAGGGCAGGAAAGAGTCCAGCGTCAGGTCCGCGGGGTCGCGGCCTATAACGCGGCACAACTCCGGTTTAAGGCGGGCGTAGAGCACCGCGGCCAGGTCCAGGGGCGGGGCCTCGCGCCCTTTCAGTCCCAGCTCCGCCGCGGCCAGGTCGATAAAGCCGTCCATGGAGGTGACGACGGGAGCTTTAAAAGCCCTGCCCTGCCTGTCGGCCAGGTACTTGCGCAGGAAATGCGCCGGCCGCTTGCCGGGGAACACCGCCAGGTTTTCGGCCAGCGGCCCGCCGGAAAGCAGCAGCTTCCCCGTTTCTTCTACGAGGTTCTCCGCCGCGCTTATTACCCGGATATTCAAGTTCCGCCCCTTGTGACTACTTTATGAGCCGCCCCTTCATTTTACGGATGGAAACGTACAGCATTACGGCGGTAAGGACCAGCAGGTAAAGCAGGTCCCAGAGCAGGTCCGCAGTAAGCAGGTTGAAAGTGGCGGCCCGGGTTATGTCAACCAGGTGAGTGAGCGGCATCAGTTCCGCCAGCAGCCGCACCCAGCGCGGCATGCCGTCCAGGGGAAAGAACGTGCCGCTGAACAGGAACATGGGGTTGACGAACAGGAAGACCGGCAGGTTCAGGTTGTCGATATACGGGGCCAGCGCCGCGAACCAGAGGCCGAAAGAGGCGAACAGCAGCCCGCCGAGCGCCGCCAGCGGCAGTATCACCAGGCTGGAAGGATAGGCCGCCAGGCCGAACAGCGTGATAATGAGGAGGATGGCCGCCCCCGCGAACAGGCCCTTGGTGGCGCCGGAGAGGATCTCGCCGGCCAGGATGTCCTCCGCCGACAGGGGCGTGGTGATGACCGCCTCGAAGGTCTTCTGGTAGCGCAGCCTCACGAAGGCGCCGTACATGGTGTCGAAGATGGAGTGGAACATGATGCCCACGGCCACCATGCCGGGGGCCATGAAGGCCAGGTAGCCGTAAACGCGGCCGCCGGAATTTATCTCCTGCACGTACGCGCCCAGGCCTATGCCGAAAGCCAGGATATAAAGCACCGGCTCCAGCAGCGGCGGGATCACGTTGGTCTTCCAGGTGACCAGCGACACGTCCACGTTGCGCCGCCACATGTACCAGGCGCGGTAGGAGATATTCCCCAGGAGGGCGGGCCTATTCATCGCGCAGGTGCCTCCCCGTAAGTTTCAGGAACACATCCTCCAGGTTGCCGTCGCCGCCCAGGTGCTTCTTTATCAATTCCGGCGGCGTGCCCTGTTCTATTATCCTGCCCGCGTCCACTATCACCAGGCGGTCGCAGAGCAGCTCGGCTTCCTCGATGTAATGCGTGGTCAACAGGGTAGTGAGCCCGTTGCGCTTCATTCCCCGCACCTCGTCCCAGATCTGGCGGCGGCTCTGCGGGTCCAGCCCGGTGGTAGGCTCGTCGAGGATCAGCAGCTTCGGGCGGTTTATCAGCGCGCGCGCCATCAGCAGGCGTTTCTTGAGACCGCCGGAAAGGTCCTCTATGGGGCGTTCCAGCTTGTCATGCAGGTGGAAGCGTTCTATCAGTTCCCCGGCGCGCTCTTTGGCCTCGGCGTAAGGAATGTCGAAATAACGGGAGTAGACTATCAGGTTCTTGAAGACGGAAAAATCCGGGTCCAGGTTCACTTCCTGGGGGCAGACGCCCAGCAGGTACTTTATGGCGCGCGGGTCCGCGTTCACGCTGAGCCCTTCCACGGTGATGTCCCCGCCGGAGACGGGCAGGGCGCAGGTGAGCATTTTTACGGTGGTGGTCTTGCCGGCCCCGTTGGGCCCCAGCAGCCCGAAGCATTCGCCGCGGTTTATCTCGAAATCTATGCCGTCCACGGCGCAGAGGTCGCCGTAGCATTTGCGCAGCGCGGAGGCCTTTACCACGGGCGTCACTCGCCGTGCCCCCAGAGCTTAAGGGTTTCCTTCTCCTGCACGCCGTCGGCCACTTTCTTGAATTTGGCGCCGGCTACGCCGTGCACGCGGGCCTTGCAGGTGTCCCAGGCGGCATCGCGGAAGACCTGGCCGTGGATGAGGCTCAGGTAGTAGCCGTGTTTGGGCGGCTTGGATTTGGAGGCTTTGCCGGGCGCGCCGGGCTGGTGCAGGTGCTCCGCGCCGGGTTCCAGCAGCGAGTAGCCGCAGCCCACGGCCGGCCCGTCGTACAGGACCGGGCGGGGGCCTTTGGAAAAAGCCACCGCTATGGCGTCGCAGCGTTCATTGATCTCGTGGCCGGCGTGGCCTTTGACGTGGCCCCAGGCCAGGCGGCCTTTGCGTTCGGAGGTCAGGGCGTCCAGGCTCTCCCAGAGGTCCCGGTTCACCACAGGCTGGCCGGCGGCGGTCAGCCAGCCTTTGCGCTTCCAGCCGTGGATCCAGTTCTTTATGCCGTTAATGAGCAGGCCCGAATCGGTGTACAATTTCACCGGTTCGGGCCTGGCGCGCACGGCGCCGAGGGCGGCTATGGCCGCGGCCATCTCCATGCGGTTGTTGGTGGTGGGCCGCTCGGCGCCGCCCAGTTCCAGGACGCGCCCTTCGGGGAAGAAGAGAACGGCGGCCCAGCCGCCCGGCCCGGGGTTCCCCGAGCAGGCGCCATCGCAATAGATGAAGATAGTCTTATCCATCGCCCGGCCGCCGGGGTGGTTACCTGATCTTCCTGTCGTGCAGTTTCTGGACGTTGGCTTCCACGAAGGTGCCGAGGCCCTTGCCCGCCACCGCCAGGATCTTCATCTGCTTTACCTTGGCGCTGCCGGCGCTCTGGTTGGAATAGCGGTACACATCCTGGTTGGTGAACCGGATCTTTATGAAATCCTTGGCCAGTTCGTACATGGCCACGGTGGATTTGCCGCTGAGATTCTTGTAAGGTTTCATGTTTTCCTTTGTTAACTGCCAGCTCTATATACCATCTTAACAAATTACGCGGCCTTTCCTCCCGCGGCCCCGCCGTGGAGGCGGCTAATCCCCCTGCGGCAGGTCCAGTTTCCCGGCCAGGGCGTCCAGGAAGAACCGGCCGTATTTCTGCACCCGCTTTTCCCCCATGCCCTTTATTTCCAGCAGGGCTTCCGGGGTTTTCGGCTTCACGGCGGCTATTTCCACCAGGGTAGCGTCCTGGCAGATGACGTAAGGCGGGATGCCGGCCTTGTCCGCCAGGGCCCGGCGTACGGCGCGCAGCCGGTCGAACAGGGCTTCGTCCGCCTCGGTGAACTCCGCGGAAACTTTTTTAAGCGCTTTGGGCTTCTTCTTGCCTTTAGCTGGCTGCACCGGCTGGCCCAGCCGCACCGTGCCCTTGTCCTGGCAGAGAGCGCGCCCCTCGGCGGTGATGCGCAGCAGCGGGTAGTCCCCGTCTTCCGTGACTTCCAGGAAATCCTGCACTATCAGCTGGTCTATCCAGGACCGCACGGCCGGTTCCCCCGCCTCTTTGAGCAGGCCGAAGACCCTCAGCTGGTCGTGCCCGTTGGCGGCCACCCGCTCGCCGGGGCGGCCCAGCAGCAGGTTCACCACGTAGCCGGTGCCGTAACGGCCCTCGGCGCGCCAGGCGGCGGAAAGCACTTTCTTGGCCGTCAGCAGGGCCTCGTCGTCCGGGAGGCCCTTGGTCTCGCCCAGGCACACGTCGCAGGCGCCGCAATTGGCCTGCGCCCCGCCCCCCGGAGGGTAGGGCGCGCTGAAATGCGCGGCCAGCAGGCCGTGGCGGCAGACCGGGGCCGATGCGTAGCGGCCTATGTCGCGCAGCTGCTTTTCCAGCGCCTTGGCGCGCTCGGCGGAAAGGGTGACGTCTTTTTTGGCCAGCCAGCGGTGCATGGCCAGGTCCGCCGCCGAGAACAGCAGCGTGCATTCAGCCGGCTCGCCGTCGCGCCCGGCGCGGCCGCTCTCCTGCTGGTAATGTTCCACGCTGCGCGGCGTATTGGCGTGCACCACGTAGCGCACGTTGGAGCGGTCTATGCCCATGCCGAAGGCTATGGTGGCCACTATCACGTCCAGCCGCTCGTTGACGAAATCGTGCTGGGCCTGCTGGCGTTGCGCCGCGCCCAGGCCGGCGTGGTACGGCGCGCAGGCTACGCCTTCCTCTTTTAATTTAGCGGCCAGGCGCTCCACGTCCTTGCGGGTCTGGGCGTACACTATGCCGCCTTCGCCGGGGTGGCGCCGCACCGTCTCCAGCACCTGTTTTACCTGGTCCCGGCGCGGGAAAGCGCGGTAGATCAGGTTGGGCCTGTCCGGGTGGCCTATGAGCACCTCGGGCGAGCGCAGGCCGAGCTGCTTGAGGATGTCTTCGCGTACGGCGGGCGTGGCCGTGGCGGTAAGCGCCATGCGCGCCGCCCTGGGGAAGAGGTCCAGCGCTTCGGTAAGCTTGCGGTATTCCGGGCGGAATTCATGCCCCCAGTGGGACACGCAGTGCGCCTCGTCCACGGCGGCCAGGATCAGCCGCGGGGCTATGGCGTCGTACAGGTCCCCGGCCAGCAGGCGCTCCGGGCTGACGTACAGCAACTGCGTGACGCCGCTGTTGAGATTGGCGTAAACTTCCCGCTTGGGACCCGCTTTCAGGTTGGAATGCAGCGCGTCCGCGGCCAGGCCGGTTTCGCGCGCGGCGGCCACCTGGTCGTCCATGAGCGCTATCAGCGGGGACACCACCAGCACCAGCCCCTTGCCCGCGGCCGCCGGCAACTGGTAGCAGAGGCTCTTGCCGCCGCCGGTAGGCAGCACCACCAGGCAGTCCCGCCCGGCGAAAGCGGCCTCCACGGCCTCTTTCTGCAGCGGCTTGAAACTGCTGTAGCCCCAGCGCTTTTTCAGGATCTCTTCCGGCTTCATTACTTATAGTATACCACGGCAACCCGACAGCCTGGTGTCGGGGACGGGCAGGCTTTTGGATGGCTGGCCTGGCATTATTCAGCTGAAATTATTTCCCCCGCAATTTAACGGCCCGCGGGGATGTCCCCCCCGCGGGCCGGCGGCGCCGGAGCGCCTTCACCCTGCTCTAAATACTTTTAGTAAGGGTTGCGCATGTACTGCAGCACCAGGAAAGAGCCGTCTTTTTCCTGCGCTATCAGCACCTGGTAATCCATGTCGCCGTCTTCCTGCCTGCGGTGCGCGGCAAGCTGCACGCCGGCGAACTCCCGGGTGCCCAGGAAGACCTTCTCGGCCTCGGTGGCCACGTTGCGGATGTTCCTGGAGATCACCTGCTCATCTTCGGAGGCGGCCTCGTCCCTTAAATACTTGACGAAACTGCGCACGGCCGCGTCGCCGGACGACATATGGAAAGCGCCGGCGTTCACGTCCTCAAGCTCATACCCGATGATATCTTCCAGTATCTTCTTGACCTGGGTTTTAGCCGGGTAGGTTTCCAGCCCGAAGATATACCCCATCTCCTCCAGCTCTTGGCGCTGGGCGCCTTTCACGGCCGTTCTAAGCGGGCCAAGCAGGCCGGCCGAACTTTTTTCGGTCAGTTCCACGCCTTTAACGCGCGGCGCGCTCAGCATAACGCGGTGGCCGAACAGGTGGTTATTGCGTTTTTCCAGCGAGTAGGTGAGATGGTCCACTATCGGGTTGCCGGCCGGGATCTTGCCGGTAACGGAGATAATGATGCCGCTGGGCATAGCGCCCTGCGGCCCGCCGCCGGGGCCGCCGAACGGGGCCACCAGCATATCCGCCTGCACCTTTACTTTATACTGCCCTGAAACCTGCTTCATGCACCCGGCCAGCAGCTGCACGCTTTCGGCCACCGAAGGCTGTTTAATGAAAACGGCGGTGTCTATCATCCGGCACTCACTGAGGTAGGAAAAGGAATCCTTTGGAAGCGGCAGTATGGAAGGAATAGGCGCCTGAGCCGCCTTGGGCAGTTCCACCTGGGCCAGGGCCGCCGGTGCCAGAGAGCCGGCGAACGCTTCATCGCCGTTCAACACGGCGGCGTTAGCGGCGCCCGCGGTAAAAGAAGCGCACACCCCGCAAACTACAAGACCGACTACAGTTTTATTTTTCATTACCCCTCCTGAAAATGCGGCGAATGATCCCCGTCACCTAACTCTAACAAAAACGGCTGAAAGGCTTGATGAGGCCTTATGCCCAATCCACAAATGTCAATAAGCCCAGGCTCGCCTGGGCATTTAGGCCCAGACGGCAAAAGCGAGCGGGCCCGGGCAGGCCAGCTCTATAAGGTGGTTTTTACGGGTAAGGGCTACAGGCCCCGCCACTCGACCTTGTTCAGATAAGTCCGGCGCCCAGCAGCGCGGCTATCAGCGCCAGCATGACCGCGGTGAGCCCCTGTATGACCGAAAGAGTGACCTTGTGAAGGAATTTAAGGCCTATCAGCACGCCGGCCACGGAAGCCAGCACCGCCGCCGCGGCCGCTCCGGTCGGGAAAGCCCCGGCGCCGCCGGCGCCGCCCAGCAGGAAAATAGTGTACGCGTAGATGACCAGGCGCGCGCAGTCCACCAGGAAGCCTATCACGGCGTTGGTGGCCACAAAGGCCTCCGGCGTCACGTCGGTCTTCACCAGGAAGGCCGACCGCAGCGCCCCCTGGTGCCCGGAGAACCCGCCGAAGAACCCCGACAGCAGCCCGCCCAGCGGCAGGTAGCGGCGGTCGAATTTCATGTTCTTCAGGGCCGGCAGCGCGTCCACCGCCGCGAAGCACAGCATCAGCAGCGCCAGCATAAGTTTAAGCGGCGTTATGACGGCCGCCCGGCCCAGCAGCACATAGGAGAACGCGGCGCCGCTGGAGACGGAATTAAAGAGATGCAACGCCCAGGCGCCGGCGAAAGCCGCCGCTATGGCCGGCACGCCGAACTTCAGCACCAGCTCCCGGTCGGCCTTTACGCCTACCAGGAGGATCTTGAAGAGGTTGTTGCACCCGTGCACCACCGCCGTGGCCGCTATGGCCGCAGGCAGCGGGAAGAACACCGCCAGCACCGGCATGAGCAAAGTGCCCAGACCGAAGCCGGAATAAAAACTGAGGATGGACGCCACCAGCGCCGCGAGCGGGACCATTACGTATTCCATAGGTCAGTTCTCCTTCAAATCCGGCTTTAGGCTTACCACATAGTAGATGCCATTGAGATTGGCCATGGTATCGCGGATGAATTCGGTCATGGCCTGCGGCGACGGGTTTTCCCGGAAGTCCTTGACCTCGCGCGCCAGCGCCAGCTTAAGGGACTCTTCCGGGGACTTGTACAGGCTGACCCCGCCGAAAACGTTCCAGTGGCGGCTCTTGTCGGAACCGTCCTCTTTGTTGCCGGGCAGCAGGAAGTTCTCCAGCGCCACGGAAGCGGGCAGCTTGTCGCGCGGGATGGACTTCACCCAGGCGAAAGGCACGCGCACGGCCTCGTCGAGCAGGCCCACGGCGGCCAACTTATCGCCGCCCTGTATGCGCAGAGCTTCCCGGAACAGCAGCACCATCGGGAGGTTGTGGTTCTCCAGCGGAGTGTCTTCCAGCCTGCGGGTGGTGCGGGCAGCCGCGCGCAGGTAGCGCCTGTCGTACTGGGCGAACAGCAGCAGCTTGCGGAAATCCCCGCGGGTGGAGGCGCTCTTGTAATACTGCCAGCGCGCCCGGTCCGCGTAATTCTTCAGTTCCAGGAAATTGCGCGGCGGCGCCATGGACGCCAGGTCGGCCTTTATGCCCATATCCTGCGCCAGGTGCTTCTCTATCTCCTTGAAAACCTCGGAGGCCGGCGCCCGGCCGGCGGCGTAAGCCTTGTAAAGCCCGGAGTCCAGCAGGCCGCGCAGGTGGTCGCGCAGGTAAAGACTTTGCGCCACGAATTCGGGCTGGCCTTTCATGGTCAGCGTCTCGGCGTCCTCGGTGAGGGCCATGAGTTCCAGCAGCAGCTCGTAGTAGCCGCCGGCCCGCCACAGGGCGGCGCAGCGCTTCAGTTTCAGCCCGGCATACTCCTTTTCCCTGGGCAGCAGGCCGGGCGCCCTCCTGGCGTAAGCCAGCGAAAAGCGCACGCCCTCGTCGTAGATCTCGCGCAGGAGGCGCTCCCGGTACCCGAACGCCTTCTTAACCCGGGCCTCGGCGAGGAATTTGAGCGGCGAGGCGGCCAGGACTGGATTGTGGACCGCCAGCACCGGCCGCTGCAGGTATTCGGTGTCGGGTACGTAGCGGAAGAATTCCCGGGGGTACGGGAAGGGCCGGCCGGCGCCGGAAAAGTACTCCCTGGCCTTGTACGGATCCCCGGTCATATAAAGGTCGTAGAGCAGGTAAACGTCCTCTTCGTCCAGCAGGCCGTTGCGGTTCACGTCGGCCTTGTAAACGGTCTCGGCCGGCCGTGTCCAGGGATCGGCCAGGACGGAGTCCAGCAGCGCCTGGTCGGCCTGGTCCCATTTTCCGTTGTTGTCGAGGTCTCCCAGCATCACCAGGCGCGAACGCATGTTGACGCGGTTCACCGGCAGGGTATAGTAGACCGCGGCCAGCGCGGCCCCCAGCAGCGCCAGCGCGTACAGCAGGGCCCGGGTAAAGATCCTTGCGTTCATGAATTCCATCCTCAGCGGCCGCCGGGGACCGGGAGTTTAAGTTTATAGAACAGGATAGGCAGGTGTTTCTTAAACCCCAGCGCGTTGTTGATGGCCAGCATGGGCGCGTTGCTGTCGGCGTTGCCCGTCACCACGTATTTCACTCCGGGGTGTTTGGCGCGGATCTCCAGCAGCATCAGCGCCTTGAGCAGTTTGCCCAGGCCGCGGCCGCGGTATTTCAACCGCACCCCGGTAAGCATCTGCCGCACCTTGTGGGGAGAATCCTTGAGGTAAGCGGTTTCGGTGAGGCCGCTCACCGCGCCGTTCGCTTCCCTGGTATAGATCACAGTGTCTTCCGCTCCCGTCTCCAGGCATTCTTTTTCCCCGACGCGGATCTGCTCTGGCGTAACGGTGATCTTCATGGAGATCTCCCCGAAAGGCTGCTGGTTCATGGCCTCGGTATACGCCTCGCTGTAATCCTTTATATCCTCCTCAGGTATGATGCCGACGGTGAGCACGGTCGTGCCCGGGTTCCTGCGCCGGCCTTCTGCGGCCCAGTGCTCCACCATGGCCCAGTCTATGTCCTTTACATACAGCCGGTTCTCCGCGTGGGCCAGCGCCATCTTGGCGCCGAGCTTGCCGCAGAACTTCTTTCCCGGCTCCAGGACCACGGGGCTCATTAATTCGGCAACGGCCGGTTCCTTGACCGCCAACTCCGAAATGACATGGTTCAGCAGGCGCCAGCCCAGGCCCCGCCCGCGGTATCCCGGCAGCACGGATAAATTCAGATTCCCCAGGTGTTTATTGTCCTGGTAGGACGGAGACCTGGGGGTTTCCGTACTGACCGAGGCCAGTCCGGCGGCCTCCCCGCCGGGCGTCAGCGCCAGGTACAGGCGCCTGGAAACATACGGCGCTTTAAACGCCACCAACAGCATGGCGCGGTGCCGTTCGCGGCCGAGCAAGGGGTCTTGCGGGTCTATCTCCCGGTGCATGGCCTCGGAGTGGTCGAAATACGCCGTCCACAGCGCTTCGGGCGCCGCCTCCGGGCGGAATTCCAGTATTTTGATATCGCTTTCCAAAACGCGCCTCCGTCAGTAATTGTCCAGTTTCCTGAGCCTGGCCATCAGTTTTTCCGGGTTCACCACTTTCTGCAGGGTATAGGCCGCGCCGTCCTTCTTGAAAGTCACGGCGTCGGCGGTCTCCAGCATGGCGTTCCAGAAGATCGCGGGCGTGACCTCGGGATAGACCTGGCAGGCCAGCGCGTACAGCCCCGCCATCCACGGCACGGTCCAGCTCTGCCCGCCCACGCGCGCGAAGTAATAGGCGTTGTCCCCGTTCGGGTCGGCCAGGGTTCGGGAATCCATGGGCACCTGCACTTCCGCCGGGCCGGAACCCTGCTTATTGCCGCAGAACATCAGGCCGCCGGTATAGGACTCCTTCTTGTCCGGGTCGGCCAGCGGGGCGCGCCCCAGGCCGTCCATGGGAAAGTCCTCGTCGCCCACGGTCAGGACGAAAATATTGTTTTCGGCGGCCCGCTTGATGGCCGCCGCGGCCAGGTCGTAGCCCTTCCACTTCTTCACCATGGCCAGCGAGATGGAGATAACGCGGATCTTGGCTGCCTCCGGCAGCTGTTTGTTGACCTCCACCAGCCGGTCTATGGACCTGGCTATATAACCAAGGTCGAACTGGAACTGCCCCTTCTCGTCGCGGTCCCCGTTGGTCTGGCCTATCACGTACAGGTCGGCGCCGGGGGCCACGCCTATGGTCTTGCCCACGGCCAGCGAGGACACCGCCTGCGCGTGCATGCTGGCGCTGTCCTCCAGGCAATGGATCTCTTCGTAGAATTTCAGGCGGGCGGCGTACTCGGCGTGCGTGGACAGCAGGGCCTGGTCTATTATACCCAGCCCCACGCCCTTGCCGGTTATCCCCCGCTTATGCAGTTTACGCACGCCCAGGCCGGGATTGCGGCCCAGTTCCATTATTTTTTCCGGGGTAAAGCCCGGCGGCAGTCTGGCCGGGAATTTAGTGAGCGTGTTGAAACTCGCATACTGCATCTGCCGGTTGCCCGCCAGGTCGTAGCCGGTCAGGTCGCAGTTGCGCAGGTCCATCTGGAACCCGTCGCGCGCCTCGGCGTCGAACTTGAAGGAGTCCGTGCTGAGGTTGTTCTGGATGAAAGAATAATCCGCGTGCGTCCGCAGCACGGCCACATGCGGGAACTTAAGTTCCTTCGCCTGCGCCGCGGCGCCGCCCAGCAGTATCACCGAGAATAAAAATTTATTCATGTAACGCTCCTCCGTGCCTTATCCCAAGAGCATACAACTTCCGCGCGGCATAAAAAAGACCCCGCCTTGCGGGCGGGGCCTTTACCGGAAGGCCGGTAACCTTACCAGAGGTTGATGTCGAGCTGCACCGTATAGGTATTGGCGCCGGCTATTTTATCGTTGTTGTAAACGTCGTAGCCGAAGATGACGCTGGTATCGGGCGTGAAAGCCCAGGCCAGGCCGAAGCTGAGCGCGCCCAGCGCGGAGTCGCCGCCCTGGTAGTCCACCGCGGCCCACAGCTTGTCGGACACTTCGCCGATGGTGCGGTCCCAGCTCAGCAGCACGCCGGTATTCTCCTTATCGCCGTTCTCGTCCACCAGCACCTTGTCATTGCCGGAGAAGTAGCCGGCGGAGAACCGCCCGAACTTACCCACGTTCTTGGCGGCCAGGCCGTAGATTATGTTCTGGTCGGTCACGTCCTTCTTGGTGCCGAAGTTGTAGCCGCCCAGCGCGAAGGCCGGGCTGCCGGCGAAAGCGGCGCCCTCGGGGGTGCCGATCTTGGCATGCAGGTAAAGCGGGTCGCTGTCGGCGGCCACGCCGGCGCGCATCAGGTCGAAGCCTATCTCGGCCTTCACCTTTTCATAGGGCAGCACGCCCACGGTGGGGCCTATCACCAGCAGCGGGGCTTTCCAGTTGCCGGCGGTCTCCTTTTCGGAAGACACGTAATTGTCCACGTTCAGGTGCACGCTCTTGAACTTCTGCACGTCGGTGGACGGGATCCAGATCTGCGTGGACGGCGTGGCGTTGGCGGCCAGCGGGGCCAGGCAGAGCAGGGCTGCGGCTATCAGTTTAAAGGTCTTCATTTTTATCTCCTTCGGTATCGTAAAAAACCCGCCCGGGTACGGCCCGGGCGGGCGTTAAAGAACGGCTTAGTGCAGGTAGGCGGTCTCGCCGTGCAGGGCCTCGTCCACCCCGGTCTCCTCGTCTTTCTCGGTGGTCTTCACCGGCGTGAACAGATTGATCACGAACAGCGCCCCGTAGGAGAACAGGAAGGCATAGACGGCGGTGGCCGTTACGGCGATGAGCTGCTTGAAGAAGAAGCTGGTGCCGCCGTGCCACAGGCCGTTGGCGCCGGCCGCGTTCACCGCGGTGGTGCCGAACACGCCGAGCATTATTACGCCCAGCACGCCGCCCACGCCGTGCACGCCCCAGACGTCCAGCGCGTCGTCCCAGCCCAGTCTATTCTTCAGGTTGACCGCTATGTAGCAGACCACGCTGGACAGGATGCCTATGAAGACGGCCGCCTTGGTGGTAACGTAGCCCGCGCCGGGGGTTATGGTGGCCAGACCGGCTATGGAGCCGGTCAAGAGACCCACGAACTTGGGCTTCTTCTCGAGCGACCAGGCGATGAACAGCCAGGTGATGGCGGCGAAGGAGGCCGCCACGTCGGTGTTGACGAAGGCCAGCGCCGTGACGGCGTCCACCTTGAGCTCGGAGCCGGCGTTGAAGCCGTACCAGCCGAACCACAGCAGGCCCGTGCCGAGCGCCACCAGCGGTATGCTGTGCGCGGCTTCTGTCACCTTGCGCTTGCCCACGAAGAACACCGAGGCCAGCGCGGCGAAACCCGCCGTGGCGTGCACCACTATGCCGCCGGCGAAGTCCAGCACGCCGTTAGCGGCCATCAGGCCGCCGCCCCAGACCATGTGGCAGAGCGGGAAGTACACGAAGATCAGCCAGGCCACCAGGAAGATCAGGTAGGCCTTGAAGTTGATGCGGTTGGTGAACGCGCCGGTGATGAGCGCCGGGGTGATCTGGGCGAACATCATCTGGTAGGCGAAGAACACCAGCAGCGGGATGCTGCTGGAGCCCGCGAAGACCGTGTTGAGGTCCACGCCGCGCAGGAAGGCCATGTCCAGGTTGCCTATAACGGCGCCCTGACCGCCGGAAAAGCACAGCGAATAGCCGAAAGCGTACCACAGCACCGTGGTGACGCCCATGGAAACGAAGCTCTGTATCATGATGGCCAGCACGTTCTTGCGGCCGACGAGGCCGCCGTAGAAGAACGCGAGGCCGGGGGTCATGAGCATGACGAGGCTGGTCGACACGAGCATGAACCCGGTATTACCGGTATCGAACATAGTATTCCTCCGTTGTTGGGTGCGCGCTGACGGCCGCGCTATACCCAATTATAGGGATTGCCGGAGGAACGAGGTATCAGGGATTCCCTTAAACCACGGGTGGAAAAACCTTAAAGCGTTATCAGGCCCTCTTTGACGGCGTAACGGGTAAGGCCGGCGATGCTGGCGATGCCGAGTTTTTCCATGATCTTCTTGCGGTGGGTCTCCACGGTCTTGACGCTGAGGGAAAGTTTCTGGGATATTTCCTTAGTGCGCAGGCCTTCGGCCAGGAGCTGCAGCACCTCGCGTTCGCGGGCGGACAGCAGCGTGAACACGCTGCGCGGGTCGCGCGACGGGCCCTTTATGTAATCGTCCAGCACTATACTGGTGATGCCCGCGCTCAGGAAGAACCGGCCGCAGCTCACGGCCTTTATGGCGTCCATCAGCTCTTCGAAGGCGGAATCCTTGAGCAGGTAGGCGCGGGCGCCGGCCTTAATGATCTCTGTCACGTATTTGCGGTCGTTATGCATTGAAAGCGCTATGACCCGCGCGGATTTCTTGACCTTGGACAGTTTGCGCGCGGCCTCTATCCCGTTAAGGCCCGGCATGGATATATCCATTATCACGATATCCGGGGACAGCTCCTTGGTCAGTTTCACGGCCTCTATCCCATCCCTTGCGCCGCCCACCACTTTCACTCCGGGCTGCTTTTCCAGCAGAGCGCGCAGGCCCTCGCGGAAGATCTTATGGTCGTCACAGATGAGTATTTTCTTTTCCATGTGGTTTGCCTTTGCCCAGCGGGGCGGTTATAACGGCGAGCGTCCCGGCGCCCGGCCGGGTGCTCAGGCGGAACGCGCCGCCCAGGTGCGAAACTTTCTCGCGGATGGAGAACAGGCCGAAGCCGCGGCGGTCTGTGCCGTAACCGGCGGCGGCCGCCGCGTTAAAGCCTCTCCCGTTGTCGCGCACCGTAACGGCTATTTTACCGGCCGCGCCGCGCACGCTAACCTTTACCTCGGAAGCCTTGGCGTGCTTTACGGCGTTCATGAGCAGTTCGCGCACGGCCTTGAAGATCATCACGCTGGTCTCGGTGGGCAGCGGCTTGTTCTTGTTGTCGCCGCTGAACTGCACCAGCAGGCCGTAGCGCTTGCGCATATCCTCGGCCAGACGCTCCAGCGCGCTCTCCAGTCCGAGTTCATAGAGGATGGGAGAAGCCAGCTGGAAGGTAAGACTGCGAGTGGCCAGTATGGCCTCGTCGATGAACGAGGCAAGGTCCTTCAGCCCTCCGGCGGCTTCAGGCGCCGCGCAGAGGCCGCGCAGGGCCCCGGTCTTCATCTTGGCCATGGCCAGCGTCTGGCCTATCACGTCGTGCAGGTCGGTGGCTATTTCGCGGCGCTCACGCTCCTCGGTGAGGATAAGCTCGGCGGACAGGCCGCGCAGCTTCTCCTGGTAGGAAAGGATCTCTTTCTGGCGCAGCTCGCGCTCGCGCACCTCGGTCTTCAGCGCGGCGTTGAGCTTCTCCAACTCGGCGGTACGCTCTTTAACGCGGCGCTCCAGGTCGCTGTGGGCGTCCAGCAAGGCCTTAGACGCCAGTTTACGCTCGAAATAAACGCGCAGCATATCCGCCAGCGAGTTTATCAAGTTGCGCTCTTCGGCCAGGAAGGGTCCCTCGGTCTCGGGCGGCATTTTCTTCAGGTAATACACCTCTATGCGGCCGGACAGCGCCGGGCTTATACGGAAATCGCAGGCCTGCAGCCAGCGGGTACGCCTGAAATTGGGCGTGCGGCTTTCGCAATCCCCCAGCAGGACGCGGCCGGCGGTTATTTCCGGGTACTGCCAGGCCGGCGGGATGAGGCGCACTATGCGGTCCAGCACCTCGCGCGTGGACAGGCGGTCGTCCTGCAGTACGCACACGGTGGAATGCAGGGCGGTCAATTCCTTTACGCGCTCGCGCAGCGCGTGAATAACTTCGTTCTTGGGGACCTGCGGGTGCAGGGCGTGGATGGCCTGGGAGGGTTTTAACAGCTTGTTGCGTTTTTTGCGGTGGGAGGCCATTGCGGCAGTTTATCAAATAATCCCGAACGCGGCAAAAACAGCGGCTTTGGTCAGAAGGAGACGCCGGCGGTCAGCTGCAGCAGCAGCCGCGCGCCGCTCCAGGTGTATTCCCCTTTGGCGGGCCCGGTAAAGGCCGTGGCCAGGAACCCCGCCGAGAAATCCTGCAGGTTGCGGTAATTGACCCCGGCCGAAAGGGCGCCGCTCTCGTCGTTGAGGTTGCGGATATAGTTGGCCGAAAGCGTCATGTCCGTCACGATGAACCGGGTGAAAGTGGTGAACAGCGCCGCGTAATGCCGGGCCATGTAATTGGCCTCGTAGAGGCCGTTGCCGACGATGAACTGCCCCCGCGTGCCGGCCGGCAGCAGCGCCGCGAGCGGGCCGGTGAAGGTGTAGAGCCGCCCGTCCCGGAAAGGGCTCTTTGTATAGCCGTTGGCGTTGTAGAAGGTCTCCGCCGCCACGGTCAGCCGGTCGTTGAAATCGCCCACGCGGAAACCGCGCGAGAGCGTAAGCGCCGCGCGCGGCGTCCAATCCTTATTCTCCCGGTAGGCGTAGAGCGAGCCGCCCTGCTCGCGCGCGTACACGGTATTGTCCCGGCGCGAGACGGCCAACTCTCCCGCTATATCGATGTCCCCCGCCCTGGAGGAGATATCATAACCGAACACCGGGCGGCGGTGGCGGCGCGCCCAGCCGGAGAAGGCCATTTCGGTGGCGCCGGTCAAAAATTCGAACTTGAGTGCTCCCGCCGGGTCGCGGTCGTCGCCGGCGTCGAGGTCCGCGAAAGCGTAGAGGTTGTAGGCCGCGCCGAAAGGCATATGCGCCTTGAGGCCGTAGGCGCCCTCGCGGTAGCCGATGCGCCGGATAAAAGGGTTCTTCTCGACGTTGATGAGGTCGGTGGGGTTCCACAGATTGCAGCGGCCCCACTGCAGCACCTGCTTGCCGGCCCTGAAATACACCTTGCGGTCCAGGTTGAAATCCAGGAACAGCTCCCGCAGGGAGCTTTCGGTCTCGGAGGCGCCGCGCGTATAGGTGGCCTCCAGGTTGGCGAAGGCCTTCACCCCGCCTTTCAGCCGGGCGTCCATGAGCAGGTTCGCCTTCATGTAGGAATTGAAAGCCCCGGAGGAACCGGTGCTGTAGAACAGGTCCTCGGCCACGGCCGTGAGCTCGCCGGAAAAACCGAGGGTCTTCTTCTCTTCTACGGGGGCGGCGGCCGCGGGGGCCGTTATCATCTCCGCGTCGGAGAACAGCTCCGCCTCGGAGACGTCCCCCGCGAAAGCGGGCGAGGCGGCCAGCGCCAGTACGAGTAAGGTCTTCATTTGCTCAGGTTCTCCAGGTAGGGCTTGGTAAAGATCGAGTCGGCCAGCTTGCCGGGGACTATGGCGGAGATCTCCACTATGGTGCGGTTGCCTTTCTCGAACTCGTCGATGAAGAGCTGCTTTACCGGCACGAAGCGCCCCTCCACCTCGGTGAACTTCAGGAAATAGGCGGTCTGCATCAGCGTGCCCGAGCCGGAATAGCTCTCCTGCTTGAGCAGCAGGTTATTGTCGCGGCGGGTCCAGTAGATCTGGCGCGGGTAGTCCACGTCGCTTACCTTGGCCTTCAGCTCGAAACGGTACACCGGCACCTTGCCCAGCGTCTCTTCGGCGAAGACCTCCTTGCCGTCGGTACCGAGGGCCGGGGCGTAGAGCTCCTCCAGCTTGCGCGTTTCGAAGTCGTCGCCGCGCGCGTCGGTGCCGGCTATGCTCTCGTCGCGGTTGACGTGCTGGAAGGTGCGGGTGTTCTTGCGGTACATCCAGAAATTGTCGCCCACCCGCAGGTAGCCGTTGCCTTTCTCGTTCTCGGGGGCGCGGATGGCTATCAGGAAGGCGTCGTCCGCGTCGCGCCGGTAATAGGCCATGTCTATGATCTTGGTGCCCTGCCCGGCCTTCTGCTGGGTCATGGTAACGTCGGCCCGCACGTCGCTCTTCAAGCGGTAATTGTAGTCTATCGCCTTGAGTATGGGCGTCACGCGGCTGTCGGCCGCCAGGGCAGGGCCGCAGCAGAGCAGGAGCAGGGTCGCGAGTTTCAGCATAGAGGTATCCTCAATCGTAATGGCGCAGCGCCTGCGCGGGGCTCATGGCGGCCGCCCGGCGCGCCGGGAACCAGGCCGTGGCGAGCGCTATGCCCATGATCAGCAGCACGCTGCCCGCGGTATTCCAGAAAGTGGTCAGGAAATAGACCCGCCCGTTGACCAGCAGCATCCCCAGCGGGTTATCCTGCGGGTGGAACTCCGGCACGGAGATGAGACTCATCGCCAGGAAACCCAGAGCCACGCCGGCCGCGGAGGAAAAAAGCGTAAGGAAGAAGGTCTCGAGCAGGAAGGTGTTGCGCACGTCCTCCGCGCGCATGCCTATGGCCCGCACGGTGCCTATCTCCTTGGTGCGCTCGCGGATGGTCATGCGCAGCGTGTTCACCACGCCCAGCAGGATGATGAAGAACAGCACCAGCACCGCCGAGAGGGTGATGAGGTTGAGCACGCCTTCGAGCTTGAGGATGTCGCTGGCGGTCTCGTACATGGTAGAGACGTCGGCCGTGGTGCCCTTGCCGCGGCTGCGGGCTATCTCCTGATACTTCTTCTTGTAATCGTCGGTGGTATAGGTGCGCGGCAGCAGCGTCCATTCCGGGGCCAGCAGCGCCTCCCAGCCGGGCGCGGGGGCCGCGCCGGCGGCCGGCAGGTCGCGGTAATAGGCGGCGTAGAACTTGCCGTCGTTCACCAGCACGCCGCCCGGGCCCTCGCCGCTGAAAATGGCCGCGGCCTTCAGCCGGGTCTCACCCAAACCTGGCTCGAACTTGCGCGCCCAGGAGGCGCGGAACTCTTCGCCCTGCCGCACGCCCAGCGCCCGCGCGGTGCGCGCGTCCAGCAAGGCGCCGTCGCGGCGCAGGGCCGCTTCCAGTACCGCCGGGGAAAGTTTCAGCCGGGCGGCCAGCGCCTCGCGCGAGGCCGCGTCGCTTTTTACGCCGAACAGCGCCGTCTTGCGGCCGTTCACGGACGCCTCCATGGAGGCGAGTCCCGGTTTGAGCCTGGCGTGGATGGCGTCGGCCACGGCCCGGGCGCCGCGCTTGGGGTCGGAGAGGGTGAGGCTGAAACTCGCCGTCTCCCAGGGCCGGTAGCCCAGCAGGGCCTTGGCGCGCTCCCGCTCCAGGAACACCACCGGCTGCATGAAGATATTGTCGTTGCGCATCACGCCGGCCACGGTCAGGCGCGCGGCCTGGTCCTGGCCGAACATGTCGCGGAAGCGCACCCGCACCGTGTCGCCCAGGGTCACGTTGAGGTAGCGGGCCTTCTCGGCCGAGATGATAATGGGATTTTCCGCTTTGGAATCCCGCGCGCCCTCCCAGCTGCCTTCCACCACGCGGAAGGATTCCTCTATCTCCCGGCGCTCCTTATCGGAGAGTTCCGCGGACATATTGGCGCCCACCAGGATGATATTGTCGGATTTGCCGTTGCCGATGGCGCGCATGAAATAGCCTACGCCTTCCTCCGCCTTTTCCACGCCGGGCACGCCTTGCAGCGCGGCCCGGGCCCGCTCCCCGTCGCGGAAGATCTCGCGCATCACGCCGCCGCGCTCGTTGAAGCGCACCGACACGTGGCCGGTGACATAGCGCATGATGCGGTTGAACATGATGTCGGAGATGCCGGCGGAGAAGGACCCCGCCGTCACGAGGATAGCCACGCCGATGGCCATGGCCGAACCCAGGAGCAGGTTGCGCCGCTTCTGCCGCAGCAGGTTCCTCAGGCTAAGCCGTATCAGGAGTTCCATCGGTTCAGTCCCTCGCTATCGCTTCCAGCGGCGTTATGCCGGCCGCCACTTTCATGGGGTAGAGCGCCGCCAGCACCGTGACCACTCCCAGCTGGAACACGGCCAGCGCCACGCCGTAGAGGTCCAGCATGGGGCGGAAGATGTCCCCGCCGTAAAGCAGCTGCAGCATGTCGTTGGTGGTGGAAATTTTAAGCAGCGGGATCAGCTCCACGGCCAGCACGCCGGCCAGGATCCCCGCCCCGCCGAAAACGGCCGAGAGGATGGCCGTCTCGCCCAGGAACATCCCCCCGATGAACGGCTTCTGCGCGCCCACGGCCCGCATCATGCCTATCTCCGAGGCGCGCTCCATGGCGGCCATGGTCAGCGTGTTCACTATGATGATGACCGCCACCGAGAACAGCAGCAGCACGAAGATGAACAGGGCGCTGCGGATGATGAGGGTCATGCTGCCCATGGGGCCGGCGGCCTTGTTCCAGGTAACGGCCCGGGCGTCGGCCCCGGCGGCCTTGAGCGCCGCGTTGAGCTCTTTCACCGCCTTCTTATACGGCACGCCGGGCTTGAGCTTTATGAAGACGGCGTTGTAGACGCCGTCGGCCGGGTCCGCGGCCCGGCTGCGCTCGGTCAGCCGGCGCGGCGCGGCGGGGGCCGCCGCCTCCAGCTCGTCGCCGCCGAACAGCGAGTCCAGACCACCGCCCTCGAGGGAAAGCAGCGCCTTTTCTTCCTTGGTCACCTGCGCGGACATGTCGGCCGCGGTGAAATAACCCAGGCATTCCCGGTAGGACTCTATGTCCACCAGGCAGAAGTGCCCGAAGATCTGGTTCAGGGCGCCGTAGCGGACTATGCCGCGCACCGGGAAGCGGATATCGCTGGTGGTGTTCATGCCGCCACTCATGCCCATCATCACTACGCTGCTGCTGAGCACCAGCGTGTCGAGCCGCTCCAGCGCCTCTTTTTTGAGGTTCGCCTTCACCAGCCGGCCGCCTTCGGGCAGGTACCAGATGTTGTAGTAGTTATAGAATTCGTCGCGCGCGAAAGAAGGGATCAGCAGGGCCCGCTCGCCAGGGGCCGGGTAGGAGCCCTCTATCACTTCGAAATTCCCCGGGAACATTTTGCGGTACTCGGCGAAATCCACTCCCAGCAGGTAGGCGAAGCCGGGCGCGTCGGAATTCTCGTCGAGCAGCATGGCCATGTTCTTGCCCGCGGGCAACCAGCGCTCCACCAGCGGGCTCGCGGCCAGGGCCGGCTTTATCAGCTTGTAATCCGTCACCGGCTCTATGCTGGTGCCCATCATGTTCAGCAGCACATTGTCGGACTTCTGCTTGGCGCTGATCACCACGATGTCGCCCATGAAGCCGTTTATCACGTTCTTCTCTATGCCGCGGGCCATGCCGCTAACCACGCCGTTGCCGAGCGTCATCAGGAAGGCGCCGGTGAACAGGATGGCGCCTATCACCAGGCTCTTGCCCTTGTGGCGCAGGATATTGCGCCAGGCTATGGTCAGCAGGAGTTTCACGCGGCTACCGGCTCCTTCTCTATCAGGCCGTCCTTGATGCGCACTATACGGCGCGCGTACTTGAGCACGGCAGCGTCGTGCGTGGAGAACACGAAAGTGGTCTTCTCCACCTCGTTCATCTCGCGCATGAGCTCCAGGATGGACGCGCCGGTGACGGAGTCGAGGTTGGCGGTAGGCTCGTCGGCCAGCACGATGTCGGGGCCGGTCACGAGGGCGCGGGCGATGGCCACGCGCTGGCGCTGCCCGCCGGAGAGCTCGGCCGGGCGGTGCCGCACGTACTCGGAGAGCCCCACCTCGGCGGCCAGTTTCTCGGCGCGCTTGCGGGCCTCGGCGGCGGGGCGCTTCATGAGCAGCAGCGGGAACTCTATGTTCTCCAGCACGTCCAGCACCGGGATGAGGTTGAAGGTCTGGAAGATGAAGCCTATCTTATGCAGGCGTATGTCGGTCACGGCCCTGTCGTCGAGGGCGGTGATCTCGCTGCCGGCTATCTTCACGCTGCCCGCCGTGGCCTGGTCGATGCAGCCTATCACATTGAGCAGGGTGGTCTTGCCGCTGCCGGAGGGGCCGATGATGCTCATGAACTCCCCTTCCGCCACTTCCAGGTCCACGCCGCGCAGGGCAGGCACTATGGTCTTACCCAGCGGGTAGTCTTTTTTCAGGTTCTTTATTTCGATTATATTCATGATAGTTACCGCCGTCGTCGGCTAAAGCAATTTTACAATTAAGGCCGGGGCCGCGTCAGCCGAAGAGGTACAGTTCTTCTTCCGCGCGCGTCACGCCGGTGTAGAGCCAGCGGCGCCACATTTCGTCGTCCATCTGGGCGAAGCGCTCCTCGAACAGCACCACGCGGCGGGCCTGGCTGCCCTGCGCCTTGTGCACGGTGAGCGCGTAGCCGAAGTCGAACAAGTCGCCTATCATGGCGAGCTTGCGGTCCTTGGTGAAATTCACGCCCGTCTTTGCGCCGAATTGAGGCGCGTAGATGAGGCCTTCGTAAGGCTTCTCGCGGTCGTCCAGCTGGATCTCCGCCTGGTACCAGTCTTTCTGCGCCGGGGAGATGGCCGCTATGGTGCCCAGCATGCCGTTATAAATCCCCTTCTTGTGATTATTGCGCAGGCAGATAACCCGGTCGCCGCTGGCCGGGGCCGGCGTTTCATAGCCGCGGTTGGCCCGGATGAACTGGTTTATCTTGTTGCGCGTATTATTGTAGCCGCAGAGTATCAGCGTGTCGGGAGAATAGCATTCCAGCAGCTCGCCGCTTTTCTCCTGGGCGTCGCAGTCTTCTTTCAGATATTTCACCACGCCGGAGCCGTAGCGCGCGGGCGGCACCAGGCCGGTGGCCCGGGCGTGTTCCGACACGGTTATGATGGGGTTGCCCTGCGCCTGGCGGTGTATCTGGGTGAGCAGTATTTCCGGCGCCTGCATTAAATTGAACTTGCCCGAGATCGGCGGCAGCTGGCCGTGATCGCCCACGGCGATGATGGGGATATTATAGGACAGCAGGTCCATCCAGATAAGGCCGTCCACCATGCTGGCCTCGTCCACTATTATCAGGTCGCGCTCCAGCAGGTCCTTGCGGTCCCAGCCGGTTATGTGGCCCGCCTCGTTCTCGCGCGGCGTGTAGATGAGGCCGTGGATGGTGCTGACCGAATCCTTTACGGAGAGCGCGCCGGCCTCTTTCAATTTGTTCTTGAGGTTCTGCGCGGCCTTGCCCGTGTAGCTGCAGAAGGAGAACCTTATGTTCTTGTTCAGCTTTACCAGCTCGTTCTTCAGCACGGCTATGAGCGTGGTCTTGCCGGTTCCGGCGTAGCCGCCCAGCGTAATAAAACGGGAACGCTGCGGGTCTTTATACCAGCCCAGCAGGCGCTCCAGCGCCAGTTCCTGATCTTGGGAAAGTTCCACGTCTAATTCTACCTTTTAACCGCCGCCCCCGGTTAGACTACCGGTGGGCGGGCGGCTGCGGCTTGTCGGGGCGGTAGGTCAGCAGTTCGCGCAAGAACCAGGCTTCCACTTTCTGGCGGGCCCAGGGCGTTTTGCGCAGGAAGGTCAGGCTGGACTTGATGCTGGGATTTGCCGTGAAGCAGCGGATGGCGACGCGCCGCCCCATCTCCTCCCAGCCGTGGCGCTTGAGCAGCCGGTTAAGGATCTCCTCCAGCGTAATGCCGTGCAGCGGGTCCTTGGGATTCTGGTCGAACGGGGTCATGGGATCATTTCGCGGGGCCCAGGGCTTTGAGCGCCTCGGGCGTGCCTATGCGCTGCAGCGCCTCCGCCGCGTGCGACTTAAGCAGTTCGTCCCCGGCTTTCAGGTTGGCCGCCAGCGTTGGCACCGCCGCCCCGGCCGCGGGCCCTATGCGCCCCAGCGCGCGGGTGGCGCTCTGCCGCAGGCCCATGGAGCTGCCGCCCGCGGCCCCTATGAGCAGGGGCACGGCCGCCTTGCCCATGCGCCCCATGGCGTCCGTAGCGCCCATGGCCACATTGCCGTCGAGGCCGCGGTCGTTGAGCATCTTAACGAGAGCGGGAATGGCCGCGCTGGCGGCGGGGCCGATCTCGCCTATGGCTTTGGCCGCGTGGTAGCGCACGGCGTCCTCTTTGCTGGCCAGCGCCTTTACCAGGCCCGGCACCAGTTTGGCCTTGGCCGGGTCGCTCAGCTCGCCCAGTTCGCTTATGGCCGCGTCGCGGGCGTCGTCGTCCAGGGACACCAGCCGCGCGCCGAGCGGCGCCGCCCAGGCGCCGGCGGCCAGCCCTATGGCGCAGGCCAGGGCCAGCCCGGAGATGGTCTTGAAGTCGGTTTTCATGCTTCCTCCCGTAAAGTCACGGCTTAATAGTTGTACATCTTCATGGCGGGGTCGGAGATATCCGCGTGGCTGCAGTTGATGACCAGCGTGCCCCAGAGCGGGGAGGTCTTGTCGCCCACGTACAGCCAGCCGCCGGCGTCGTCGGCCAGGGCCAGCAGGTCGGCCATGGTCTTTACCTGCGCGGCGTACTTGACCTCGGCGGACTTTTTAACGTGCCCCGGCGTCACTATGGCCGGGATGGCGGGGATATACTTGGAATCCAGGGTAAGTTCGGACAGTTTCTCCGGGAAGGCGCCTTTGGCAGCGCTGGTATACACCCGCAGCGCGCCGCGCAGGACGGCCAGGCTGTTCTTGGCCGCGGCGGCGTCCGCCTTTTCCGTCAGGCGCCTGAACTCTTTCTGGTCCACCACTTCCTCCAGGGCGTTCTCCACCTGCTTAAGCGCGGCCAGCCGGGCGGGCGCGGCGGCGGGATTGTTCGCCAGGCCCCTGTACCCCACGAATTGCACGCCCGCCTGCAGGTTCTGCATTTCTTCCAGCAGCTGCATGCGCAGCACGTTCTCTTCGCCCATGGCCTCGCGGGCCGCCTTAAGGGCCCGCAGTTTCCGGGTAAGTTCCGGCGCGCTGTCCTTGTCCGCGCCGCTGGCAATGGCGCCCAGCATGGAGTTTATGTTCTTTATAGCCTCCTGCACCCCGACCACCGCCTCCTGCCCCGCGGCACCCGCGGAAGAAGTAAAGCCGGCCGCCAGGAACAGCGCCGCAGCTATGATAATTTTCATTTTTTCCTCCAATCCTAGGTTACGTCGTGGAACTCGCGGGGGTAAACCACCTCGCCGCTCACGCCGGAGAGCGCGCCGGGCGCCAGCTCCAGCGCCATGAACACCTCGTCCGGGGCTTCGAAGGGCAGCCTAAGCCCCTTGTCCGACGCCCGCACAAAGCCGAAGCGCGGATAATATTCGTCGTGGCCCACCACCACTACTATTTTGTGCCCCAGCCGGCGGCACTCTTCCAGGCCGCGCCGCACCAGCGCCGATCCCACGCCCCGCTTCTGGAAGTCCGGGAGCACGGCCATAGGCGCCAGCGCCAGGGCGGGGGTTTCCCCCTGCGGGCCTTTAATGAGGATAGGCGAGAAAAGTATATGCCCCACCACCAGGCCGGCCGTTTCGGCCACCAGTGAAAGTTCAGGGATGAAGCCGTCGGACTCCCTTATGGCGTCCACCAGCTTGGACTCGCTCTTGCCTTTAAAAGCTTTCTTATTGAGCTTCCGGATCGCGTCGAAGTCTTTGGGCGTCTCGGGACGCACTGCTACAGGGTCGTTAGTCATGTCCCACCATTATATCTAAAAAAAACCGGGCCCCTTGCGGAGCCCGGCTTCTGTCGCGGCGGCCGTTATTAGTGGCAGTCGCTCTGGTAGGTGTACACGGTCTCGTTCTGAGTGGAATGACCCTTGAAAGAACCCAGGGTCTTGCCATTCTGCACGAAGCCGGCGTCGATGTCGCGGTCGGTGGTCTCGATGAAGTAGCGCACGTAGCGGGTGCCCGGGCGGGAAACCCACTGCGTATAGCAGGTGGGCGTGTGCGGGGGCACGGGGCCGAACTGGCCCGGGTAAGGGGCTTTGTCGGCCAGCACGGGGTTCACCATCGCGGGAACCTCTACGGCTTCCACGGCGGCGAACTCGGAGACCTTGGCCACCAGGTCCTCGGACACGTTCTGGTCGGCGGCCTTGTTGCTGCGGCAGACGGTCTGGGGATACTGGTAGGTGCAGCTCTCGTAGGTGGAGCGCTCTTCGGAGCGGGCGACCTTGGTGGCCATGGTGCCGGCCAGGTCGAAGTTCTGCTTCATCTGGGCCGCGGTGATATTGAAGGTCTCACCAATGGCGATGTCCTTGCTGAACTCCAGCTTTACTTCGGTAGCGGGATCGGCGTTCTTGATCTCCAGCTTTATCTTTTTCTTGCTGTTGTTGGCGCTCAGGGTAGCCTTGGCGCTGAACTGGCCGGGGGCGACCACCACGGTCTGGCCCTGGCTCTGGCTGAAGGTTATCTGCTCCAGCACGTTCATGGTGCCGTTGAACTTTATTTCATCGCAGCCGGCCAGGAAAAGCGCCATGGCGGCCACACCGATGTTCTTTACATTTTTCATCTGTTCTTTAGTCTCCTATGTTTGGTCTATTGCCTTAAAAAAAGTCAATTTCCCTATAGACTACATTTAACCACTTATAGGGGGTGTCCCATAAGCGCCAAAAGACCCAGGCGCCTCATAGGTCTTTTGGGCAACCCTCCGCCCCTCAGCGCGACGCCTTGGCGGAAAAAACGCAGTCTTTGCCGGCGGCGGCGCTGCGCCGCGGGCCGCCTGGCGCCAGTATGAGTTCACCCTGGCCGCTGGCCAGGGTCTCGGCGCCTTCCCTGAGCAGCAGGGTGTACTGCAGCTTGAACTCGCCGTCTATGCCGGGGTTGTTGGGCAGCAGGCCCACCATGAACTTGCGCACGGCGTCGCCGGCCGCGCTGTAAAGGATGGCGCTGTACTGGTGCTCCGGCAGGTAAGTGAATTTAGCCGGGTAGGCGTCCCGCCCGCATTTCAGGCTGACCTCCAGGGTGCTGGTCCCGCCCCTGGCGTATTCCCCTTCGGCGGAACCTTCCAGTTCCAGCACTATCTTCCAGCCGCCGGAATCCACCGCCAGTACCGGTTTGCCCGGACGCAGCAGCACCTTGCCCGCCGCCTGGAACGGCGGCCTGGCCGTATTTTCGCCGCCCAGTTCCACCTGGTAATCCAGCCGCAGCAGCCCGTCCTGCGGGGAGTTCAGGTAGCTGTTAAAGATCAGTTCGCGCTCCGGCCCGCCGCCGCGCATGCGCGGCACGCCCGTAAAATTCTCCTGCTTGCGCAGGGAGACAGGCTGCTCATGAGAATAAGTGTACCGGCCGTTAATGGCCCTTACCTTTACCGTCCACCCTTCCTGCGCCGCGGCGGCCAGGCCGGGGGCCAGGCAGAGCAGCAGCAACAGGCGGAAGGTTTTCATCGGGCGTCAGTAGAGCAGGTATTTGCCGCGGAGTTTGTCGAAAGCCAGGCACTGTTCGCGGAAAGAGGCTATGATCTTCTCCGGGCTATCCTTGGATTCGAAAATGGCCTTGTAAACATTGTTGCCGGCCGTCAGCTTCAGCGCTTCCTGGTCGAACCGGAATTCTTTGTAGTACCGCTTGTCGCGCAGGGCGCATACGGCCCGCACGAAAATATCCATGGGCCGCACCGCCGCGCGGTCGGTTATCTCCATGCGCACGCCGTAGCACAGCTTGCCGGCGTAAATATCCTTCTCCGGGGTCTTGCTCTCCGCGCGGAAACGCACGCCCGGCAGACCGGCTGCGTTAAGCGTGTTCACCAGCCGCTGGGCGTCCAGCCACGGCGCGCCGAACCACAGAAAAGGCGCGTCCGTGCCGCGGCCCACGGCCATATTGGTGGACTCGAAACCGCCTATGCCGGGGTACATTATAGCGGCGTCCACGCCGCGGATATTAGGCGAAGGGTTCACCCAGGCCAGGCCCGTGTCGCCGTAAAAAGAAGCCCTGTCCCAGCCCCGCAGTTTCACCACGGTGAGGTCCACGGCGATATTGCGGATGTCCTTGTGCAGCAGCGCCACTTCCCCCGCCGTCATGGCGTGGCGCACCGGCACCGGGAAATAGCCGGTGAAGTCCTGGATATTTTTAGAGAGCACCGGGCCCTCCAGCACCAGGCCGCTTATGGGATTGGGGCGGTCCAGCACCACAAAAGGGATATTGCGCTTGCCAGCTTCTTCCATGCAGAGCGCCATGGTGGTGAGGTAGGTGTAGAACCGCGCGCCTATGTCCTGGATGTCGAACACCAGCACGTCTATGCCGGCGAGCATGGCGGAGGTGGGGCGGTGCGTTTTGCCGTAAAGACTGTAGATAGGCAGCCCGGTG
Source organism: Elusimicrobiales bacterium (assembly GCA_023701245.1). Classification (GTDB taxonomy): domain Bacteria; phylum Elusimicrobiota; class Elusimicrobia; order Elusimicrobiales; family UBA9959; genus UBA9959. Next base: position 50,454 of record JAMPXK010000002.1, on the reverse strand, counting down.
ACCGGGTCCGTGGAGTTGGAAATTATTTCGCCGTCGGCGGCGTTGCCGCGGAAGCCGTGCTCCGGGCTGAAGATGGCCACGAGTTTAGCCTTGCGCGAGGCGAACATGGCGTCCACCCCGCTGCGCCCCGCCTGGTCCAGGCCGGTCTGGTTGGTAACCAGCCCCACCCGCTTGCCGGCGAACATCTCGAAATCCCCCTCCGCCGCCGCGTCCAGCCCGGTTACCACCAGGGCGCGCGCGGGCCCGGCGCACAGCAGGGCGGCGGCCAGCAGCAGGGATATTTGGGAACGCTTCTTCATGAGAGCTTAAATTCTATCAAATACCACCTCCGCACCGCCCGCGGCAAGGCAATTCCCCATAGCCGGCGCCCCCACACGGCCCAACCAATTCCCGAAATAAGATACCCCCGGGGGGCCCTGCGGCCTAACCGGCGCTGGGCCTTTTTACCGGCAAAAGAGGCACTTTATGCCCTGGCTGACGCGCCGCTTGTGTTTTAAACTATATGTGTGACAAATAGAAACTTTCCTCTTCTGGCGGCTCTCCTGGCAGTTTTCCTCTCGGCACAGACTTCCGCGGCGCAAGGTTTCAACCTCGACGCCCTGAACGCTGCCGACTTTACTGCGACCGCGCAAAGGCTTCCCGCTCCCGCCGCCCCGGAGCCAGACCGCGACGGGACCGCAGCCGAGAAAGAATGGACCATAATGGTCTTCATGAACGGCAAGAACGACCTGGCCGGCTACGTGGGCCCCGAACTCAACGAGATGGAGACGGTGGGCTCCTCGGAGAAAGTGAACGTGGTGGCCCAGGCCGGCGTGCTCGGCAACACTGTCAGGCGCTATTTCATCACCCGCGACGACAAACCCAACTCCGTCACCTCCCCGTCCGAAGACCTGGGGGCCATGGACATGGGAGATTATAAACAGCTGGCCGCTTTCGGCGCCTGGGCCAAGCGTAATTACCCTGCCAAGAAGTACATGCTCATAGTCTGGAACCACGGCACCGGCTGGGAATCCATAGGCAAGCCCAAATCCATCTCCTACGACGACGAAACCGACAATTACATCAGCACTCCCGAGCTGGCCCGCGTCCTCAAACAGATAGGCGGGGTGGACGTTTATACTTCCGACGCCTGCCTGATGCAGCAGGTGGAAGTGGGCTTCGAGCTGAAGGACTACGCGCAGTACATCGTGGGCTCCCAGGAGACCATGATAGCCATGATCTTCGATTACGCCGCCCTGCTGGGCGCCCTGGCCGCTAACCCGGCCATGGCCCCGGGCGACCTGGCCGCCGCCGTAGTGGAGAACAACTCCCGGGCCGCCACCCAGTTCATGGAGGACGCGCACACCGCCACCCAGAGCGCCATCAGGACCGCCGCCATCCCCGGCCTGGCCGCCAGGATAGACGCCTGGGCCGGCGCCGTGATGGCCGCCGGGCTAAAGGCCGAAGTCCGGGAAGGCGTGCTGGACACCTTCCGGTTCAGCGGCGGCAATGACTCCGACCTGTACGATTTCGTAGGCCTGGTCACCAGCAGGACGCAGGACCCCGCCGTAACAGCCGCGGCCGCGGACCTGCAGGCCTACATAGAGAAAGACCTGGTGCTGGTAAACCGCACCAACAATAACCCGAAGATGAGCCGCAAGGACTATGCCCGCTGCCGCGGCATAGCCATCTTCGTCCCCTCCTCCAACCCGGAAAAGCAGAAGAACGCCGTGGCCAAGGCCTACGGCAAGCTGGCCTGGGCCAAGGCCTCCCGGTGGCACGAGTTCATGAAGTGGTACCGCAAGGCTAATTAGCCCTCCGCCTGCCAAGGAAAAAGCCCCGGGCCGCCCCGGGGCTTTTTTATCCGCGCCAAGCGCGGTTCAGAACTTTGTCGTCGTTAGCGCCGGCGCCGGCCCAGGATCTTGAGGATGCGCAGGAACAGGTTGATGATGTCCATGTACAGGGCAGCGGCGCTGTCCACGGCATTGTCCACGGTCTTCGGAATGCTGTTGGCCCGGCCCCAGTCATAACCCACATAGCCGCAGAAAATGGCCACCACTATCCAGTCTATGAAGCCGGGATCCTTGTGCAGGAAGAAAATATCCACCAGCTCCACTATTATCACCAGCAGCAGCGCCGCCGTGAGCGCCCCGTGGATGCGCTTGAAAAAAGCGGGGAACAGCGAGCCCAGCACCATCATGCCTGCCACCACCGTGCCGGTTATGCGCATGGCCTCCAGCACCAGAGAAGGGTCGTAGCGGGCCACCACCACGTTGATGACGAAGCCGAAGGGGATCACCACCAAGTTGTAGCCGATGAAGCTTACCGCCGGGTTCTGCGACTTATTGAACAGGTACACGCCCAGGAAACAGCAGGCCAGGTAACTCAGGAAGAACAAGAGCGGCGGTACGCCGGCTATGGCGGAAGCAGGGATGGTCTTTACCATCCACCAGTTCACCATGAAGCCCCAGACCAGCACCAGCCCCATGGTAAGGTTATAGGCCCCGTCGCTTATGATCTCGCCCTGGGCCTCGGTTCGGTTAAAAACTTCGTTAGCAACATTATCATCCATAGCTTTATTTTACAAAAACAGAACCGCCGGGCAAGCCCGGCGGTCGGCGCGCAAAACGCAAAACCGTCAGTTACAGGGATCTACCGCCAGGACGCCGCTGGACCAGCACTCGGACATGGAATCGGTGCAGGCGCCGTAGATGCGCACGGTGCTGCCGTTGATTTTCGCGTCCGCGTAGCAGCGCCAGGAACCTTTGGCGTCGCGGCAGGCCCAGGAATCTATGGTAGCGCTCTGGTCGGTCACCCGGCAGGTATCCCCTGGCTGGGGCGGCGTTATCCCGCCGTTGTCCTCTATGGACTCGCAGGGGTCCTTCACCGCGGCGGAACCGCTCCAGAAACAATCTCCGAGGCTTTCGGCGCAGGCGCCATTTATGCGGAAAGGCTTGCCGTTCACTTCCACGTCGGCGTAGCAGCGCCATTTCCCGGCGGAATTACGGCATTCCCAGGGTTCTATACTGCCGCTCTGGTCCTTAACGGTACAGCCGCGGGCAGTTCTGTCAGCGCTTTTACCGTAAAGGAATTTCACCTCGCGTTTCATGGCCAGCTCCGGTGCCGGAGCCCTGGCCGCGGCGACCGGCGCCTGCACCGCAGTTACCTGCACTTGGTCCAGGCCGGCAGCCTTTTTAAGGCCTTCGGTCGGCCCCTGCTGGGCAAAAGCCGGAGTCCAAATTAAACACGCGGCTAAACTAAGGATAATTTTTCTCATATACTGTCTCCTTACTGGAACAGCTAATCCAAGTGGGTCATTTACCCTGCCAGTTTGAAGTATCGTAGTGCAGGGCCTCGCCCAGGAAGCCGCGCATTTTGAGGTGCTTTATGACCACGGAAGGCAGCATGCGGGCTATCACCAGGTGGTGGCCGGTGGCCTTGGCGAAAACTTTAAGGGCGTTGCTGCTGCAGGAGTTGGTCATGGTGTTGTACTTCTCGCCGCCGTAGTCGCGGGTGGCTTCGGCAATGGCGGCGTCGAGCATGCGCAGTTTCTCTTCGCGGCTAAGCTTCATGGGGTAAACGTCCACGTAAAGGTTATCGCGGCCCACGGCGGTCTCCAGGAAGCTGTCGAAGGAGACCATGTTCCACACCAGGACGTATTTGCCGGTCATGCCGGCCACTATGGGGTCGAACTTCTCGCCCTTCTTTTTCCAGGGCAGCACTTCCACCACGAGCTTCTCCCCGCCCTTGAAAGAGAACATGATGAAATTGTGGCCTACGCTCGCGGACCGGAAGCCGAAGTAAACTTCTTCCAACTGGGCGTCCTCTATCCGCATCTGGCCCCACCTGTAGGTGTTGGCCTTGGCGTCCCGCTCGAAGCGCACCAGGTCCAGCACGCGCTCGCCGCCCGCGTTGGAAAGCTGTTTGCCCGGCTTGCGGTCCTGCTCCATGTCCGGGTAGGTCTCGGCCTGCACCGGTACCGGTGCGGCTATTTCCAGGGTCTCTAACCCGGGGACCTGCAGCAGGGAATCGAAAGCCGCCGTTTGAGCGTAAGCGGCGGCCGTGAAGAACGGCAAAGAAAGGAAGATAAAGAAGTTACGGATGAAAGAGGTGTTTGATTTCACCCTTATACTATACAGTTTCCCCCAAAGAATGGGATGAGGCTTTGGCCCCAGCGCCCCCTGGTCTTTGGTCCTAGGCTAGGCCTTGAAAAGAGGCAGCGACAGGGTGACTTTCGCGCCGCCGCCGGGCAGGTTCTGCGCTTTGGCTGTGCCGCCCTGCTGCTCCAGGTATTTGCGCGCAATGGTAAGGCCCAGGCCCACGCCGCGCGGCTTGGTGGTGAAGAAGGGCTCGAAAACTTTCTCGCCGTCGCCGGCGGGCAGGCCGGGACCGGTGTCGGTAACGGTAAAATGTACAAGTTCGCCGTCCTGGGAGGCGGCGAGGGTTACGGTGCCGCCGCCGGGCATGGCCTGCACGGCATTATCCAGCACGCGGCGCAGGGCATAGCCTATGGCTTCCATGTCGGCGTTCACGCAGGAACCCGCCGGGTCCGCGTCCACCTTCAGCGTTATCCCGGCCGGCACTACGTAGCCTTCCTGCAGGTCGGCCAGGGCCGAGTTCACCTCGGCATGCGCCAGGCGCAGTTCCCGCACGCGGGTAAAAGCCAGCATCTGTTCTATAACGTCGTTGCTGTGCTTTACCTCGCTCTCTATGACGCCTATGTGCTTTACCACCTTGGGGTCCAGCGCGGCCCCGCCGGCGGCCAGCTTGGTCTTTATGAAATAAAGCGAATTGGAAATAATGGCCAGCGGGTTGCGCAGTTCGTGGCTCACCACGCTGGACATCTGCTTGAGCAGGTCGGGTTTCTCTTTCTTTTCGGTGTTGGTCATAACCCCCATATTCTACCCCATTTTTGCCGTCATTTGCGGGCCAAAGTACCCTTGAAATTTGTCCGCCAGGGGTCTACAATATACTAGGATCCTACCCAAGTATAAGCAACTCGGAGTGCAGGATCCCTGAGGGCAGGCCAAAGCTGGACCTGCCCCGATTTTTTGGTAGAATTTAACTGTACCGCCGCCAAAGCGGTGCTATCATGGACAACTCAACCAACCTCTAAGCAGTTCGCGGCCGCCGGCCCAGCCGGCCTTTCCTAAATATTTCGTAAAACCCCGGGAGGTATTCCTATGGGTACTGTTCTATTAGAAGCCAGGAACCTGGCTTTCGCCTATCCTGACAGCACGGAGCAGGTGTTCTCCGGCGCGTCCCTGCGTCTTTACGCCGGGGACAAGACCGCCCTTATGGGCGACAACGGCTCTGGCAAAACTACCCTGCTGCGCCTCTTGGCGGGCGACCTGCAGCCGGACACGGGCGCCATAACCCGCCCCGCAGGCGTGTTCCTGCTTAAACAGGAAGACACCGCGAACGGCGGCATGAGCGCGCTGGACTGGCTGGCAGGCGACTGGGACCAGGGGCCGCAGGTAATTGCGCAGGCGGCGGCGCTGGGTTTTAATCCCCGGGAGCTGGACCGGCCGGTGGAGAGTTTCTCCGGCGGCGAACGTAAGATGCTGGCGCTTATGGCCGGCTTCCTGCGCCGGCCGCCGCTCTACCTGCTGGACGAGCCTACGAATTACCTGGACGGCACGGCCATGGCGCGGCTGGCCGCGGCGGTGAAGGACTACAAGGGCGCCTGCCTGGTGGTGTCGCATGACCGGGCCTTCCTGGACGCCTGCGTGAGCAAGGTGCTGGAACTGGAGCGCAAAACTTTGCGCGCCTACAGCGGCAATTACAGTTCCTACGCCGCCCAGAAAAGCGCGGCTTTCGCCTTGGCTGAAAAGAAGAAGGAAAAGCTGGAGCGCGAGATCACGAACCTGCAGAAGATGGAGCGCAACTACATGAACTGGGGCGCGGCGAAGGAAAAGGAAAAGAAAGGCGCCTTCGACAAAGGCTTCATAGGCGCCCGGGCGGCCCGCCTGCAGAAGCGTTCGGCCCGCGCGGCCGAAAGGGCCCGCCGGAAAATAGAGGAACTGCAAAAGGCGAAGCCTTTCATAGAAAAGGTACGCCACCCGAGTCTCCCGGCTAGTGAAAACGCTTTTCTGCAGGTGGAGGAGTTGACCAAAAGCGTTGGCGGCAGGGCTTTGTTCAGGGACCTGAGCTTCAACCTGAAGGCGGGCGGGCGTCTCTGCGTGCAGGGCGGCAACGGCGCGGGCAAGACTACGCTGCTGCGGCTTATCGCCAAGGAACTGCAGCCGGACACGGGGCGGATAAGGCACTCGAAGTCGGCGAGGATCTTCTACATGCCCCAGTTCTGGCAGCCCGAGCCGGGCATACTGAAGGGGGCGGATTATTTCAAAGGCGAAAATCTGCAGGCGGGCTGCACCATGCTGGACCAGCTGGGCGCCAAGGGTGAGCTGTTATTCTCGCCGCTGGAGTCGCTCAGCGAAGGCCAGCGCAGAAAGGTGGCCCTCGCCCGCTTCCTGGTCTACGGCGCCGACATCGCCCTGCTGGACGAACCCACCACCCACCAGGACCTGCGCAGCATCACCGCCTTGGAGTCCGCCCTCCTCACCTACCAGGGCATCCTCCTCATCATCACCCACGACGCGGAGTTCCGGGCCGCCCTCAACGCCGAATCCCTCACCCTGGGAGGCGCCCCTCCCGGCGCATAATTCAGGCCGTAAAGCCTATTTTCTTTACGTCCTTATCCTCCGCGGAGATCAGGTTCTTTATCGCATCGAACACCGCCGCGAACTGGTGGTCGTATTTCTTCTCCATCTCCTCCAGCTTACGCCTCAGTTCCGCGTGGGTGGACAGCAATTCACGTGTCTTCGTGAACGCCCGCATTATCTGTATGTTCACCTGTACCGCCCTCCGGCTTCTCAGCACGGACGACAGCATCAATATTCCATGTTCAGTGAACACATAGGGCGCCTTCCTGGTGCCGCCCCAACTTGATGTTCCAATTTGGAACATCAAGTTCTCGAGCTCTTTCTTCCCGACGCGGAACATGAAATCCTCCGGGAACCGCTCCTTATTGCGCGAGACGGCTTTATTCAGGTCGCGCGTGGCGACCCCATAAAGCGCAGCAAGGTCCCGGTCCAGCATAACCTTGTGACCGCGCATCATCAATATCTTGCTCGCCAAGATTTCCTGCGGAACAATGTCTTTAGCCATAAGCCCCCCTTTCCCACAAATAGCCTAGCAGGCGCCCCCGACACCATATTGTCGGGCAAAAAGGTAGCAGCTACCTTTTCCCGCAAAACAAAACCGCCGGGCCCTCGCCCGGCGGCTCCATAGTGACCTGCCAGATCACTAGTCCAGGTCAAAAGTAAAGACCTGACCCCACACGTCGCCCGTTATCTTCCGAAATATAGCCTGGCAGTAAGGTTGGCCCTTAGCCCCGTATAGTCATAGCCGAAAAGCCTGTCTTTGGCTTGCAACGTGTAATTGGTCCCAACGGCGTTAAGGTACTCCAGATCGGAGGCAAAGGCCTTGCTCATTATCAGCCGATATTCAGTGCCGCCGGTTTTACCGCGAAAATCCTCGACCTTCCCCGAGAACAGGTATTTGAAGTTCAGACCCAGAGAAAAGTTCTTAAACAGAAAGTATTCCCCTCCGGCGACTATCCCGGGGATGACCTTGTTTTTTCTGAACATTATATTCCAGGAATTACTGGATGCGGGCGAAACCAAGTCAGTGTAATAACCGTTCGTCCTGGTCCTGGCCATGAGATATTCGGCTCCGGCACCCAGAAAAGCCCTATACTTCGCCTCTTCAGGCCCCCACTTTGCATAAAGAAAGACCGGGATAACCGTGGTCTTGTTCTCATCCGTGTTATAGCTTCTGTACACGCCCGGAATTCCTTGCGAGCGCATATACTTAACTTCAGGAGCTCTGCCGTAGCCTACCGAAAGACCATAGTTGAACACTTTCCCGCCGCTGGTCTCATAGAACAGGCTCACATCACTGCTGATACTGCCGCGAGTTATCTTGGAGCCGAACTCGGCCGGCGCGTTGGCTTTCCGGTAGTCCGCGTAAAGCTCGAAATCCCTCGCGTCCATTTCCCAGTACCCGCCGGTACCCGATATCCCCCAGGCAGCAAAGCTTTTTGTTGGAAGCGTTAGGATGGCAAAAAGTACCGGCAAAAATGCCGATTTCATAACTTCTTGCCTAACTTAACGGACTTGCCGGCGATGAAGAAGGAGGGGCCGCCGCGATGATGGAAGGTGGCGGGGTGTTTCTTGGCGGGGTCGACCCAGGCTTTGAGGACTCGGAAGATGAAGAGGTTGTATTTGGAGGCCAGGCGGGCGTCGTGAAGTTTGCATTCCAGGCTGGCGTAACATTCCTTAACCAGCGGCGCCTTCACGGCGCTGCCCTTAACGGGCGTCAGCTTGAAGGACGCGAACTTGTCCACTTTCGTGCCGCTCACATTGCCGCAGCCGATGGCTTTGCCCGCCAGCTCCTTCGTAGGGATGTTGATGACGCATTCCTTCGACGCCTTGATCATCTTGAAAGTCAGGCTCTGGTCGCTGATAACGCAGCCCACCAGCGGCGGGTTGAAATCTATCATGCTGTGCCAGCTCATGGTCATCACGTTTTGCTTGTTCTTCCAGGCCGTGCTCACCATGATGACCGGCCCCGACTCCAAGAGCGAATAAACCTTGTTCAAAGGAAAAGCCTTCTTCATACAGACCCCCTCCCATAACTCTTGGGCGGATATAGTTCGATACCCGTCTTAACCACTACGAAAGCGCTCATAAGAAAAACCGCGTAGCCTGCCGACTCATAAGACACCCAGCCGGCGCAGCCCAGCACCGTCTGTAGAATAGCCAGCCGGTGGAAAGGCGCCTCCACGCAATGTTCCGGGAAAGTGCGGCGGAACTCGCCGGAAAGCAGGTACCCCTTCACAAAACCGACGCCGTGCCCCATAACCAGGCCCAGCACCCCCCACTTGACCGCCTGCACCGGCCAGCCGTAACCCGCTACGAATTCCAGGAAAAGATAAAGAGCGCAGCCCTGCAGGAACATGAAAAGGAAATAAGGCAGAGAGAAGAAGAACGACAGCAGCAGCTTGCCTATAAGCCCCCAGTCGGCCAGGAAAAGCGGCAGGGTCTTATGCGAGGGGGCGGTCTTTAACTGCTGGAACGTAACCGGCTTATGGTACGGCATGGGGGCGCCCGCAAAAAGCACCCGCAGGATGGTGAACAGCCCCACCACGCCCGTCTCCGCCCAGTACAGCACCAGCACCTCGGCCACGCCCCAGCGCCCCAGCAGCACCATAACGAGCGGCACCAGGTTGGCCGCCACCAGCCCGAGAATAGAGACCAGGTCCTTCTCTTTCACAGCGGCACCACCTTGTTCAGGTCCACGTAGGCGAGGAGACCGCGGACGGGGCGGGCGTAGACTTCGGAGATGATGGCCAGGTAGTTCTTCATCTGGGCCGAGTATTTTTTGGTATTCTCTTTGCCTGTTTTAAAATCCACTACGGTGACCAGGTCTTTGTCTATCAGCACCCGGTCCATGCGGAACAGCGAACCTTCCTTGTCCACGAATTCCGCCTCTACCAGCGCCTCGCGGCCGGGCGCGGCGGAGAACAGCGCCGCCGCTTCGGAATTATTCAGGAAGTCCGCCAGCGCCTTCACCAGGCGGGCCTTGTCGAACCTGAACGGATACTCCGGCGCCAGCTCGTCGAAAGCCGCCTCCAGCGCTGCGCGCGGCTCTTCGGGCAGCGAGGCCAGGCGCGCCAGCAGGGCGTGCGCCAGCTCGCCTTCGGCCGTCTCGAAGAAACCGGCGTAAGTAGGCTGCTGCGCCTCAAAGGCCCGCTCCGGGCGGCCAGCCGCGGCCGTTATGCGCACCGGCTCGCTGGCCGGGCGCGGCGCAGGCTTGTGCGCCGCCGGGCGGCCGGCCTCGTACTCCTCAAAAACGTCCAGCAGCCGGACGTCTTTGGCCTCGGTCTTGCGCGCCTTGCGCAGCACAAGGTTGTAAAGTTCGTGCCGGGCGCGGGTAGAGACCACGTACAGCACGTTGAGGTCCTGCACATTGCCGTCCAGGCGGCGGCCCTCGTAGACCGGGCGCAGCCGGGCGCTGTGTTCGGCCGCGTCCTTGGTGATGTGGTAGACGTGGATGGCCCCGTCCTTTTCCTCGAAATACATCGGGTCGGACTGGCCCTTTTCCTCGTAGAGCAGGTTTATCACCACGGAAAAGCCCAGGCCCTTGCTCTTGTGGAAGGTCATCACCCGCACCGCGTCGATATACTCCGGCAGGGCGATGGAGAACACCTTGGCCTTGTCCTCGTCCTCCTGGGCCGCGTACTCTATGAACGCCCGCGGGCTGGTGACGCCCTGCGCCTCCAGCGTCGTCACCGCGTCCAGGAACCGCGCCAGGAAAGCCTGCTCCCCGGGGAAATTGGCGAATAATTTGAAATTGGCGTAGACCAGCGCCAGCAGTTCGTACAGCGGCAGGTAGCCGGTCTTGCGGAAGGGCTCGTCGAGGAAACGGTCCCAGGCGTCTTTGAAGCGCGGATGCTTGCGGAAAGCCGCGTACAGCAGCGCGTCCTTGTCGGCGGCGCGCGCCTCCAGGATGAAAGCGGCCAGTTCCGCGCGCGCAAGGCCCGTCAGGCGCGTAAAGATATCGCCCGTTATGAACTCCGCGAAGGCCAGGTCGTCCGACGGCGTTTCCAGGAACTTCAGCCAGGCCAGCAGCTCCGCCACCGCCTTGCGCTTGCGGATATCCAGCGAGCTCAGCGACGCCACCGGGATGCCCGCCTCCGTCAGCCATTCCACCACCGGCTCTATGCGCTTGTTCTTGCCTACCAGGATGGCGATCTCCCCCAGCGGGTAGCGCTGCCGCGCGCCGTTCACCGCGGCCAGCAGCCGCTCCTTCTGGCCCGCCGGGTCCGCCAGGTCTTCCAGCTGCAGCACGCTGGTCTTTACGTAGCCGTCTTTAACGCGGCCGGCCTGCACGCTCTGGCTGTAGGCGGTCAGTTCCGTGATGTCCTGCCCTACCAGGCCGGGCATGTGTTTGAGTTTCTCTTTAAAAAGCCCGTCCACGTACTTCAGCACCTCGCCGTCGGAGCGGTAATTAACCGGCAGGTTCACGTACTTCAGTTCGTTGCCCAGCGGCTCCAGGGAAATATTGGCCGCCGCGGCCTTCTTGCCTTCGGCCAGGTCCAGGAAATCCCGCATTATGCGGTAGTCCGCGTTGCGGAACATGTAGATGGCCTGTTTGATGTCGCCCACCACGAACAGCGACCCGGTCTTGGCCAGCCCTTCCTCCACCAGCGGGCGCAGCACGTCCCATTGCAGGCGGTTGGTGTCCTGGAATTCGTCTATGAGGAAATGCGAGATGCGTTCGCCCAGTTTAAGGTAGATCTCGGGCACATTGTCCGCGTTTATATAGGCCGCCAGTTTTTTGGCGATGTCGCTGATGTGGATCACGTCGGTCTTGCCGCGCTTTACGCGCTCCAGCTCCGCCTTGAAGCGGTCGTAAATGCCCACGTAAGGGTGGTAGTAGGCCACGGCGTTGAGTTCCGTAAGGTCTATCACCAGGTCGTTAAGGCGGGCTATGTCGTTTTCCCAGTTGGCGGGGAACTTGCCCTTCTTCACGCCGTTAAAGATGCCGAATTTGAAATTATAGGCGGCCAGGAAATCCGTCAGGTTGGCGGCCTCTATGGCGGCGGCGCAGCCCGGGCGCACATAGTCCGCCCCGAAATGTTTTATAAGCCCCGCGCAGTGCTTGAGCGCGGCGGAGAATCTGGCCTTCAGCAGGGCCTCGTAGTCGCCGGGAGCATTCTGTACAAGCCCTGCCGTCTTGCCTTCCTGCTCGAGGAAACTGTTGAAGTTCTCTTTGACGCGGCGGGCCGGGTTCCACGGATAGGAGCCGGTCTTGGGCAGCACGGCCAGGAACTTGTCCACCGTTTCCGCCGGCAGGTCCCGGCCTATGCGCGCGAACATGCTGTAGAGGGCCAGGTCTATCAGCGCGTCGTAGGCCGTGGTGATCTCGGCCTTCAGCGGCAGCTTCAGCTCGTCGGCGGAGGCCGTCATCACCCGGGCCAGGAAGCTGTCTATGGTCTGCACGTGGAAATCCGAATAGTCCGCTATCAAGCGCTCTACCAGGACGCCGGCGCGCTTTACCACCTCGGCGCGCGGCAGGGCTACCAGTTCCAGGGTCTCCTGCAGTTTGGCGGGGTCGCGCTCCAGGGCCAGGTCCTTAAGCCAGGCCAGGATGCGGGCCTTCATCTCTTTGGCGGCGTTGTTGGTGAAAGTGACGGCGAGGATATTGGAGAGGTCGTTGTTGGGCACTTTCTCCGACAGCAGGAACTGCACGTAGCGCTGGGTGAGCGTATAGGTTTTCCCGGAGCCGGCGCTGGCGCTGATCAGCAGGGCGTGCGGGAACCGGAGGGTCTTGTCCCCTTCAAGCACCGGCGCGGGTCTGGCGGCCTTCATTCAGGATAATTATAAGATATTAAGGCGGCCGGCGTAGTGCCGGGGCCTACGGGGCGGGTAGGCCGTTTTCCGGCAAACAGGGGGCCTTTGGCCCCATGGGGCACAACTACGTAAAAGATATTATTTGGGCTGGAGGGTTAAATAATGAAAAAAATCGTCTTACTGGTTTCACTGTTAGTTCCCGTCCTGACGCTGGCCGCTGCCGCGCAGGACACCGGCGCCGCCCTGCAGCAGCTGTCCTGCGACCAGGCCGCCGCGCTGGCGGCCGACGCCAAGGCGCCCACGCCCGCGGCCGCGATCCCGGCCGACAGGTCCTGGCCCGGCAACCCGCCCCCGCCCCCGTCGCACGCGCGCATGACCTGCCGCGCTTCCGACTACGGCTGGGAAGAACATTGGGGCGGCCACGGCGGCGGCCCTAACGAATGGGACGCCTGCCGCGAGTGCCTTTCCAAGCACGGCTCCTGCCGCTTCGACTGCTCGGTGGACATGGTGCGCTGCGAGGCGCGCTTTAACCCGTACAACCAGCCGCAGCCCCCGTATCCGCCGCAGCCTTATCCGCCGGCGCCCTACCCTCCGGCTCCTTACCCGCCGGCTCCGTATCCCCCGGCCCCTTATCCCCCGCAGCCGCCGCAGCCCTGGAACCCGGGACATCCCGTCTATCCTCCGCCGCAGCCTTGGAACCCGGGGCACCCCGGCCATCCGCAGTTCCCGCCGCCCAATCCGTACCCCGGTTATCCGCCGGTTAACCCCGGCCACCCGCCGCATCACAAAGATGTGGTAAAGGCAGGCCCCGGCCTGTACTCCGGCGATCTGCGCCCCGACCAGCGCTCCGCCGAAGACAGCGCCATCCGCAATTGCACGCAGGCCAACTACGGCATACCCGGCTATTGCAGCATAAGCACCTGCAACCGCCAGGCGCAGTCCGTAAAGAGCGGCCGCTGCCGCTGAAGCGCGCAGCCGGTCAACAAGAGCCGGGGCCCTTAAAGGGCCCCGGTTTTTTGCGCCTCAAGGTCCCTTGACAAACGTCCTCCCCCGCCGTAAACTATGATATCCATGAAACCCAGGATCATTACGGGGTTGGCGGCTGTTTTGGCTATCGCGTTATTCGCCGCGGTAGCGCATAAGCGCCCCTATGCCCCGCCTTCGGACCTGCGCGACGCCGTGGCCGACGCCTCCGCCCTGGACGCCCTGCGCTCCGCGGGGCCGGTAGACGCTCCGCCGCCGGCCCCGGCCGCGGCCCCCAGGCCCGTGGACAACCAGTTCCCGGCCGCCGTGGCACCCGTCTTCGACAAGGACGTGCCGCCCGAACTCCAGCGGCAACTGGGCCAGGACCTAGCTTTCGTGGGCAGTTTGACCGGCAAAAAGACCTCCCCCCTGCACGGTCAGATCTTCGGCCAGATGGGCGGCCCTTCCTACCTCCGGTTCTTCGCCTCCCACATAAAGATGGTGGGCCTGTACGACTGGGACAAAAAACCGGTGGTGGCCTGCGTCATCCCGTCCATAGAGCCTTCCAAGATGTGGCTGAGCGACAGCTATATTAAGGTCAACCAGCCGCAAATAGCCAGGATCATGACAGTGTTCCATGAGTCCCGGCACGCCGACCCGGAGAACGAGAACTGGCGCCACGTAAACTGCCCCGAACCCTTCCGCGACGCCAACGGCAAGGACATAGTCAGCATCCTGACCGGAGTTCCGCTGGCGGGCAAGCGCGGCTGCGACGAGTCCGAACTGGGCTCCTACGGCGCCTCGCTGATAATGCTCAAGAACATACAGCGCTACTGCACCAACTGCACGGAGAAGGTGCGGATGGACGCCGGCATTTACGCCGACGACCAGCTCTACCGCATAGTAGACTCCAAAGCCAGGAACGCCATCCGGGACGACATCTATAAATGAGCAAAGCGGTATTCCTTATCCTCGTCCTCGCGGCGGCAGGTCTATTCTTTTGGCGCGCAACCAGGACCAGGCCGGAGAACGGCCTTTCAGAACCGCTTGCGCCAATAGCGGCGCGGCATGAGACCCGGCAGACGGCACTCCCCTGGGAGGAACCATCAGGTCAGCAGGCTTCCTCCCAGGCAGGCAAGGCCACCGAAGAGCCCTGGCAAGCCGCCGGCGGCCGCGCAGCGCAACAGACCGCGCCTTCCGCCAACTACGCCGCGGACACCCCGGCCCAAAAGCTGGCCCTCCTGGAGGAGATCCTCCTCTCCCGCAACGACAATGACCCGCGGCTGGACACCGCTTTCAACGACCTATCCCCCCAGACCAAACGCCTGTTCCGGAACAAATTCCGGCAGTTGCCGGACGAAAGGCGCAATGAGCAGGGTACCGTAGTCTACCTGCTGGGCCGGAACCTGAAGACCGACGAGGATTGGGCCTTCCTGCGGGAGGTGGCGTCAGCGCCGCCGTGCCTCAGCCTGGAGGACTGTTCCAGGCAGGCGAAGACCGAGCCGGACGCCCACGTAAGCGCCGGTGTGGAACTCACCCTTTCCTACCCCGCGATAATGGCGCTTAAGCGCGCCGAAAGGATACTGCAGGCCGGCACCCCCGGCAATGCCGCCCAGGCGCTGCAGCTTATAGCGGCGGCGAAAAGTTCCCGTGCGGGAATAGTTTCCGACCTTGCCGCCGACCTGGAGCGGCGGTACTCACGCCCCTGAACGTCAAAAAAGGCTGGCCATCAGACCAGGCAGCGCCAATACCGGCCTGTCCTTGAAGACCAGCATATCGGCCCGGTGCGGACCGAACATGTATTCGGCCGCCGCGCGGTCCGCCGTGAACATTATTACCGGGGTCTTCAGCCCGCCGTCCATTTCGCGGATGGCCGCGCAGACAACGGCCCCGGTCCCGTCCGGCAGGTTGTAATCCACTATAGCGCAATCCACCCGGGCGGACCTGAGCTTTTCCAGCGCCGTTCTGCAGGAGGCCGCCTGCAGCACGGCATAACCCTGCCCCTGGAACAGCCTGCAGAGCAGCTTGCGCCAGACGACTTCGTCGTCCACTATCAATATTCGTTTTTCAGCCATACGCCCCCCGCTTTCAATCTATTAAATACGGCTTTTCTTGTCAATACCATAAGGTTTAATATAATAAAACCCTTAAGGCTCTAGAAAGCGGCCGCGGTTGATTGCGAGAATATAAGGCATCACGATGAAGACCGATATTTATTCGGCGTTGGGCGCCGCCGTGCGGGCTTTCCGCAAGAAACAGACCTGGTCCCAGGAAGAACTGGGCGAGCGCGCCGGCCTGCACCCCAGCTACATAGGCCAGATAGAGCGCGGCACCAAGAAGATAAGCCTGCTTACGCTGCAAAAACTGGCCGCTGCACTAAAGGTGAAGATCGCCGACCTGCTGAGCGAAAAGGCCCCGGACCAGACCCCCTCCTCCTGGGAAACGCGCATACTCGCCATTATAAAGGACCGCCCGCAGGAGCAGCAGAAAAAGACCTACATGATACTCCGGGAAGCCCTGCGCCCTTACCCCGGCCGCAGAAAATAACCGCCTCCTTACCCAATAGCCTAGCAGACTACCCCGACAACCTGGTGTCGGGATAAAAAAAGAACCCCCTTACGGGGGCTCTTTTTTTTGCGCCGGCGCGGCTTAGGGCGCCAGGTAGGTCATCCAGCCGTTGATGTTGATGAGGTCGGTCACGCAGCCGGCGGCCACGGCGTTATTATATTCCGTGGCGCTGCTCCAATAGCGCGAGCAGTCCCCCGCCACGTTAACGTAATAATGGCTGCCGTCCGCCTTCAGCGCGCAGACGCCGCGCTCGGTGGTGGGGCCTATGGACACCTCTATCTGCGCCACGGAATGCGCGGCGCCGCCGGCCCAGCCGTTGCTGAGCATGTCGGGCAGCACTATGCACTCCTTGGGAACGTCATAATCCCCTGGGCGGTCGGAGATGGCCACCCACATATCCATGGCCGAGCGCGCCACAAAGCCGTTGGGGCTGTCGAAATGCACCCGGAAGCGCTTGGGGCTGGGCACGGCCTTGAACTTAAGGGCGAGCTTATGCCCGCGCAGCGGGAAGGCGTGGTGATTGGTGCCCGGATACAGCGGCACCCTGTTTATGTTGAGCACCTCGAAGCCGTCGGGGGTGGGCGGCGGGGCCAGCGGTTTGCCTTCGTGCGTGCAGCGGCCCTGCGGCGGGCCCCAGCGGCAGGGCATTTCCGCCGAACCCACGTAGGGCGGGCGGTTCATAAGGGCGGCGTAGTTGCCTATAGGGCCGGTCTTGCCCTGGGCCTTGGGCTGGCTCTCGCCCGCCCCGAGCCCGGAACCGCCGCCGCCTTTAACGTTGCCCGAACCCTGGCCCAGCACTGGTTTGGGGCCGGCAGCGCCCTGGAAACCGCTGCCGCCGGTAGGCGCGGCGGGGGCTTCCTGCGCCTGCTCTTCGCCGGTCTCGGTCAATTCTTCACCCTCGTCCTCGTCCATCTCCGCGGCCTCCTGCTGGGCCGGGGCGGCGGTATTGGCCAGGCCGGTAGACCGGGCCTTGGCCTTTACGGTACCGCGCCCGGAGGCGCGGCCCTGCGAAGGTTCGAAAGCCTGCGCGGAGGCGACTAAACAGACCGCCAGCAGCGCGGCCAGGAAACTGTTGAACTGGATTTTAGCGGGCATTTTCATCCCCCAGAGAACGGATTTGCGCAACGACCTCAATAGTATAAGGCACGTTCCGCCGTCTGTCAATGGAGAGTATTCACTTAAAATGCCGCGGGAGGGGCGGCGCCTGTTCAGCGCGGTGCGCCGTCAAAGCGCACAACGCGGCCTTCGAAGGCGCAGGCGGGCGCTTCAGCGGGGACTTCCAGATCTTTGACCGCGAGTCCAGCCTGGGCGCCGAACAGTTCCAGCAGGCGGGCGGTATAGGCGACGGTCAGCGGCCTTATAAGTTCAAGCTGGCGGCGCGCCAGCTGGCGTTCGGCGATTATCTCCGGCTTATTGAGGGCGGAAGATTTAGACTTCATGATAGCGTCGGTAAGCAGGGAGTCGCGGATCAAGCTGCCCGACTCCAGCGGCAGGGTGGGAGTGGCGCGCAGCCGCTCGCAGCCCTTAAGCAGCGGGGAGAAGCGGCATTCTTCGGCGCGCACGGCGTCGTGCACGGAGAGGGTGTTGCGGGCCAGTTCCACATAAAGGGAGCTGATGTTTTCGTCCCGCGGCAAAGCCGGCAGCGGGCCGGCCTCCATGCGGGAGGCCTCGTACTCGAAGCAGCGGTGTTCGAACTCTACGTGGCCCATCTTGTGGGGGATATCGTGCGCGGGCACGGCCACATCCGCCAGCAAATGGGCCACGCGGCCCAGCCAGTAATAGGCCCGGGCTTTGCCTTCCGGCTTGCCGGAATTATAATGGGGCATCACTTTTTCCGCCCACAGGCGCAGGCCGCGCTGGCGGGCGCTCTCCCACCGGAAGCCGCCGGGGCCGCAATCCGGGTCGGTGGCGCCCAGCATGTTGCCGCCGCAGCTGCCCTCTTCCTTGCCGGCCAGGAAGCTGTCGAGAAAAAAGTAATGGTTGCAGTACATGTGCTTCTTGCCCGCCACCACGTACTCGCTGCAGGGGCCGTAGCGCTCCGGCTCTTCTTCGCGGAACTCCACGCCGTTGAAGACCGCCTTGTGGCCCTTAACGGCCTCGTCCTCGTGGATGGAGCCGTAGAGGAAAAAAGGCAGGTTGGCGTTCAGTTCGGCGCAGAGAGGGGTATCGGCCGGGCAGGCGGCCAGCGCTGCTGCGGCGGCGAATTCTTTATGCTCCCGGGTATTGTAGGCCGTCAGCACGGAAGGCAGCAGCAGCGGCAGAAGAGTCAACAGGGCTCGGGTTTTCAGCATACCTGTATTTTAATAACTCCGGGGGCGCCGGCCATAGGGCCATAAAGGCAACGGGCCCCGGTTAAAAGACCCAGCGCTTTCTGGGCCATCCGGGTTTTATATAATTACAAGTGAGGGAAGAATTTCCGGAGCGACAGGGAGGATCATGAGAATATTTATTACCGCAGCCGTTGTACTGGGTCTGGCCGCGCCGGCCCTGGCGCAGGAAGCCGCCGCGCCAAAAAAATGGAAGGACACCGCCGAGCTCAGCTACGTGCAGACGTCCGGCAACTCCAAGACCGCCACAACGGCGGCCAAGAACCTCTTCAACTACGACTGGGGCAAGACCGCGCTGGAGATGACCGCCGGCGGCCTGGGCACCAGGAGCAGGAATACCGTCACCGCGGAGCAGTACAACGCCTCCGAAAAAGTTAGCTTTAAACTGACCGGCAAGAATTACGCCTTCCAGAAGACCGGCTGGGACAAGAACCGCTTCGCCGGCTTCAAGGACCGCTGGGACCTGGGCCTGGGCGTCGGGCGCCACATCCTGGAAAAGGGCAACGACAACCTCTTCGCCGAAATCGGCGGCGGCTACATTTTCGAGGACCGCATGCCCGGCGCCGAGAACCAGAGCTTCGGCACGTACCGCGGCTACGCCAAGTATATCCGCACGCTGTCAGCCTCGGCCAACGCCAGCCAGGACCTGGAATACCTGGGCAACCTCAAAGACTCAGAAGGCTACCGCATGAACGCCGAGACGGCCATAGTAACGTCCATCTCCACCCACTTCTCGCTCAAGGCCTCCTACGTGTGGAAGTTCGCCAACAGCCCGTCGGCCGGGTTCAGGAAAACGGACACTATCAACTCGGTGGCCATCATAGTGAACTATTAAGGGGGCCCCATGCTTAAAGACTTCAAAGACTTCATAATGCGGGGCAACGTGGTGGACATGGCCGTGGGCGTGATCATAGGCGGGGCTTTCGGCAAGATTGTCGCATCGCTCGTCAACGACGTGCTGATGCCGCCCATAGGCCGGCTCACCGGCGGGGTGGACTTCTCCAACCTCTACATTAACCTCTCCGGCACGGCGTACGCCAGCCTGGCCGAAGCGCAGAAGGCCGGGGCCGCCACCGTCAACTACGGGCTGTTCCTCAACACCGTCATCAACTTCCTGATAGTGGCCGGGGCCATCTTCATCATGATCAGCCAGCTTAACCGGCTTAAGGCGCGTTTCGACGCGCCGCCCCCGGCGGCCACGCCCAACACCAAGGAATGCCCGCTGTGCCTGTCGGTGATCCCGCTCAAAGCCGTAAAATGCGCCCACTGCGCCTCCGACCTTAAATAAGCGGAGCCGCAAAAAAAAAAGAACCGGGGCCTTTAAGGGGCCCCGGTTTTTTTGCGGCCAGGCGCTGGTTATTTCGCCGGCGCGTCCTGCAGCTGCAGGGCCAGGATGAAGGCGGTTACCGCGGCCACGGCCTTCTTGGGCAGGCGTTCCGCTTCGAACCAGCCATTGATGCTGCCGCGGGAAATGAAAAGGTTCAGCCCGCTGCCGTAGGCGTTGCCGCTGAAGGCGTCCGCGCCGCTGATATTGACGCTGACGGTGTAGTTCTTGCCGTTCTCAAAGAAGCTGCCGTTGACGAAGTAATGGCCGTTGGAACCGCTCATGTAGAGGTTCATGCCGGAGCCGAAGAAGTTATACGAGGAACCCGACTTGCTGATAGTGCCCCAGGTATTGGCGTAGTCGGCGCGCAAGTTAACGTCAAAGCGGTCCGGGAAGTTGCCGCGCACCTCGGCCTCTATGCGGTTGTTCCAGTCGCTGGCACGGGCCTCGCGGAAAGAGGCGTTATTGGTGACGCTCAGCCAGACGTTCTGGCCCAGGCCCTTGGCCTCCGGCGCAGGGGCGGCGAATTCCACGGTCCTGACCGCGGCGGCGTCCATCTGAGGCAGGTCGAAGGCATAAGCCTGGCCGGCGGTTATCAGAATAAGGCTGAAGAATATCTTTATCATTGTTTTCCCCCGATATTTAAACTGCCTCTATATTTTACAAAATCTGCGCACACAATGAGAGAGCCCCCTGCCAGCGAGCGGCAGCGAGCTAAGATAAGGACATAAATTGAGAGAGCCCCCTGCCAGCGAGCGGTAGCGAGCTAAGATAAGGACGTAAATTGAGAGAGCCCCCTGCCAGCGAGCGGTAGCGAGCTAAGATAAGGACATAAATTGAGAGAGCCCCCTACAGTGAGGGGGCTCTATCATCGGCCCAGGGGCCGTTACTTTAGTTTGTACCGCGACCGCAAAAACACCGCGTTAGGGCCTGTCCGGGAACCCTGGAAGCCGAGGGGCTCAGGGGCGGATCGCCACCGGGAGCTGGGAGACCGCCGCGAAGGGCGGGCCAACCGAACCGGGACCCCGGCAACCGCGCCGCCCTAAGGGCGGGAGACGTACCGGGAAACTCCAGGGGGGCGGGCACCGCGACCGAGAAACCCTCCGACGCCGCAAGACACCGGACCAAAGCGGGCCGCTAAAACCCTGGGAGAAACCGAGCCTGACCGGGGCCGAACCCCGAACCGCACTGCCAACCGCGCCGCAGGCTCACTTCAAAGATCAGGACTACACTTGAAGTATAACAGACGAACCTTGACTTGTCAAGGGGTGAGGCCAAAGTATTTTTCAGGGCATAATTATGCCCCGAATTTGGCCGCAAGGCCGGAGGCGTTTTCCTGCGCAAGCGAAAACGCCGAGGCGGGGCCGCGCAAAACCGCAATGCGGTTTATGTGTGGCATAAAATACTTTTCTTGAGCCTTTTTACGTCGGAGACTAGGGCTTTACGGAAAAATCTTCCAGCTTGCCGAAGCTGTAGCCGCGTTTTCGCAGTTCGGGCACGGCCAGCTCCAGGGCCGCCAGGCCGGGCCATTCCGGATGGTTGAAATGCATTATCACCACGGCGCCGTGACGCGCCCCGGCCAGGATATTGCGGCTCATCTTTTTAGCGCCCTGGTGCATGGCGTCTCCGGAGAGCACGTCGTAGCTGACCACCTCCATCCCCAGGCGGCCGGCCACCTTCAGCGAAAGTTCGTCGGTATAGGCGGTGGCCGAGCGGAAGAACACGGGCCGGCGCCCGGTCAGCTCCGCTATCTTGCGCGCGCCCAGCTCCATTTCGTCTATCACGTCGCCCAGGCCGCGCGTGGCGGGCACGCCGTACTTGGTCCGGCCCTCGGTAGAGCAGAGCCGGTGCATAAGGCCGTGGTTCTCTATTTCGAACAGGGGGTCTTTGGCCAGTTCGGCGAAGGTTTCCCTGTTCTTCTCTATCCAGATGCCGGTGACGAACAGGGTGGCGGGGATCTGCTCGCGGCGCAGGTAATTTATAAGTTCCTTATCGTAGCCGCTGTGGCGGCCGCCGCAGGCGTCGAAGGTGAGCGCCAGCACTTTCTGCTCCGGGCCGCGCTTTTCGGGCCGGCCGCGCCGGAGGAATTCGCTGAAGCGGCCGGGGGCGGCTTTAGAGAACTCCGCCGCGATGCGCGACTTGAAGGCCAGGTATTCCGGGGTGTAATAGGAGGTAAAGACGTTGCGCTCGTCGCCGCGCAGGCGGGCGGCGGCCGCGCCGGCCAGCGCAAAGAACGCGGCCAGGGCCAGCAGTGCTGCGGTACGGTGGAGAGGCATCAGGTATATTCTAGGAAATTTACGCCCCTCTCCCCGACACTACGCTGTCGGGGACGCCTGCTATGCTATTGGAGCACGGGAGCTGGCGGGAGGGGTTATGAAATGGAAAGTGGACGGGTGGGTTTCGGAAGGTTACCGGGCGCGCAAGCCGGGGGTGCTTACGGCCTATGTTTACAAGGCGCTGGACTGGCCGGACTTCTACCGGACCGGGGCCCCGGCCTACGAGGTGCGCTACGCCGGCGCCGCCATAGCGCTTATACGCTTCGACGGCAAGGGCGCCACGGTGCGCTCGCTGGCGGAAGCGGGGCGGTTCCCGGAGATAACGGAACTGGACCTGGTGGAAATAGCGCTGTGGGTAAGCAAGCTGCGCGGGGCCGGCTCAGCCCTGAACTGAAGGCTCCGGCCCGGCCAGGAGCGCGGCCGGCAGCACCAGGCCAAGCGCGGCGCCGGCGGCCAGCCCGCCGAAGTGGGCCCAATTGTCCACGTAGGGCGAGAGCAGGCCCAGGGCCAGCTGGAACAGGCCCCAGCCCAGCAGGCCGGCGCCTATGCGGCGGCTGCGCGCCAGCAGGGCGCCCCTGTTGCGGAAAAAGAAGACCACCACGGCGCCCATCAGGGCGAAGATGGCCCCGGAAGCGCCCACGGCGGGCCTGGTCTGCGCCAGGGCGCTGACAAAAGAGGCGGCGGCGCCGCCGGCAAAATAGATCAGCAGCGCCCGGGACCGCCCCCAGGCCCGCTGCGCGGCCAGGCCCAGCACGTACAGCGCCACGCAGTTGCCTATCAGGTGGGCGTACCCGCCGTGCAGGAACATGCCGGTGACCAGGCGCCAGGCCTGCCCGCCAAAAACCTTGTCGCGGTAAATGGCGCCGGCGGCCACTATGGCTTCCGGGCTCTGCAGCGCGCCGGAACGCAGCTCCCAGGCAAAGGCCAGCACGTTGGCGCCTATCAGCGCCAGCGCGAAGGCCGGCGCCACGCTCATGTCCTTTTCAAAATCCACGGGGCCGGGGCGGAAGGGGTCTTCGGCCAGCATCTCCGCGGTGATCCGGCGGTGAGCCTCCGCCATCAGCGCTTCTCCCCGGTATCCAGCATTACGCCCACGGCCAGGGCCAGCCGGCGGTCTATCTGCCGGGTGGGGTCCTGCGTCATGTCCAGCACGTAGCGGTCCAGCAGGGTCATCCGGCGGTTGAACTCCCCCAGCACGTTGCCCAGGGGGCCGCAGATAAGGAAATTGGTGCGCAGCAGGCCGAAGAAACTGCCCAGGAAGCGGCGCAGGATGGAGAGGATGACGGAATCCTCCCTGGCCGTGAACAGCAGTTCTCCGCCGGGCGCGAAGCAGTACCAGCGCTTGCGGAAAATGTTGTGAAGGTATTTTTTCACCAGGCGGCCCACCGGGACCCCCTGGGGGTCCGTAACGGTGAAAGAAGAACCCAGCAGCTGCACCTTGTACTCCTGCAGGATACTCAGCAGCACTTCCCCCCTGGACTCGTCGCGGTACACGGTCACGTGGCGTTTTTTGGACAGCGCCATGGAGACCACCACCACCACGAACAGGCTGCCCAGCTTCTGCCACAGGGCCAGCAGCGTGAGCAAGACCTGGTCCAGGGCGGACATCTGCACCAGGCCGTAGAGCACCCCGAAAATTATCAGGTTCACGCCGCCAGCGAACAGGCCGCCCAGGATGGCCAGCACGTTGAGCAGGATGTAGCGCGGGCGTTCCACGTACAGCACCGGGGCGCCTTCTTCGTCGGCCACGGTGTATTTTTCGCGGATGGCCAGATGCTGCTGGTTGAGCAGGAAGAGGTCGCGGGCGAAAGCCGGGTCGCCGGCCTGCGGCCGCACCGGCGGCGGGGGCGGCGGCTGGGGCACCGCCACGGGGGCGCCGCATTTGGCGCAGGCCAGGGTGGTACCGGCGTATTCGTCCTTAAGGTTGTAGGCGGCGCCGCAGGCGCAGACGGCATTAATGGACATAAGGCTCCTTCAGGGCCAGGGCCCGGCGGCGGATCTCGCGCACCAGGCCCCGGAAGATATAAGTATGCACCGGGTAAAGGGAATGCCAGTAGAGGTTGCCCAAAAAGCCGCGCGGCTCGAAATAGGCCGTCATGCGCAGGATAGAGGACCGCTCGTCTCTCGGCTTGGCCTCGAACTGCAGCCAGCCTTTGCCGGGCAGTTTCATCTCCGCGCGCAAGAGCAGCATGCGGCCGTCCACCACGCGCTCCACGCGCCAGAAGTCCAGCACTTCGCCCTGGTGGATAACGTCGGGGTGGCGGCGGCCGCGGCGCATGCCCACGCCGCCGGTCAGCCGGTCCTGCAGGGCTTTCAGGTCCCACAGCCACTGCGCGTAGAACCAGCCCCGTTCGCCGCCTATGCCGGAAAAGACCTTGAACACGTTCTCGGCCGGCGCCTCGACGGTGATAAAATGGTCCTGCAGGATGAGGCCCTCGGTGTCGATAAAGGAGCAGGGCTTGGCGTAATGGGGCTCGTAGGCCGTGGTCCAGGAGGTTTCCACGTTGTTCTCATTGATGCGCATCAGCGCGTACTGTACGGCGGTGCGGTAATCCAGCGGTTTGATCTCCGGGAACAGCCGCAGGGCCGCGTCGGTGGAGCAGACCACGTCGTTTCGCAGGCTTTCCAGCAGGGGCCGCGCCAGCACGGCCGGCACCGGCGTAATAAGTCCTATCAGCCGCGAGGACAGGTCCGGCGACCAGAGCACACAGGAGAAAAAATTGCGTTTAAGGCCGCGGGTTTCTGCGTAGATCCGCATCATGTCGCGGTAGGTGTGCACGCCGGCGCCGCCTATCTCCACTATCTTACCGTCGGCCGCGGCGCTTACCAGGGCCGCCGCCAGGTAGGCCAGCACGTCCCGGATGGCCACCGGCTGGCAGCGGGTGTCGCGCAGGTAGCGGAAGCAGGGGATGAAAGGAAGGCGCTCCACCAGGTAGCGGATCATCTCGAAAGAGATGCTGCCGGAGCCCACGATGATGGCCGCGCGGAACTCGGCCACGTTCAGGCCGGCCGCGCGCAGGATCTCGCCTACCCGGTGGCGGGAATGCAGGTGGTGGGACAAACCGGCGGCGTCGCCGCCCAGGCCGCCCAGGTAAATTATCTTTTTTACGCCGGCCGCTTTCGCGGCGGCGGCGAAATTGCGGGCGGAAACCTCCTCGAAGGCCTCGAAGTCGGCCGTGTCGGCCATGGAATGGATAAGGTAATAAGCGGCGTCCGCTCCGGCCAGCGCCTCGGCCAGGCCCGCGCCGCAGAACACGTCGCCCTTGAGCACGTCCACGCTGCCGCTCCAGGGCCGCCCGGCCAGGTCCTCCGGGTGGCGGGCCAGGGCGCGCACGCGGTACCCGCCGGCCAGCAGCCGGGGAATAAGGCGCCCGCCTATATAGCCGGTGGGGCCGGTCACGAGGATGGTCTTTATGCCCTGCGCGTCCATGTTCAGGATATTATTATACTATGCTTGCCCGGCCGCCCCGCCCTTTATTAAAATACCTTATAGTAGTCCCGGCCGTTCTTTTTGATAAACGTTACAAATTCACGGCAGCGGCCCAGGCCGCGCCACACCATGACGCGAGCACCAAGGAGACACCATGCCCACGCATAAGATCGTTTGGACGGAGATAGACGAAGCCCCCGCCCTGGCCACCTATTCGCTGCTGCCCATCGTCCGCGCCTTCACCAAAGGCACCGGAGTGGAGATAGAGACCGCCGACATCTCGCTGGCCGGCCGCATTATCGCTAATTTCCCGGAGAACCTCACCCCGGCGCAGCGCATCCCCGACCACCTCACCCGTCTGGGCGAGCTGACGCTCAACCCCGAGGCCAACATAATAAAGCTGCCCAACATCAGCGCTTCCGTACCCCAGCTCAAGGCCGCCATAAAGGAACTGCAGGAACAGGGCTACAAAGTGCCGGATTACCCGGAGAACCCGCAGCCCCCCGCGGAGAAGGAAATAAAGGAACGCTACGCCAAGGTGCTGGGCTCGGCCGTTAACCCGGTGCTGCGCGAGGGTAATTCCGACCGCCGCGCTCCGCTGTCGGTAAAGAATTTCGCCAAAAAGCACCCGCACAAGCTGGCGCCGTGGAGCAAGGACAGCCGTGGGCACGTGGTGCACATGACCGCCGGGGATTTCTACGGCAACGAAAAGTCCGTCTGCCTGGAAAAGGACGGGGAACTTAAGATAGAGCTGGTCTCCGGAGGGAACACCACCCTGCTGAAGGCCGTGAAAGGCAAGGCCGGCGAAATAGTGGACGGCACTTTCATGAACGCCCGGACCCTGCGCGCTTTCTACGCCGAACAGATAGAGGCCGCGAAGAAAGAAGGCCTGCTGCTCTCCGTGCACCTGAAGGCCACCATGATGAAGGTCTCCGACCCCATCCTGTTCGGCCACGCGGTCTACACCTTCTTTAAGGACGTGTTCGACAAGCACGCCGACACCTTCAAGACCCTGGGCGTGAACCCCAACATGGGCCTGGGCGACCTGTACAAGAAGCTCGAGACCCTGCCGGCCGATAAGAAGGCGGCCATAGAGGCCGACATTAAAGCCGAATACGCCCGGCGCCCGGCGCTGGCCATGGTGGACTCCGCCAAAGGCATCACCAACCTGCACGTGTCCAGCGACATCATTATAGACGCGTCCATGCCGGTGGTGGTACGCGACGGCGGCAAGATGTGGAACGCAGAGGGCAAACTGCAGGAAACCAAGGCCCTGATACCGGACCGCTGCTACGCGGGCGTCTACAAAGCCATGCTCGACGACTGCCGCGCCCACGGCGCTTTCGACCCGGCCACCATGGGTTCGGTGCCCAACGTGGGCCTGATGGCGCAGAAGGCCGAGGAATACGGCTCCCACCCCACCACTTTCGAGATCCCCTCGGACGGCACCGTGAAGGTCACGGACGCTTCCGGCAAAACGCTCATGGAGCACAAAGTGGAAAAGGGCGACATCTGGCGCATGAGCCGCGTAAAGGACATCCCGGTACAGGACTGGGTGAAGCTCGCGGTAAAGCGCGGCCGGGCCAGCGGCGCCCACGTAGTGTTCTGGCTGGATAAGAACCGCGCGCACGACGCGCAGGTGATAACCAAGGTCGAGAAGTACCTGAAGGACCACGACACGGCCGGCCTCACCATCAAGATCCTGCCCCCCGTGGAGGCGCTGAAGTACTCCAACGAGCGCATCCGCAAAGGGCTCGATACCATCTCGGCCACCGGCAACGTGCTGCGCGACTACCTGACCGACCTGTACCCGATACTCGAGCTGGGCACCAGCGCCAAGATGCTCTCGGTGGTGCCGCTGCTCGCCGGCGGCGGCCTGTTCGAGACGGGTGCCGGCGGCTCGGCCCCCAAGCACGTGCAGCAGTTCCAGAAAGAAGGCTACCTGCGCTGGGATTCGCTCGGAGAGTTCTCCGCCCTGGGCGCCTCGCTGGAGCACCTGGGCAACATGTTCAGGAACGAGAAAGCGCTGGTGCTGGCCGAAACGCTGGACGCCGCCATAGCCAGGTTCCTGGACACCAACAAATCCCCCGCCCGCAAGGTAGGCGAGATAGATAACCGCGGCAGCCACTTCTACCTGGCCCTGTACTGGGCGCAGGCGCTGGCCGCCCAGGGGCGCGACGCCGGCCTGAAGGCCAGGTTCTCCGGCGCGGCCAGGGAACTCGAAGCCAACGAGACGAAGATAAACGGGGAACTGATAGCCGCGCAGGGCCGGCCCGTGGACATGGGCGGCTACTACCACCCTGACCACCGCAAGACCGGCGCCGCCATGCGCCCCAGCCCCGCGTTCAACGCCGTCATAGACGCGCTGCTGAAAACCGCGCAGGCCGCCGCCGTCTGACGCGGCGCGGACAAAAAAAAGGCCCCCGCTGCAAAGCGGGGGCCTTTTTTTATTCCCTGCGGCCTAGTTGGCGCGGGTGTAGCGGCAGACGTCCCTGAAAGAAACGTTCTCTCCCTCGAAGGTGCCTTCGGAGATCTTAAGGGACGAGCCGTCCAGTACGACTTCCAGTATTTCGCCTTTCTTTATGACCGGGGGTTTTATTTTGCGGACTTCGCCGGTCTTGTAGACCAGGCGGCTGCCGTCGAACTCGGCCAGGCGCGGCCGGTAGCCTATAAGTGAACTCTGGAAGGGAAAGGGCAGGATCTGCATGGGGTTTTCGTCCCTGTCGAAGCGCAGCCCGGTGTTTATCTCCAGCACCTGGCTGATTATGAAACCCTGGCCGCGGGGCAGGCCGTAGAGGCCCAGGTTGTTGCCCAGCGGGGCGTTGAGGAATTCCTCGGGGACCACCTCTACCTGCTCGTAACAGTTGCCGGAAATTTTCTCCGCCAGGCGGTATTCGCCCATCAGCGAAGCGGCTATGTGGAAGTCGCTCACGGCCTTGACCGGCGCGGCGGCGGGCACGGCCGCGGCTTCCGGCAGGGCCGGCAGGCGCGAAGGCGCGTCGAAAGAAAAATCGGCCCCGGCGAAACCCAGCGCCGGCACCGCGAACATCACGGCAAAAAATAAATTCTTTTTCATCTGTATCCTCCTGATCTTGTCTACAGAAGAATACTAGCGGTTATCCGGCGGGGCCAAATAGAGGCTTTGGACCCAGCCGCGCCCGGGCATTGGACCCAGGCAAAAATGGACCTTGGGAACTAGACCGGCAGGATATTGCGTTCTTTGGCCCAGTTGCGGATAAACTCCACCGCCTCGGCCTTGATGACGGACAGCGGGCGGGTGAGTTTGAGCTGCTCCAGGACGTGCCGGGAGCAGATCTTCTCGTTGGCGCCGGAGGCGCTGTAGAGGGCGGCGATCACCGCCTGCTCTATTTCCGCGCCGCTGAACCCCGCGCAGGCGGCGGCCAGGGCGGGCACATCGAACTGGGCCGGCGCCAGGCCGCGCTTCTCCAGGTGGATGCGCAGGATGCCCTCGCGCGCCGGCGCCTCGGGCAGGTCCGCGAAAAAGATCTCGTCGAAACGGCCCTTGCGCAGCAGTTCCGGCGGGAGGTTGTTGATGTCGTTGGACGTGGCCGCTATGAAGGAGCGGTCCTTGCGCTCCTGCATCCAGGTCAGCATGGTGCCCAGCACGCGCTTGGAGACGCCGCCGTCCACGTCGCCGGCGGAAGCCGCGAAGATCTTCTCTATCTCGTCTATCCAGAGGCAGACCGGGGCCAGGCGCTCCACCGTAGAGAGGGCCTTGCGCAGGTTCTCCTCGGTCTCGCCTATATACTTGGAGTAAAGCCGGGTCAGGTCCAGCCGGTAAAGCGGAATGCCCAGTTCCCCGGCCGCCACCTTGGCGGCCAGCGACTTGCCGCAGCCCTGCACGCCCAGCAGCAGCAGGCCCTTGGGCGGCGGCAGCGGGCCTTCGGAGAAGAAAGAACTTTTGCGCTCCATTATCCAGCGCTTCAAATTGTCGAAACCGGCTATGCCGCCGGGCGGCTCCGAGCCGAAATATTCCAGGATCCCGTCCCTGTCGAAGGCCTCTTTCTTGAAACGCTCTATTTCGGCCAGGTCCCTGCCGTCGAAAGCGCCGTCCTTGAGCAGACAGAGGTTCATGGCGTTGCGGACCTGCTGGAGCGAAAGACCTTTGAGCGTCTTCACCACGCGCCGCAGGGTTTCCGGCGGCATGTCCACCACCAGGCGCGCCGAAGTCTGGCGGAACTCCCCCACCACCCGGTTGACCTCGGCCAGTATCTGTTTCTCGTCGGGATAGCCGCCGGAGATGCGCGCCGCCAGCGGGGCTATGTCGGCCGGCAGCTTTATCTCGGCGCCCAGCAGCACCACCGTGGTGGGCGTATCCTTGATCTTGTTGAGAAGATCCTTGAAAAGCCGGGAGACGGCCGCGTCGCCCAGGAAGCGGTCGAAATCGCAGAGCGCGAAAACCGCCGGGTGGACGTCCTTTACCAGGTCGTTGGCGATGCGCAGCATGGCCGCGGGGTCCCCGGTCTTGTAGAAGGAGTTCTGGTTCCTGGCTATGCGCAGGCCTTCGGTGAGGGACCACGAATAGAAGGTGAGGCGCTGGTCCCCGGCCACCCCGAAAAGCTGGTCCGCGACGTATTTTTCGTCGATGGTGTCCACCAGCACCAGCGGGTACCGGGATTTTATAAGCAGGGAGATCTCTTCTTCGAAGTTCATGAAAAGGCCGGAATTACCCCCGAAACTGCGGCGGCGGATATGTCGCTTTTCTCCATCCGCCTATAAGGAAATCCCTACTGCGCCCGGAATTATCGGTCACAGCTCTCTCCCTCGCCGTCGCTCGGTCGAGGCCGCGACCCCGGCTCCGCTCTGCGGGCTGCTGCCCTCGAGCGTCCGCCTTTCGATTCCTGGCGCACGCCATCATTACGGCGTGCTCCGGGTTCTTTACAACGGAATTTGGTGCGCCCGGCAGGAATCGAACCTGCACTAGAAGCTTCGGAGGCTCCTGTGATATCCATTTCACCACGGGCGCGCAAAACCAGAACTATATTATAGCCAAATCCGGCCTAGATGTGCTTTTTGGCCAGCTCCACCAGCTGCTTCTCGAACCCGGGCATGTCGGCGGGGATCTCCCCGCCGCCCTGCGCGAAATCCTTGCGGCCGCCGCCGGAGCCGTTCACCACTTCGGCCACGTGCTTGGCTATGGCGGAGGCGTCGGCTTTAACGTCGCCGGTATGCGTCACTATGAAGGCGAACTTGTCCGCAGTCCTGGAATAGATGAACAGCAGCGTGGACTTGAGGTCCTTCTTGATCTGGTCGGAAAGCCCGCGCAGTTCCTTCATCTCCAGGGCGCCGGCGTCGTACACCAGGAAACTGGAGCCGGAGCCGTCTATGCCCTCGGTGAGCGTCCGGCGGCCTTCCTGGGGGGCGGCCGCGGAGGACTTGGCCTTACCGCTCTTGAGTTCCTTGATAGTCTCCAGCAGCTGTTCCACCCGGGCCGGCACTTCGGTGGCGGGCACGGAGAGGCGGGCGGCCACGGTTTCGGCCACCCGGGCCAGGCCGCTGAGGTAGCTCACCGCCGCGGGGCCGGCCACGCCTTCTATGCGGCGCACGCCGCGCGACACGGAGGAATCTTTCAGGATCTTTATCACCAGCAGCTCGCCGGTGCGGTCTATGTGGGTGCCGCCGCAAAGTTCCAGGCTGTAACGGTCCTTCGCCGTTTCGAAGCCGCCGCGGTTGATGAGGATAAAGCGCGCGGGGTCGGCGTATTTCTCGCCCAGCAGGGTGGTGGCGCCGAAGGTCTTGGCGTCGGCGAGCGGGCGCAGGGCCTTGTGCACGCGGTAATCCTCGCGCACGGCGGCGTTGGCCATCTCCTCTATGCGGGCGATCTCTTCCTTGGTGGGGGCCTTGGCTATGGTGTAGTCGAAGCGGAACCGCATGGGGTCCACTTCGCTGCCGGCCTGGCGCGTGGTGTCGCCGAACACGGACTTGAGCGCCGCGTTGATGACGTGCGTGGCGGTATGGTTGCAGGCGGTGCGGTACCGGTCGCCGGAAACGCGCGCTGAGACCCGCATGCCGGTCTTAAGGGCGGCGTGGGCGCGGATGGCGTGGAAATAGACCTTGGCCACCGGCTTCTGGGTGTCGGTCACGGAGGCCAATTCCGACCCTTCGAACATCAGCGAGCCGGTGTCCCCCACCTGGCCGCCGCTCTGGGCGTAAAAAGGCGTGGCGTCCAGGACGGCGTAACCTTCTGCGCCTGCCGGCAGCTTCTCCAGCATATGGCCCTTGCTGTCCAGCAAGGCGATAACGGCGGACTCGGTCTCGGTGGCCTCGTAGCCTTTGAAAACGGTGGCGGGCAGTTTCTCCTCGGCGGTCTGGAAAATAAAAGCGTTCTTCTCCCCGGAGTCCTTCCAGCCGGCCTTGGCGGTGGCCTGCGCGGCCTTGCGGGCCTCGTGGAAGCCGGCCTCGTCCACCTGCACGCCTTTCTTTTCGGCAAGTTCGCGCGTCAGTTCGAAAGGGAACCCGTAGGTCTCGTAAAGGCTGAAGGCTTCCGCGCCGGGAATGCCCTGCGGATATTTTTTCTGCAGGTCGGCCAGGAATTTCTCGCCGGTCTCCAGGGTCTCGATGAAGCCCTGCTCTTCGAACTTCAGCGTTTCGTTGACCTGCTTGGCGGCCGCTTCCACTTCGGGATAGACGCCCTTGAAGATGCCGAACACGGCCGGCGTGAGCTTATGCAGGAACGGGTCCCTGGCGCCCAGGATACGGCCGTAGCGGCTGGCGCGGCGTATCAGGCGGCGCAGCACGTAGCCGCGGCCCTCGTTGGAAGGGATGATGCCCTCGGAGATGAGGAACGAAGAGGCGCGCAGGTGCTCGGCGATGATGCGGTAGGCCGACACGTTCTCGTCGGAGGCCTGGTAGTCGGACTTGAGCAGGCCGGAAGCCGCCTCTATGATGGGGTAGAACAGCGAGGTCTCGAACGGCGACTCTTTGCCCTCTACTACGAAGGTGAGGCGCTCCAGGCCCATGCCGGTATCTATGTTCTTCTTGGGCAGCGGGTTGTAGACGCCGCCGGGCTGCTTGTCGAACTGCGTGAAAACGTGGTTCCAGATCTCTATGTAGCGGTCGCAGGAGCAGGCGCCGGGGCCGGCGCAGCCTTTATGGTCGTATTTTTCGCCGCGGTCCCAGTAGATCTCTGAACAGGGGCCCGAAGGGCCGGTGTCGCCCATGGCCCAGAAATTGTCCTTGTCGCCCAGCTCTATGATATGGGAATGCAGCTCTTTGGGCAGGATGTTCTCCCAGATGCCGCGGGCTTCGGCGTCGCGCGGGGCCACGCCGCCTTTGTAAATGGACGGGTAGAGGCGCTTAGGGTCCAGGCCCATGTCCTTCGTGAGGAATTCCCAGCCCCAGGCTATGGACTCCTTTTTGAAATAGTCGCCGAACGAGAAGTTGCCCAGCATTTCGAAGAAGGTCAGGTGGCGGATGGTACGCCCCACGTTGTCTATGTCCGTGGTGCGGAAGCTTTTCTGGCAGGACGCGGCGCGCTTCATGTCGGTCTTGAGGCCCAGGTAATAGGGCTTGAACTGCACCATGCCGGCGGAGGTGAACAGCAGGGTGGGGTCGCCCTCGGGGATCAGGGGGCTGGATTTGACCACGGGGTGGCCCTGTTTGGCGAAGAAATCCAAAAAACCTTTGCGTATCTGGTGGCTTTTCATACTGTGAGCGTCCTTGAATGCCGCTGTACTTATGGTGAAATTATACAATTTTGCCGCGCCGCCCGCAGGCGCCCCGCGGGTTGATAAACGGCGGCGTGCCCGCTATAATATCAGTGTTCCGCGGACTGAACCAGGAGTTAAGGACTTGAAATGATCCAGGATGAACGCCTGCTTGGTTTTTGCAGGGCACTCACGGCCGCGCTGAAGAGCGGCCTGGCGCTCAGCGACGCTTTCGCCACGCTGGCCAAGACGGGCAGGCACGGCCGCCATATAGGCCGGGCCGGCGCCCTGGCCGCCGCGGGTTCCACCCTGCACGAAGCTTTTGCCGCGCAGGGCGTCTTCCCCAAGGTTTTCCTGGCGCTGCTGCGCGCCGGAGAGGAAAGCGGCAAGACCGACGAATTTCTGGAACTCTACGCCGATTGCCTGCAGACCAGGATAGAGTTCCGGCGCCGCATAGAACGCCTGCTGGTCTACCCGGCCTTCGCCGCCCTGGCGGCCGCGGCCCTGCTGCTGCTGACGGCGCTGAAGGTCATGCCTATGCTGCTGGAGCCGCTGGCCTCGGCCGGCGTCCCGCTGCCGCCGCAGGCCCTGCTGATAACCAGTTGGGCCGCGGCGCTTTACGCCAACTGGCCGCCGGCGCTGCTGACGGCCCTGGCCGCCATCCTGCTGCTGCGCGCCTTCGTGCGCTCCGCCCTGGGGCGCAAGGCCGGCTCGCTAGCCGGCCACTTCCTGCCGCTGTTCCGGTTCTCCACGCAGGAGGCGCGGCTGTACTACCAATATACCATCATGGGTTTGCTGTTCAAGGCCGGGCTGCCGCTGGGGTCCATGCTGTCCATACTGCAGCAGTTCTCGCAGGACGATTTTATAAGCCGGAGGAGGTTTTTCAAGGCTGAGGAACTGGCGGCCGCGGGCCGCGGCTTTACCGAGAGCCTGGCCGCCCTGGTGCCGCAAGAGGACAGGCACAGCCTGGAAGTGGCGGAAAAAGCGGGCCGCCTGGACGACACGCTGCTATGCCGGGGCAAAGTCCACTACGACCTGCACCTGCACCGGCTGAAACTGCTGGTTACGGCTTTCAATATTTCCACCCTGGCCGGCCTGGCCGTGCTGGCTTTTGGCCTGATAGTGGCCATGATCTGGCCTGTACTGGCCGTGCTGGGCGGCGGCGAACGGACGCTGCCGCTTTCGCCTGAACGGCCCGCCGTCAAAAGCGGCCAGGCGCAGACGGAACCGGGAAAAAGCGCGGCGGCGGCCGCTACTCGCCTTTTCAACGAACGGCAGGGCGGGAAGATATCCGGCCTTATACAGGAAAAAAGCGCGGGGCCAGACTCCGCGCGCAGGAAAAAACTCCAGGCCCCGGCCCGGATGAACAAGATCCAGTTTAACTCGGCAAAACCCGCCCCCGATACCCACTAACGGCGCCCCCCTTTTTTCAGGGACGAGGACGGCGAAGGTAGCCCTCATAGTCGGGGAGGGCGCGTTCATAATTGGAACCTATCAGCGGTGAGGAGATGAGATAATCCGCGGAGCTGAGATTGCAGGCGACCGGAATGTTCCAGACCACGGCTATGCGCAGCAGGGCCTTCACATCCGGGTCATGCGGCTGCGGCTCAAGCGGGTCCCAGAAGAACACCAGCACGTCTATATCCCCCTCGGAGATCTTGGCGCCTATCTGGAGGTCCCCGCCGAGCGGGCCGCTGTGGAGACGGTTCACATGTATCCCCGTCTCATCCTCTATCATCTTGCCGGTGGTGCCGGTGGCGTAAAGCAGATGCTTGCCCAGGGTACCCTTGTTGTAACGAACCCAGTCCAGCATGTCCGCCTTCTTGTTGTCATGCGCCACCAGGGCGATGCGCCGCGGCAGCAGGGGCTTGATTTCTTTTTTCACAGGGTTCATCTTTTCCTCAGAAAACCCTTACTCCGATCCAATAGAACGCGGCGGAGATGGCCGCGGCGGCGGGGATGGTGATTATCCAGGCCCAGACGATATTGCCGGCCACGCCCCACTTAACGGCCTTGATGTTCTTGAGCGTGCCCACTCCTATGATGGCGCCCGTTATGGTATGCGTGGTGCTTATCGGCACGCCCAGGGCCGAGGCGCCGAACAGCACCACAGAGGCCGCGCCCTCGGCGCAGAAGCCGTCTACGGGCCGCAGTTTGCTGAGTTTGTTACCCATGGTCTTTACTATGCGCCAGCCGCCGCTCATGGTGCCCAGGGCTATGGCCCCGTGCGCCGACAGCACTATCCACAGCGGGATGTCGAAGGTCTGCATGTAGCCGGCGCTGTAGAGCAGGCCGGCGATGATGCCCATGGTCTTCTGCGCGTCGTTGCCGCCGTGGCCCAGGCTGTAGGCCGCGGCGCTGAGCAGCTGCCCTTTGCGGAACCAGTGGTCCACCTTGGACGGCGTCTGCTTGGACACCAGGTTGTAAACTATCACACCCAGGATCATGGCCAGCAGCAGGCCGACGATCGGCGAGATGAAGATGGCCGCCACGGTCTTGAGGATGCCGCTCATCACCAGCGCCTCCGGGCCTGTTTTTACCAGCGCGGCGCCTATGAGGCCGCCTACCAGCGCGTGCGAGGAAGAGGACGGGATGCCGAAGTACCAGGTGATGATGTTCCAGGCGCTGGCGCCTACCAGCGTGCCGAAGATCACGTAGGCG
The DNA here is from genome assembly GCA_023701245.1 of Elusimicrobiales bacterium. Taxonomy (GTDB): domain Bacteria; phylum Elusimicrobiota; class Elusimicrobia; order Elusimicrobiales; family UBA9959; genus UBA9959. Next base: position 14,837 of record JAMPXK010000002.1, on the reverse strand, counting down.
TCCACCTGCGACAATTCCACGATGCCCTTGCCGAGCATCTTGGCCACGCCCAGGCCGAAGACGGCGAAGGCGATGAAGTTGAAGAAGGCCGCCCACATGACCGCGTACCTGGGGGAAAGCACGCGGGTGGCCACTATGGTGGCTATGGAATTGGCAGCGTCGTGGAAGCCGTTCAGGAAGTCGAAGAACAGCGCCAGCGCCACCAGGAAGATTATGGCTATGAGCGTGCTATCCATGCTTCACCAGGATGGACTCGATGACCTTGGCCACGTGTTCGCATTTATCCAGCGTGCCTTCGGCCACTTCGTAGATCTCCTTCCACTTTATCACGTTCAGGGCATCCTTCTCGGTCTCGAAAAGATGGCTGATGGCCTTTTCGCGTACGGCGTCGCCCAGGTTCTCCAGGCGGTTGATCTCTATGCAGTAGTCCAGCACACGGCGCTGCCGCTTGGTGTCGGGCATGTGACGCACCGCGCTGGCCAGGGCCGCGGCGGCCTGGTCTATAAGGTCTATGAACTGCGCGAAATGCGCGTCGCTGGGGTTCAGTTTGTAAAGCTTCATGCGGCCGGCCATGGCGTTGAGCATGTCCAGCACGTCGTCGAGTTGATTGGCCAGGGCGTAAATGTCCTCGCGGTCTATCGGGGTGATGAAGGTGCGGTTGAGCATGTCCGTGATCTCATGGGCCAGGGTGTCCCCCTCGTGCTCCAGGTCGCGGATCTTTTTCACTTCCTCTTCGTCCAGCCGGCCGTCCTTGATGGCGCCCTTGAAGAATTCGGCCGCCTTCATCAGGTTCTCGGCCTGCTGCGTCAGGAAATCAAAGAACTTCTCTTCTTTCGGCATGAAACCTATACCCATAGTGTCGCTCCTTTATGCTGTCTTGGGGATAGTTTAGAAAAAGGGGGTCAAGGCCGTTTAAAGCCCGTGTAAAATACGTGTAAAGCGGCCGGCGCCGCCGTTATTTCAGCTCTTCCGGGTGATGGCGCACGACGATGGCCGAGACCATGTAAATAATATCCTCGGCCATGCTGACGGCGTGGTCGCAGACCCTTTCCAGGTGCCTGGCCGCCAGCAGCAGCGGCACGGCGCGGTCCGCGGTGGAACCGTCCTTCATCATGTAGTCGTGGACGAGTTCCTTCTCCACGGCGCGCTTCAGTTCGTCCGCTTCGGAATCGGAAAGTATCACTTTCTTGGCCAGCGCCGTATCCCCGTCCAGGAAAGCCTTTATGGCGTCGCCCGTCATGCGCTTGGCGGTCTCGGCCAGGCGCGGGATATCCACCAGCGGCTTCAGTTCCGGTTTGGCGGCCAGGTCCAGGGCGCGCTGGGCCACGTCCACGGCCAGGTCGCCTATGCGCTCCAGTTCCGCGTTGAGCTTTATGGCGGTGGTGATGAAGCGCAGGTCCCCGGCCATGGGCTGGTGCAGCGCTATCAGGTCCAGGCACTTGTCGTCTATGACCAGTTCCAGGCTGTCCATGCCCACGTCGGAATCTATCACGCGCTGGGCCGCCGCGGCGTCGCGGTTCTTCAGCGCTTCCACCGCCACGGTGATGGCCTCCTGGGCCATGGCCGCCAGCCGCGCCAGCTGGCCTTTAAGCTGGTTAAGTTCTTCGTCGAAATGTCTTTGCATCATCCGAACCTCCCGGTTATATAATCCTCGGTGCGCCGGTCGCGCGGCGCTTTGAAGATCTGGTCGGTGCGGCCTTCCTCTATCAGGTCGCCCATCAGGAAGAACGCGGTCCTGTCGGACACGCGCGCCGCCTGCTGCATATTGTGCGTCACGATGACGATAGTATACTCCTTCTTCAGTTCCAGTATCAGTTCCTCTATCTTCCCGGTGGAAATGGGGTCGAGGCTGGCGCAGGGCTCGTCGAAAAGTATGACCTCCGGGGAGACGGCCAAAGCCCGCGCTATGCACAGGCGCTGCTGCTGGCCGCCGGAGAGCCCCAGGGCGCTGTCCTTGAGGCGGTCCTTCACTTCGCCCCAGAGCGCGGCTTTCTTCAGGGAATCCACTACGCGCTCCTCTATGCGGCGTCTATCAGTTTCGCCGTTTACCTCCAGGCCGTAGGCGATGTTCTCGAACACCGTTTTAGGGAAGGGGTTGGGCTTCTGGAACACCATGCCCACCCTTTTGCGCAGCTCCGCCGCGTCGCAGGCTGGCGAGAAGATATCCAGCCCGTCGAGCAGGATCTCCCCCTCCAGGCGCGTGCCGGGCACCAGTTCGTGCATGCGGTTGAGCAGCCGGATGAAAGTGGATTTGCCGCAGCCGGAAGGGCCTATGATAGCGGTGACCCGGCGGGCCGCAAAGGAGATGTTGATGTTGTTAAGCGCGCGTTTTGAACCGTAATAAAAATTTACGCCGCGGGCGGTCACCTTGGGCTCGGAGCCGAACAGATCGGCCTCGCCCAGGGAATTGAGGTTTATCCCAACGGGGCCTCTAACCAGCGAGGGGTGAAAACCCTCCATCCCCATCTGCTTCTCGTGGTCTATGTTCACGTCATGCATGGTATGCTTTCCTTTGCCGCTGCCGTATATAGATGGCCAGCATGGACACCGACAGCACCAGCCCCAGCAGCAGCAGGCTGGAAGCGTACGCTATGCGCGTCTGCGCCTCCGGGTGCGTGCCTTCGGTCATCAGCGCGTAGATATGGTAGGGCAGCGCCATCACTTCCGAGAAAATGGAATCGGGATATCCTCTCACGTAAAATGCCGCGGCCGTGAAGAGTATCGGGGCGGTCTCGCCGGCCACCCGGCCCACGCTCAATATCACTCCCGTAAGGATGCCGGGCAGGGCCGCCGGCAGCACCACTTTGCGGATGGTCTCCCATTGCGTGGCGCCCAGGGCCAGCGAGGCCTCCCTTATGGACTGCGGCACCGCCACCAGGGCCTCCTGCGCGGCGGAAATGATAACGGGCAGGGCCAGTATCCCCAGCGTCAGCGAACCAGACAGGATAGAAACTCCGAAACCCATATATTTAACAAAAACGGTCAGGCCGAACAGGCCGAAAACCACCGACGGCACGCCGGCGAGGTTGTTGATGCTGATGCGCAGCACGTTCACTATCCAGCCCCTGGGTGAATACTCCGTGAGGTACACCGCGCAGGCCACCCCCAGCGGCAGCGAAAAGAGAATTGCGCCAAGGGTAAGGTAAAAAGTCCCGAGTATAGCCGGGGCGACGCCGCCGGCGGTCATGGAATCGCGCGGCACCTGGGTCAGGAAGGCCCAGTTTATGGTCCCCAGGCCCTTGGCCGCTATAAAGAAGAGTATGGCCCCGAGGAAAAGTATGTTGGCGCCCATGCAGGCCGCAAGGAAAGCGAAACCCGCCTTCTGCAATATGCCCCGGTTATTTTTTCCGGCCGCGCTCATCTTGAAAGCCCCAGTTTAAGCCGGTAGCGCCGGCTGATAAGTTCGGCGGCTATGTTGAAAGCGAAAGTTATAAGGAAAAGTATCAGGGCGATGGCGAACAGGGCGTGGTAATGGTCGCTGCCCACCGGGGCCTCGCCCATCTCGGCGGCTATGGCCGCGGTCATGGGCCGCACCGGGTCGAAGATGGACTCGGGGATGATGGCCGACCCGCCGGCAACCATCAGCACGGTCATGGTCTCGCCTATGGCCCGGCTCATGCCGAGTATGACAGCGGTGGAGATGCCGGAACCGGCCGCCGGTATGATAACTTTGGTCAGGGTCTGCCAGCGGTCCGCGCCCACTGCGAAAGAAGCTTCACGGAAAGAGCGCGGCACATAGCTCAGCGCGTCCTCCGCTATGCTCGCTACGGTAGGCGTAGCCATTACCCCCAGGATCACGCTGGTGGTAAAAGCGGTAAGCCCGATAGGCAGGTCGAACGCTTCCTGCAGGAAAGGCGCCAGCACCACCATGCCGAAGAAACCGTAAACGATGGAAGGCACGGAGGCCAGGATCTCTATGACCGGTTTGAGCACCGCGCGCTGCTTATTGCCGGCCAGTTCATGCAGGTAGAGGGCGCTGCCCACACCGAGCGGCACGCAGATCACCAGCGCCCCGGCGGTCACCCACAGCGAGGCCAGAATAAGCGGCAGTATGCCGAACTCCGGCGGTTCGGCGGTCGGGTACCAGCTTTGCCCCAGCAGGAAGGCCTTGGGGCTGACGGTCTTGAAGATCGGCAGGGCTTCCTTGAACAGCACCAGCACAATACCGACGAGGAAAGCCAGCGAGGCGAAAGCCGTCACCGTGAACAGCCACTTTATCAGTTTCTCTTTTCTGCGGTTCATTTTATTCTCTCTGTTTTCGCACCTATAGTTTAGGAAAGGCCTGTCAAACCCCCGTGAAGAGCGTGTAAAGTCCGGGTAAAAGAAGAAGCCGGCCCGCGGCCGGCTCCTCCGTCGCGGCGCAGCGGCGCCTTATTTCAGCCCGACGAAACCTTCTTCGGAAACTATCTTCTGTCCCTCGGGGCTCTTGAGGAAGTCTATGAACTTCTTTATGGTGCCCTGCGGGGCTCCGACCGTGTACATGAACAGCGGGCGGCTGATGAGATATTTATTGCGCAGCACGGAGTTCTTGTCGGGCATCACGCCGTCCACGGAGATCGCCTTGACGGAGTCGGTGACGTAGCCCAGGCCCACGTAGCCTATGGCGCCAGGCGTGCGCGCCACGATGCTGGCTATGCCCTGGTTGGAAGCTTGCATGATGGCGTCGGGGCGCACTTTTTTCTTATTGAGCACCATCTCGCTGAAAGCTTCGAAAGTGCCGCTGGCGCTGTCGCGGGAGATCACCACTATCTTCAGGTCGGGCCCGCCTATCTCCTTCCAGTTCTTAACGCGGGAGGTGTAGATCTGCTTTATCTGCTCGCGGGTGAGGCCGGTCACGGAGTTGGACGGGTGCACTATATGCGAGATGCCGTCCATGGCTATCACATGGGCCTTCAGGTCACGGCCTTTTTTGGAGGCTTTCTCCAGCTCCGCGGGCTTTATGGCGCGCGAGGCATTGGCGATGTCGCAGGTGCCGTCTATGATGGAGGCTATGCCCACCCCGGAGCCGCCGCCGCGCACGGACAGGTCCGCGTCGGGATTGTTCTTCATGAAGACCTCGGCGGCCTTCTGGGCTATGGGCAGCACGGTAGTGGAGCCTTCCAGCACCACTTTCCCGGCTGAGAGAGGGACTGCGAGGCCCAGGGCCATTACGGTAAGTATCAGTTTTTTCATTTTAATTCTCCTATGTTTCTTCTCGGTCAGAACTTCAGGTTGATGTCAGCCTGGAACAGCCGCTCCTTCTTGAGGTTGCCTTTTATGGGGCGGGCGGCGTAATAATCCAGGTCCAGGGCGAAGTCGCGCAGCAGGCCCAGGGTAAGCAGCACTTCCTGGCCTTTCACATTGGTGGAACCGCCGTAAAAGTCGGAGTCCGGGTAATTGTCCAGCCAGGCGTCGCTTTCCAGGCGGCGCAGGCTCCAACGCAGCTGCCACTGGCCTGCGTCCTCCACCTTGCGCTGCCCGAGTTTCAGCCCGGCTATCCAGCCTTCGCCGTTACTGCCGTGATCTATGGACTTGATGTAGTTGCCGAACAGCCCGGCATAGGACAGGTTATAACCGAACAGATAGTTGAACCCGGGCACAGGCAGCGGGTCCAGGATATTGGCGTTCAGTTCCAGTTCGGGGCTCAAGGCGTCGTAACTATAGAGGTACTTGGTACCGGCCAGCGTATTGGAGAGCTGGTAGCCGTCCGCGGCGGAAGGCCGGTGGTTCAACACGGTAGAATGCCTGACATGGTTGAACGCGTACACGGCCGCCCCGGCCTTGAGGTCGTAGATGCCGTCATTGTCGCGCCAGCTCACGCCGGGCTGGGCATAGAGCAGATAAGGGTCCTGCGGGTCGGAGGAGGATTCGTTGAGCGTCACCAGGCCGGCATTGGCGAACAGTTGCCAGTTGTAATTCAGAGGCGCGTTCACCCTGGCGCCAAGGCCTTCCAGGTTCACGTCGGTGTCCCAGAGCATGTCGCTGGTCAGCCACAGCGGGTTCTTGGTGCGCCCGGCGCTGAAAGCCAGGTTATCATTGGCGTTGTATTCTGCGAACACGTAATCGATGTACAAGTTCTTCTTGCCGTTATTATCGGTGAACGTCTGGTTGGTGGAACGCGGGTCGGCGCTGGAACCGCTGGCGAAACCGAAGCCCATGTACACCTTCTCGTTGACCTTGGCGTCCACGAAGAAGCGCAGACGGTAGCGGCCGCGGTGCTGGTTATAGGCCTTGTTCTCGTTGTCGTTGAACTGGTAGCGCAAGCGCACGTCGCCGCGGAACTTCAGCGTCTGCACCCACATGGGCAGCGTGGCGTGGCGCTGCTGGGAGATCTCTTTCTTGACTTCTTCCTGCGTGCCGACGCGGATCTCCTGCGCCTCTCCGGGGTCTATCACGTTCTTTTCCACCAGCCGGTCGAGCAGGAGGTCCAGCTCGCCGGCGCGGGCGGGCGCCGCCGCCGCAAAAAACATAACCGCTAGCATGAGTTTGGTCAGGTTCATGCCTCTAGTATAGAAAGGCCGAGTCAAAACGGTTTAAGGGGCCGGTAAAATTCCGGTAAAGAAAAACCGCCGGGCAATACCCGGCGGCATACCACGGACAAGATTTTTATTCAGCGCGCGGGAGCAGCTTTCAGTTCCGTATCCCTGAGTTCCATGTAGATGTCGAAATATTTCCAGGACGGCGGGGCATCGGCGGGCTGGCGGTGGTCCGGGCGCAGCTTCAGCCCGGAGGTGGCCAGCAGCACGCGCTTTACCTGCGGGTTCTGCTCCACCTTGGCCCTGGTCGCGCGGACTATGAGGTCATAATGTGGGCCTTTCTCAGCCACATAGTAATCCATAGGTACGCCGCGGTAGGTCACCCAGTTGATCCCCATCTTCTTCATATTGGCCCAGGCCATGTCGCCGGCGGACTTGGCCTCGAAGGCGGTCATACCGGCTACCTGCTCGCGGGTATATTTCCACTCCAGGCCGGGAAAAAGCGCCCGGGGGTCCTCGGGGCCTTCGGGATAAAGCATCATCTGCCAGAAGCCCTCGAGGCTGGCGTAGCGGGCGCCGTCCAGTTCGAAAGGCGCGTGGGAGAAATTGGAAAGAAGGCCGAGTTCGTTGCGCTTGGAGAGGATGACTTCGCCGGGGCCGGCGGCCTGCGGCGGCACTTCCCAGGAGGCGGTCTTTTCTGGAGGAAGGGGTTCCCACCAGGCGCGGGGATAGGCCGCCCGGACCCCGGCACAGCCACAGAGCAGCAGCGCCGCTAAAAAGATCCGCTCGGTCAGCGGACGGTGCTCAGAAAGCATACTGGGCCAGGAACTGCCCATAGTCCTTGTCCTGAACGTCTTCGTCCGCGTGCCCGGAAGTCTCGTTGGCCGAATCCGCTTCCTGCTGGTTCTGCAGGCCGCCGAGCACTATATGTTCGGTGATCTGCACGGAATCGGCGTGCACCTGCGCCATCAGCGCGGTCATAGCCCGAACCAGTTCGACGGCCCTGGCCTGTACCTTAGGCTGGTTGGAGGGATAATTGAGAAAAAGCATCACATTGTGAAAAACGTCGCCTCCCTTGCGGCCTATGAGGTCTTCCACTTTGGCCACCAGTTCCGGGTGATGGAGGCGCTCGTACTCCAACACGGAGGCCTGCAGCGTGCGGCGGTCCTTGCGGCGGATGCCGATGCCGCTGCCGTTTGTGCCCACTCCGAAGAAACTGGTTGGATCGCCTTTGACGAACTTGCCATCTATAACCACGCGCTCCGACGGGGCTGCGAAGGCGGACACCAGCGTGGCCTCGGCCAGGTCGTTCTGCCAGGGATGCTTCTTGAAGCCGGTCATAGCGTAGCGGTCCAGTTCGGCGGCGTAGACGGCGGTGAAGTCGGTCAGCACGCCCTGGGCCGGGGCCGGCAGCGCGGCCAGGCCGGAAGGGTCGCAGGAAACCAGGAGTTCCATCATGGTTTTGTAGAAAGGCGCGGCGTCAGGGGCGGAGGTCAGGTACTGATGCAGTTCCTGCAGATAGTACTTATCGGAGACGTCGAGCGGCTTGTGCATGGGCGAGGCGCCGTAGCTGCGGCCGGATTTAACGTCCTTTTCCAACTCGGCCGGATTGGCGCCGGACTTGTAGCCCACATTAAGAAAATAATTGTTATTATCCAGCAGCACCGGTACTCCGGAGCCGGAGAGCAGCGCGAATACAGGGGCGAAGATCACCGCGGTGAGGCCTATGCGGGACGGCGAAGCCAGGTTGTGCGTCTTAAGTTTATCGGCAATGGGACCGGAGGCGGTAATGGAGGTGGCCTGGGCTCCGTTGAGGGCGTCGGCCAGCTCGCCCATGCCTTGCTCTCCCCCCTTAATGGACTTAGCCAGTTTTGCATAGACGGCCGGGTCGAACTGCGCGGCGCCAACCAGGAACTTCTCCTTGTTCACGAAGTTGAACGGGGTCTTGGCGTCGCGGTCGAAAGCGGCCTTGAGCCCATTGGGGGCCGAAAGGAACTGCAGGAAAGTACTACCTTTGAAAGAGGCCAGAGAAAGCCACGGCTGGTACCTGTCACCGCGGTCAGTTTCCTGCGCGGAAACCTGCGGCACTTCCGCAATGGTCTCCACTCCGACGTAATCGCCAAGTTGCGCGTAAGCGCCGGCCAGGGCGGACGAGGCCGAGAACGCCGCAAGCGACGCCGCGGCCAGGAGGTTCAGAAGCAATTTTTTAATATTCATGGACAAGGTCCCCTTAAAGAGTCGGTCGACTACTGTTACTGTATAATTAAAAAAACCGGGTCGACAGGAACCATCGGCCCAGTCTGACGCGGTCTTTGTACCCAGTCTTTTATGGGACTTCAGGGCCTTACGCGAAAAGAAACGCCGCCGGGCGGCCGGCGGCGTCGGTCTATGGCTTAGCGCAGGACTCACTTCAGGTCAAATGCTATCTCCGAGTATTCGAATGGCGAATGGCAAACATCCCAGGTCTTCCCGGTGCGTGCCGAAAGTTCCGGCGCGGCCAGTATGGCCCCGTCCGGACCCGCAAGAAAGGCGACGCTGACCTCGGCCATGGTACCCTCGGTGCAGGCACCGCCTGTGCCCGCGGAGAACAGCACCGCCTCGACCAGCAGACCGCCGGCAGTCTGGCGGAACTGCGCGGGAAAACTGCCCGTCAAAGGGGCACCCTTCTCTATCACGAGCCGTTTTTCATGCAGGGATACTCCCTCGAACGAGATCTCCGCGGGCATACCGAGCACGTCCGCCAGCTGGGAGGGACCGCGGCGCCAGGCATAGCGCGCGGCGCCAAGTCCCGAACGGCTGAACTTTATCTCTTTACGCTCGTACTGGCTATGGCAGGTGTCAGGAGTTTCCTCATAATAGCCCTCGGCGGCCGGAACTCCGGTCATGTAACCGAGTTCGTCCACGGCAAATTCCACGTTCACGGCCGCATGTCTGGCCTCATCGCAGGCACCGCTATTCTCACTGTTATGAAAGATAGAGACTTTCCAGCCTTTGGTTGTCTTCCAGGCGTTGCGTTGCCTGGTGCCGTAAGGCTGGCCGGTGATCTCTGCCTCATACGCGTCGCCCTTTTTTACAATGCGGGCGGAATTGACGCAGAAAGCTACGGGCATGCCAAGACCGGCGCCGTCCTGGTCAGGGTTTGCTGTCCAGCAGAATCTGCCATTTAACGAGTTGCCGGCAGGCCGCGGCACGGACGGCGCCTCTACCCCAGGGCGTTCGAGCAAGAGCGCCCCATACACATCCCCGAGTTCCATGGCTGCGGCCGGTACCGGAGCGGATACGGCCGCCGCGCAGAACAGCAAGCAAAATATCTTCATTTCTTTCCTCCATTAGTTCCGACATTCTTCTATGATCATATGATAGCCCCGCCGTTTAAAACGGCGCTAAAGTCCGGGTAAAATCGGGGTAAAGAGTCGCGAGGGCCGGGCACAATCGCCGGACAATAGGCCATCAATTTCAACTCCTAAGCCGCCTAGAAAAGGGAAAGTATTTTTCCCCCGGCTTCGGCAGAGCCCAGGACCCCGCCGGAGAATAGAGCGGAACTTTCATGTCCCAGCGCTATCAGAAAGAATGGTGTGGCGGTGTGGGCGCCGCTGGCCCAGGAAATATTGAGTTTCGGCGAGACCTGGCGAGCGAGCGCGCCGCAGGCCGCCTCCTCTGCGCCGGAGTAAAATTCCCTGAAATAGCCGATCTTAGGCATTTCATCCCTGTCGAGATGCTTATGCCCCTTAATGCGGTAGGGGTTCGGCTCCATGGCCAGCGCTTCGGCCGCCTCCGCTTCGGTTATCGCGGCGGGACCGTTGGCGGAGACCAGCTCCGCCAGCCTGGCGGCCGTTCGCTCCGCCTGGGGAAGAGCGTCGAACCCCTTCAGCAGGTCGATGAAACTACTCTTCTGCGCGCGCAGCCGCGACAAGTTCTCCGGCGCCGCAAAGTTGTACTCCTGCCGGTAAGGTTCCCCATTAAATACCTCTCCCATCATGGAGACGGGTTGCGGATCTATGCCCGCCCGCGAGTAATTAAAAGAGAAGCCCCCGGTCTCGTGGTCGGCCGTCACCAGCAGCAGAGTGTCGTCCCGCCCTTCCAGCCAGCGCAATATGGTGCCCAGCGTCCGGTCGAAGACCAGCATTTCATGCAGCAGGCGGCCGGCGTCGTTGTGATGGGCCGCCGTGTCTATCTGCCCCGCTTCCACCATAAGGAAGAAACCGTCCTTGTCCCTGGAAAGCGTATCCAGGGCCTTCAGGGTCAATTCCTCCAGCAGCGGAATGCGGCGCGCAGGATCGGAAGCCGAGGCCAGGGCCGTTATCCCGTCCGGCATCATGGAATTGCTGAAAAGGCCGAGCAGGCGCGGCCCGCCCGCAGCCGCCAGGCTCTGCCTGTCGAAGGCCAGTTCGTAGCCGGCCGCCTTGGCCTCGGCCAGCAGATCGCGGCCGTCTTTGCGCTTCCCCCTGGCTTTAAGGTAGGCCGGAATACCCGCCGCCCCGGCCGTAGAGATGAAGTTATCCAGGCCGCCGGAGAGCATGACTTCAGGCGCCGCCACCAGCAGTTTAGCGGCGACCTCCTGCTCCAGGTCGCGGTGACGGACATGCACCGCGAAGCCCGCAGGAGTGGCGTGCGTGATGCGGGTATCGGAGACCAGCCCCACCGACTTACCCTTCTTATGGGCGCGCTCGGTTACGTTCTCTGCCGGATAGCCGTTCTTGTCCACCCCCAGCGTGGCAGGACGGGCCTCCACCCCGCTAGCGAGTTCTGTAGCCAGCGCGGCAGAATCGCCAAGAAGCCCGCCCGCGGTTTTGGGTAGCAGCAAGGAAACCTTGCCGGAGGCGAAAGCCGTTTCGAACGCGGTCGGCGCGCCGCGGTACTCGGAATCCGGGGCGTAGCGCGCGTATTCGAGCAACAGGCCCACCGCCTGTGGCCCCATGCCGTCGCCGATGAGCAACACCACGTTCCTGGGGGACTCGCCATAAGCGGCGGGGACAAGCGAGAGAAAACAAAAAACTAGCAACTGTTTTGTCATGATAATATCTTACGAAAAACTGCCCGGGACAAAAACGAATCAGGGCGAACTACAGGCCGCTAAGCGACATTCCACAAGAGCCCCGGACAGCAGGCCCCGGCTCCGTAAGTCACGGCGCGGCCTTAAATTCAGCCCCTGGCCCGCTTGAGGCGGTGCTCGAGCGCCGTGCCTTTATAGGAGCGCTGGGCCAGCGCCACGAAACACGACTGGGAGCGAACCCGTTTTTCCCAGGGCTCATGCGGCACCCGCTCGTACTTGCCGTCGGGCATGAGGCGGCGGGCCTTTACGTTGTCGGCCAGGCCTTTTTCCAGAATGGTCTCGCTGATATAGCGTTTAAGCGCCGGGTCCAGCACCGGGAAGGCCAGCTCGAAGCGGTCGTGAAAATTGCGCGGCATCCAATCGGCGCTGGAGAGATAAAGTTTTTCCTCGCCGCCGGCGCGGAAATAGTAGATGCGGGAATGTTCCAGAAAGCGGTCCACGATGCTGATGACGCTGATGTTCTCGCTGAGGCCTTTTATTCCCGGCTTGAGGCAGCAGATGCCCCGCACCAGCAGTTCCACCTTCACACCGGCCCGGGACGCCGCGTAAAGCGCCCGGATAATGCCCGGGTCCACCAGTGAATTCATCTTGGCCCGGATGAGCCCGTCGCCGTCCTGCCTGTGCAGTTCGGTCTCGACGCGTATCAGCCGCAGGAAACGGGAATGCAGATTTACCGGGGCGGCCATCAGCAGCCGGGGCCGCGGCGGGCGCTGGCGCAGGGAAAGCGCCGTAAAATAAGCGTTGACCTCCAACCCGATGGCCTGGTCGCAGGTAAGCAAACCCAGGTCCGTATACTGTTTGGCCGTGCCCGAGTGATAATTGCCGGTGCCCAGGTGGGAATAAAAAACCCTGTCCTTCCCCGTCCCCTTTACCGCCTGCGTCACCTTGCTGTGCACCTTATAACCGCTGAAAGGCGGGATAACCCGGACCTTCGCGGCGCGCAGCTCGCGCATCCAGCGCAAGTTATTGACCTCGTCGAAACGGGCCTTTAGTTCCACGTATACGGTTACGCGCTTGCCCCTGGCGGCGGCTTCTTTCAGCGCGTCCATCACGGGCGACACCTGCCCGGCGCGGTACACCACGTGAAAAACCTCGGTCACCCCAGGGTCCCGCGCGGCTTCCCTTAGGAAATTAACTACGATGTCGAAAGAATCGTAAGGATGGTGCAGCATCACATCGTGGCGCAGCATCACCTTCATAACGCTGCCGCCTGCCGCGAACACCGCAGGGACCGCGGGCGCCACCGGCGGATATTTAAGCCGGCCGAACCCTTCCAACGAGTACACCGCGAACAGCGAGCGCAGGTCCAGAGGCATGTCGAAGCGGTAGAGGGAGGCGGAGTCCAGGCGCAGCGCCGAAGCCAGGAACATGGCGCCCTCCGAGTAATAGGGCGCGTCCACTTCCAGGCGTATCACCCGCGCCCGCGAGCGGCGCCCGGCTTCCTGTTCAATGTAATCCTCGAGTAAGTCCTCGTCCTCGAAAGTATAGCGCAGGCCGTGTTCGCGGATCACTTTGAACGGGAAGGCCTCTATGACTTCCTTGTCGGGGAACAATTCGTGCACCTTGGCGCAGATCCAGCGCTCCGTCAGCGCGAAGGCCGCGGTGCCGTCCGGGGAGGTGAGGCGCAGCAGACGCTGCTCCCGCTTGTCCAGTGTGATCACGGCATACTCGCCCGGGAAGCGCACGAAGACATGCAGCCTGTCCCCTTTCAGCTCGGGCAGGGTTTCCGACGCCTTACGCCTGGAGATGCTCAGTTTGCCGAGCTTGCCGCGGATCTCCGCGTCCAGCAGCGGCGAGATCCCCTCGAAACGGTGGTGAATAAGAACGCCGTTGCGGCGCAGCGCGTTAAGGATATCCTCCAGCACGGCCGCCTGCCTGGACTTCTGGCGCAGCACCTCTTCGCGGATCTGTATCACGGCCTGGGCCGCGCTAAGGCCGTCCGGATAGCGCGTGCCCGGAGAGCGGCGGGCCAGGCGGGCGGCCGCGGCCACGCGCACCATGAAGAACTCATTTAGATTGGAACTGACTATGGCGGCGAAGCGCAGGCGCTCCAGCACCGGCACGGACGGGTCGGCGGCTTCTCCGAGCACCCGCTCATTGAAGCTCAGCCAGCTGAGGTTCCTGTTGAACAGGAGCCCTTTCGTAAAAATATCTGCCATGGCGTTTACACGGCCGACGCGCCGTTATGGGAATAGTATACGCCAGCGCCTTTAAAAGCGCGTCAAGACGCGGTAAAATCCGCGTAAAATCAGATGGGCAGTTCGGCAAGCGGTTCGGAAAAACGCGCGACCGCGGAGGCGGGAGCCTTCATGAAACAACTCATCACCCTGTGGTACTTATCCATGGGCTCGGCATGCAGCGAAAATTTCTCGGCGAGTTCCGCGTCGAAATCCATCATCGTGTCCAGCTTTGAGACCTTGGCGGCCAGGTCGTTCTCCTCGCTCTTTATCTCGTTCTCGTATTCCCAGAAGTTCGAGAGGGAGTGGAACGAACCCCTGTTTATATGGAAGGCGCTGATGTGGTCCAGCGATGGTTCCAGCGCCACCTTGCCCATGTCCACCAGGTATTTGTCCTTGCGGTAGAAACAGATCACCGGCGCCGTGGTCACCCTTTTTATCACCGTGGGCCCCAGATGGTCCGTTATAACGGAGCGCATTTCCTTAGGCACGTATTTGTCCAGGACGTCCTTGAGCCCGGTACCGGCGAAGTGGATGATGTCGTGGTGGCTCTCTTCGCGCACCAGACCTTTCACCTTACCTGAGGAGAACTCGGAGCGGAAAAGAATGCCTTTATGCGAGAAGCCGTGCCCCTTATACTGCACGTAGACGTTGGAACCGTCGCCTTTGTAACGTATACGCAGGCTGGCCCCCGAGTGGAAGATGTCGAAGTCGGGAGTGTCCACGAACTGGTCCATAAAAGAAGCGGTCTTTATATGTTTAACGCCTCTTTTCTTGTTAAGGTACTTCTGCAGTTCCTCCGCGGACTCCGGAGAGAGTTTTTTCTTGGCTTCTATCTCTATTTTGGCCGGATCGGAGACGCGGAGCTTATGACAGATATAGGATACGAGAAAATCTTTCATACTGTTTACCTCTCTGAGGGAATAGTGAACCAGAAGGAAGAACCGCGGCCTTCGGCGCTGTCCACGCCCACGGCGCCGCCGTGCAGCTCCACCAGGTGCTTGACTATGGAGAGGCCAAGGCCGGTCCCCCCCAGTTCGCGCGAACGAGCTTTGTCGGCGCGGTAGAAGCGTTCGAAGATGTGCGGCAGGTGGCCCGCGGCTATGCCGGGGCCGGTATCCTCAACCGTAACGCGGGCGGCGTCGGGGCCGG